>JAQVCG010000030.1 GCA_028689875.1 Candidatus Rifleibacteriota bacterium | reverse complement strand
GCTTTGTTCCAGGTAAGAAGAGCTCTTTTTATCCATTCATCTGGATTTGCAGAGAAGTTTCCGGCCAGTTCTTGGCCTATTGCGGTTTCATATATAAGCCAAATGTTTTCGGGATTTTTTTGCATTTTTTGAAAATGCTCAGAAAGCAAATTAAGCAATTCATTTTTGCTGCTGTTTTTCGATATTTCTGTGATTGTTTCGAGAAGCCTTCTTCGGTAAGTGCCGTTTTCAGGGAACAATTCGCAAAGTGATTTATAGCATTTTCTGGCTTCACCGTATTGTTGAAAGTTTTCGTGTAATCTTGCCAGATTATAAAGATTTTTTGAGTCTGAAGAATTTTTAACAATATTTTTTGTGTACTCAATTGCTTTTTCTGTGTTTCCTCTAAGCCTTTCGCAAAGAGACAGTCCTTTTATTGCCCAAATGTTGTTTGTTCCGTAGCGTGCAAGCACCTCGTTAAAGACTCTTTCGGCAGCGGCTAATCCATCATCCTGATGTCTTGATTTATAAGAAAAGATGTAATTTGCATAGCCTCTTACGAGCAGAGGGATCGGCGATTCAGTCGGGTTTAACGAAATTTCTTGTTCAGCGTTTTTGACCATTGCCTCTAAAACTTCTTTGTCTATGCCCACGCTTCTTATTTGGCTTCTTTTAATTCTGAGAAGCATAAGGTGTGCTTCGAATTCGTTCGGGTGGTCTCTTGTTATTGAGGTAAGTAAATCTGTTGCTAGAGCGTATTTGTTTTCGTATTCATAAACTCTTGCGAGTGTGTAAGCTGCTTTAAAATCCGAAGCATCAAAGCTTCTAAGCTTTGTAAGCATTATTGAGGCTCGCTTTATGTCAGCGGTTTTGACGGCGATTTCAGCCATTGTTTTAACCCAAGCCGGTTCGTTTGGCATGATTTTAAGTGCTCGTTCAAGTCTTTCGGTTGCTGTCATAAAGAAGTCGCTTTCGAGAGCTTCTTTGGCTTGTTTATATAGCTTTTCGCCTTCTGCACGTGCTTTCTCAAGCTTAATGAGCTCGGGTGCCTGATAAGCTCTAACGCAAGTTGGGTCTATCTTAGAAGCTTTTTCAAAAGCATCTTTTGCTTCGTCGAAATTTCCCATTCTTATGAGTGTTTCGCCGTAATCGCACCATTTTTCGGCATTTTCTGCTTCAATTATCAACAAGGCTTTTTGAGAAGCTGCCTTAAGTTTAATATTTTCGGTTGCCGTTGCTGCGCTTACAATGCCGTTATGCGCCCAAACGCAGTTCTTGTTTGCATCTATTGCATCGGTATAAATTTGGCAGGCCTCTTCAAAACGCTTTAATTTTAGTAATATTTCTCCATAACTTTTTTGAACTTCGGGGTTATAAGGGCTCAATTTATGCGCTTTTTCAATATGTTTGAGAGCCTTATTAATCTCGTTTCTCTCTTTAAAATACAAACAAACATTCAGAAAAATTTCTCCTGTAGCTAAATGGTTGCTATTAAGAGAATCAAAAGTTTTTTCTGCTTTGTCATCTAGGCCCATCGAATATTGCAGTTTCCCTAGTTCTATAAGTATTTCGGGATTTTTAGGTTCAATTTCGTGGGCGCGCTCAAACTCAAGCATTGCCTTGCCCTTTTCGTTAGTTGCCAAAAAAGCTTTGCCCAAGCCTATTTGCATTCTTACGTCTTTTGGAAAAGCCTTAATTGCCTCTGAGTAATTCTTTACTGCACCATCGTAAAATTTTCGTGCAAGCATGGTCTGCCCCATTAAAATGTACATTTCAGATGTAGCGCCTGCTATTTTTTTATAATGATTCAAAAATTTCTCAGCCTCTTGTGCGTTGTTAAGGCTCAAGTAAATGCTTGCAATTTTTATTACAACCTGCGGGTTATTAGGATTTTTCTTTAGTGTTTTTCCCAGCCAAACCAGTGCTTCTTGCTTTTTTCCTAAGTCGTAGAGTAGCTCAGAAAGATGTATTACTGCGTCGATATTGTCAGATTCTTGCTCTAAATAGTCTGCCAGAGCCTTCGCGGCATCTTCAGGCCTATTCATAGCTTCGTATATTTTCGCAGCTATTTTCAATACAGCCGAATTTTTTGGGGAAATGGCCTTAGCTGCTCTGAGCGTTGAATAAGCCTGTTTTGTCTTGCCTAGCGCAAGCTGGGCTTCGGCAAGATTAACATAGCTTATAGGCTCATTCGGAGCCTTTTTTAATGCTTTTTCAAGTTTGTCCAAATCTGCTTTTGTTATTTCAATCTTTGCTGCTGCCGAAATTTCACTTGCAGAGGCACCCGCATCGTTTTTTTTGTTTTCATATACGGTAAGGCCGCAATTCCCGCAGAAAGCGCCTACCCCGGTATCTTTTCCGCATTTTGGACACAAAGCCATTTTTACATCTCCATTGGTGCCGCTATTCCAAGTAAATCAAGGCCGGCGGCAAGTGTTTTTCGTGTAAAATTACAAATTGAAAGTCTTGAAGTTTTTGTTTTTTCGTTTTCACAGCTCATAACCGGGCATTTATCGTAAAACGAAGAGAACATAGAAGCAAGTTCGTAAAGATAATTGCATAAAATATGCGGTCGTAAATCATTTGCTACTGTAACAACAGCCTGTGTGAAATCCATTAGTTTAACTATCAGATCCCGTTCTTCGGGTGCGCTTATATGTACTTCACCTTTAAAGCCTTCTATTTCTATATTGCCTTTTCTGAAAATTGAACAGATTCTTGCATGGGCATATTGCAAATAAGGTGCAGTGTTGCCATTTAAAGCAAGCATTCGGTCAAATGAAAATACATAGTCATTGTTTCGGTTCTGAGCTAAGTCAGCATATTTTATGGCCCCGATACCTGTCATTAAAGCAACATTTTGTTTCTTTTCTTCATCTAAAGAAGCGTTCTTTTCGTTAACTACGTTGTAAGCTTTATCAACAGCTTCCTTTAAAAGGTCGGCAAGTTTAACATTTTCGCCGCTGCGGGTTTTTAAAGGCTTGTTGTCTTCTCCGAGAATGCTCCCAAAAGTAACGTGTTCAAGTTTAACATCGGGATTCGGGAGTATTTTTGCATGTCTTGATGCTGCAAAAATTTGTTTAAAATGAAGGGCCTGACGAGCATCTGTAACATATATAATTCTGTCTCCCTTCAGTGTTTGAGTCCTGTGTCTCATCGCTGCCAAATCAAAGGTTGCGTAGTTGTAGCCGCCATCGCTTTTTTGCACAATTATAGGCAAAGGTTTCCCTTCTTTGTTTTTGAATTCGTCAAGAAAAATACACAAAGCACCTTCTGACTCTTCTAATACGTTGGCTTTTCTCATGACTTCGACTGTTTCAGCGAGCATATTGTTATAGAAACTTTCGCCGCATTCGTCTTCGGGCTTTAGCTTAACATCAAGCTGACCATAAATTCTATAAACCTCGGCCATAGATACTCTTACTACTTTGCGCCAGATCTCAACCAGCTCTTTATCGCCTTGCTGAAGTTTTACCAAACATTCGTGGCAAGCCTGTGCAACCTGCTCATTGTCTTTGCTTTCAGCGGTGGCCGCTTTGTACAGTTCCTCAAGCTTTGCTAAAGGTAACACTTTTTCTAATGGGGTGCCATCTTTTTCGGCCGCTTCAATTATGGGTTTGGCTTTGTAGACTACCATTCCCATGGGGAGCCCCCAGTCGCCTAAATGGTTTTGTCTTATGACTTTGTTTCCGAGGGCTTCGATGACTCTTGAAAGCACGTCACCAATTATTGTTGATCTTAAGTGCCCTACATGCATTTGTTTTGCAATATTTACGCTTGAGTAATCTATTATTGTTACTTCGGGTTTATCGTTTTGTATATCTAATACTTTGTTTTTTGAGACTCTCTCATTAAATAGTGTTTCTATTATTGTGTCTGTCAAATACATATTGATAAAACCGGGACCGGCTATATCTATTTTGGCAAACCAATCTGTTGCGGTCTCAAGTTCTGCTTTCATTTCTTCTGCGAGTTGTCTGGGTGCGCATTTTGCAACCTTAGCCAGTTTCATTGCCGCATTCATGGAAAAGTCGCCGTTGCTTTTGTCGGGCGGAACCTGTATATCGATGAAATCGAAGTCGGCAATATTGTATTTTTCAAATGTTTTTGCAAGTTTTTTGTGAATTAATGCTACGAGTTGCTTTTTCATGATTATGTTCTTTCTTGTTCTTTATTTTTTAGGCTTTAGCCTTGAATGTTAGCCATATACCGACTAGTCCGATTATTATATTTGGGAACCAGACTCCGAAAAACGGAGACAGAAAGGCTCCCTTAGCAAGGGCTTTTCCTGCACCCATAAGCAGATAATAAATGAATATTATAACAACCGACATTCCTATGCCGATTCCGCCGCCTGAACGGCTTGTTTGAGAGCCAAGCGGCGCCCCGATAAGCACAAAAATAAGCGCTGCGAATGGAATAGAAATTTTAGACCAAAGCTCTATCCAGTGCTGCGTAATAATTCTTTCGGGCATTCCGCGCATTTCGCTTTCTTTGATGAATTTATATAGCTCGGGCAGACTCATGTTTCTTGCGCTTTTGTTTTCGGGAACATGGTCGGGGTTTACATAGTGGGTATCAATAGGATAGTTCATAACTTCAAAATAAGTATAATTTCTGTCTTCACCGCTTAAGTGTATGTTTGAAACACGGCCGTTCCAAAAATAACAAACTCCGTTGTCGATTCTGGCTTTTTCTGCTTCAACTACCCGTGGAAATCCTTTACTTTGGCCTTCATACATTACTACGCCAAACATATCTTTTGTTTTTTGATCAAATTTTCTGACGAAAAACTTTCTTCCGGGGCCAGCCTCAAAAAATCTGTTTTCGGCTATTGTGGGCAACGGTCTTTTAAGTGTAACTTCCCGTCTGAATAACTTTGAGAATTTTTCGTTTGCGACCGGAACAAGTTTTTCGTTAAAAAGCAGAGTCATTCCTGTAATAAAGAGGCCTGCCGCAATAGAAGGTGCAACAATTCTTCCAAAACTGTAGCCGCCGGCTTTTAGGGCCGTTATTTCTGAGTCTGAGGACATTCTTCCGAAGCCGACTAAGTTTGCAAGCAGAAGGGCCATAGGAAAACTTATAACGAGAGTTGGCGGAAGGCTATAAATAAAGAATAGCGCTACAACGCTCAATGGAACGCCCTTTGCAAAAATCAGATTTACGAGTTCCATCATTAGGTCTATCAGAAAGATTGCAATAAAAAAGGCCATTCCGAAGAGAAATGGTTCAAGCATTTCTTTGAGAACGTATTTATCTATGGTTTTAACGAAATTAAATTTAAGTTTCATTTTGATTTCATCAATTTACAATAGCAAGGCGACTTTTTCAATATCTTAATTTGTGTTAGAATATTTTGCCGCCGTTTGCGGTAATCTTTTGTTCTTAAAAGGCAGGCCATACATGATTAGGTTTGAATGCGATTATGCAGAGGGAGCTCACCCATTAATACTAGAACGTCTTGTTGCAACAAATTTTGTGCAGACGCCCGGCTACGGGGAAGATGTTTATTGCGAGAACGCACGCAATATAATTAAGTCTCTTTGCGGCAATGAAAACCTTGATATACACTTTTTGGTTGGAGGAACGCAAACCAATACAACCGTTATAGCTTCTGCGCTAAGGCCTCATCAGGCAGTTGTAGCAGCTAAGAGCGGGCATGTGAATGTTCACGAAACCGGCGCAATTGAGTCTACCGGGCATAAGGTCATGACCGTTGAAAGTTCAAACGGTAAGATTACAGCGTCGCAGGTAAGAGAAGTTTACAAAGATCATCTTAATGACCCAAACTTTGAACATACCGTTCAGCCTAAGATGATTTATATCTCTCAGTCTACAGAATGTGGTACCGTTTACACCAAATCGGAACTTGAAGAAATAAGTAAGGCTTGTAAAGAGTGTTCGTTTTATCTTTTTGTAGACGGAGCACGTTTAGGTTATGCATTAGCGTCTTTGAAACAAAGTTATGGCGAAGATATGTCTTTAAAAGATTTGTCAGAGCTTTGTGATGTTTTTTATATTGGCGGCACTAAGGTTGGTGCTTTGTTTGGCGAAGCTGTTGTTATTAGCAATAAAAATTTAAAAAATGATTTCAGATATATTATGAAACAGCGTGGCGCCATGCTTGCAAAAGGGCGATTATTGGGAATTCAATTTTCTGTACTTTTTGAAGACGGGTTATATTTTAAAATTTCTGAACACGCGGTTAAAATGGCTCACAGAATTCGTGATGCGTTTGTGAGCAAAGGGTTTAATTGCGCTTTTGAAAGTCCGAGTAATCAACAGTTTTTTATCTTACCCGATGAAGTGGTCGAAAAATTGCAGAGCAAATATAAGTTTGAGTTTTGGGCAAGGCACAATGAAAACTCTTCGGTGGTGAGGGTATGTACTTGTTGGGCCACCAAAGAGGAGGACGTTGAAGCTTTGGTTTCAGATATTAAAAAATTAGCGATTTGATTCGGAAAAATATATCACTTGTAAAAAGAATCACAAATCGTTAAAATTATTGCACTTACAAGATTAAGGTTTAAAAAAATATGCAGAATTACTATCATCTGCTTGGCGTTTCTAACTTTGCTTCTTTTGAAGAGATTGCAGCTGCTTACAAGCAGAAGCATAACGAATTATTTTCGTCAGATTCACCTTTGGCAAATATTCCTAAGCTGAGGGCATTAAAAGAGGCTTTTGAGGTTTTGGTCGACGAAGAAAAACGCGAAGAATATGATGAAAAACTGAATGCATACTTAGAAGACATAGACGTAAAATTTGAAGAAGCAATTAAAGATATTAGTGCAAGAGACTTAACGTCTGCGATAGAAAAAATAAATTGGTGCATAGCTCGCAATCCCGGAGAACCTGATTATTACGAGTCTTTGGGACTTGCTTATCGTCTCGGGGGCGCATTAGAAAGCGCCGTCAACGCTTATTGGCAAGGGCTTAGCACAGGGCAGCGTAAGGCTTTTTTCCATAGAAACTTGGGCGACGTTTACAGGCAATTGCACGATGAAGATAACGCAGATACGCACTATCTCAATGCGGCAGAGGGATTTAAAGAGGTCCTTAAGGTTGACCCGAAGAATAGTGAGGCTATGGAGCAGCTGGCGGATATTTACACGCTGATAAGGTTTTTTGAGGAGTCTTACGAATTGTATCGGCAGCTGATAGCGGCACACCCTTATGAGGGCGATTACCATCGCGGTGCCGGAGCGGCTTTGTATGAGCTGGAGCTTTATGAAGATGCGGAGAAGTATTTGCTTGAGTCGTTGCGTTTGAAGCCCGGTGATTCGGCGGCCTTGCTTTATTTGGGGCTTGTTTACTTTAAGCGGCGTTTGCTGGGGCTGGCTGTGCAAACCTTGCGTGACAGCTTGAAGATGCGGCCGAACCAAGAGGACGTGGTGCAGCTGATTGCACAAATCCAGAATGTTCGTAAAGAAATCGGCAAAACCGTTGAAGAAATTACCTATGACCCGGCGCCTGATGCGTATGTTGAGGGTTTTGTGAAGTGGTATAACCCCGAGACGGGGATGGGCGTTTTAACTTGCGATGATTACCCGGAGGTTTTGCTGCATTATACGGCTATAAAAGACGAAAACTGCGTGGTTTTAAATAAGGGCGACGCGGTGAAGTTCGGGGTGGTTCGGGACAATTTAAGCCCTATTGCGGTTCAGGTAGAAAAATTGTCTGAGCCATCTTTGTCGGACGCAATGCCGGGCGTTATAGAAAAATTTGATGCCGATAAAAAGATGGGCATAATAAGATCTTGCGATGGAAAAGAGGTCTTTTTCTCTTTTTCAGCCTTAACTCAAGAGGCGGCTGAAGAGCTTCGTTTGGGGTTAGGCGTTTTATATGAAAGCAAGAGCGTAACTGGGCTTGACGACAGTGTTTCGCAACAGGCTGTTCGAATAAGGGTAAGAAAAAAGCGGGTTTTGCCTGTTGAAGAATGATTTTGTTTCATGTGAAACAAGCTTATTGGTTCGAGGCTTTCGATGTGAGGGTGAAAAAGGCGTTTTCTAGTGAATCGTATTTTTGTAAAGCTTCTTTTAGAGTGGCGCTGATCATTAACTTGCCTTTGTTAATTATTCCGATGTGAGTTACGGTTTTTTGAACCACTTCGAGAACGTGGCTCGAAAAAATTACCGTGGTATCTTTGTTTACCATTTCTTTAAGCAGGTTGCCGAAATCTTTTGACGCTTGGGGGTCGAGGCCGTTGAATGGTTCGTCAAGAATCAGCAGTAAAGGGTTGTGAATAACTGTCCCGGCTAAGGCAATCTTTTTTTTCATTCCAAAGCTGTAGTTGGCGATTAGTTCGTCGGCTGCATCAATGAGGCCGAAGGTATTTAAGAGATGCTCTATTCTGTCTTGTCCGGTTTTGCCGGTCAGTTTATGAATGTCGGCCACAAAGTTAAGGAATTGGCGACCGGTGAGATATTCGTATAAAAATATTTCATCGGGCAAGTATCCGACTATTGACTTTACTTTTGCAGGGTTTTCGAAAACATTTATCCCGTTTATATAAATTGTACCGCTTGTTGGGTGCAGCAGGCCGATAAGGGTTCTGAGTGTGGTGGTTTTGCCGGCTCCGTTTGGGCCTAGAAAGCCGAATACAGAGCCTTTTTTAACTTCGAGGCACAGGTTGTCGACGGCGGGTGTCTGTGCGTATTTTTTTGTGAAGTTTTCTATTTTAATCATTTTAAAGTTCGCCGTTTACTCTTTGTTTGCGTTTGTTTAAGAGGTATTGTGCGTATTGTGCCAATGGTTCAAATTCTTCGAATACTTTGAATGTAAATGGGTTTTCCCAAAAGTCAGTGAGTCCCGAAAAACCTGCTTTTTCGTATTCGGCGGCGGTTACAAGCATTTCGAGTTTATCGATGGCTTTTACAAAGCGGGCTTCGACTGTTTTTGCGTCTTCGAATTCATTAAATAATTTTAAAGTTTCTTCTTTTGTATTTGTGTTTAGAGGTTCTAAAATATCGCTTATTGCATCGTATTCCATTTTACTTTTATCGGGGAAATATTTAAGAGTAGTGTATGGAATATCTCCGATTCGCGTTTCACCCAATTCGTGAATTATTGCCATTGCGACTGCTTTTTCTTTATTTATTTGGGGAGTAGTTATTTCAGATGCGAGCAGGTGAGTAAGCAAAACAACCCCAAAACAATGGTCGGCGATAGATTCTCCGTCTCTGATGCCTCGCAGCTGCCATCCTGTTCTTCTGAGTTTTTTTAGTGTAAGAAAATCTCTGAAAACCGTGTCGAGTTTGTGGCAATCTGTTGTCATTAAGGGGCTCCTGAATAATTTTAGATAAATTATATCACATTGTTGTGCTGATTAAAATTATTCATTTGCTTGGGGCGGTTAGCTTCGTAGTGTACTTGGCAAAAAAAAACCGGGTAAATTACCCGGCCGAAAAATAAGGAGGCAAACAAATCCATGACCTTTTTCGCCACAAAGTGAAAATAATTTAACTATAATTTTTAAAAATATAGAAAAAAAATGTATAATGAAAATATGAATGCTTTATGTTACAGTAAAATAAAAGAATTGCGCTATATTACGAACGATTATATGCCCGGGCATATGAATATGGCTATTGACGAGGCTTTGTCACTTCGCTTGGCCGATGAACGAGATTATGTGTATTTAAGGTTGTATAGCTGGCGGCCGGCTTGTCTGACTTTTGGTTACAACCAGCATATTTCTTCAATTTTGGATTTTGCCGAAGCAGATTCGGCCGGTATAGACTATATTCGGCGTATTTCAGGCGGCAAAATGGTTTACCACAATGATGAATATACTTTTTCATTAGGATTTCCTTCAGAATTTTTGAAGCAGCATTTGGGTGCGGCAACTTTTATCGAAATGTTTAAATTTGCTGTTAGCCCTTTACTTGAGGCTCTTTGTAAGGCCGGTGTGCCGGCAAGATTTTCGTCGCCTCATGAAATGCTTTCGGAATCAGCGAATAGAATACATTGTTATGCCGCAGCAGCGGGGCACTCGATTTTTGTTGATGATTGCAAACTTATCGGAGCGGCCGGTTTTTTCAAAAACGAATGCTTGATAATACATGGTTCGATCCCTATTGTTTCAACTTTTCCGCCCGATAAGATTTTTTTGAAAAAAAATACTGCGATTGACAACGTAAAAATAGCGTCTTTGAGCGCTTATTTGACAAGGTCAGAGATTGCTGCTCTGCCTGATTTAATTGCAGACACTTATAGCAATTCCCTTGAATTAAAAATTAATAAAATGGCAACAGAAAACTTAAAACCTGAAGAAAAAGTCTTGGCAGAAAATCTGGCAAAAGAAAAATACAAAAACCCCGTTTGGACGAAATTGAAGTAAAATAGTCTGTGCATAATTTTTTTTTAATAATGCTTGAAAAAAAGCCGATAGAAGTTTATACTGTACAAAATCGTGATATATAGATTTGGGTTTTTTATGAAAAAAGGAATGGCAAAACGTTATTTTGTTCTTGTTTTGGCGCTTTGTGCGCTGGTTTTGCCACGTTCATTGCAGGCTCAAGTTTATCTGGATTATGATTTTCGTTTAAAAATTGAGTCGCCTGCAGATGTTGAGGAAAAAAATTCGGAATTTTCTCGTCATTACGAGTTAACTTTCGGGAATCCGATGCTTGAGCCGACTTCTGAAATTCATTTAGATATTGACGACACTATTACTTCGACTGTTTCTGAAAAAACAGGAGTTGAGCCTGTAATAACCTTGAACAATTGCTATCAGACCAACGCAATCGGATACAAAAATTCATCAGACAATTCGCTTTCTATATCGGGTGATGCGGGTCGTTGGCAAATATACGGCGAGTTTGAGCAAAAGTATTTTACTCAAATAGATGCTGATAAAGGCTATCAAGCTCGAAGCGGTTTTGGTGAAGGTTTTAGAGGCTCGATAAGAGGAGCATCTGAAGGCGATTTGCAGTCACAAGATGAAATGAAAACCTCTGTATCGTCGAGTTATTATCTCGAAGCGGTATACAGTTTCAAGCCTAATTTAAAAGGTAGAGTAGCGTTTAAGCACTCTTCAATTGATACTTTTGAAACCGAGAAAACTATACAAGTTGAAGGTATAGTAGAGCCCAAGCCGAACGTTCAGATTAAGGCTGGTATCGACAATGAATTTGGTCCAGAAAACGGCGCTGAAGCTAAGACTCCAAAAGATACCAGGGTTTATACCGAATTTATTTTAAAATTCTGAGCCTGATGAAGGTAACAAACGTAAAAATTCAGCGTATCAAAGCCCCTAAGAATAAGCTGCTGGCTTTTGCTGATGTTGTTATCGATGATTCCCTGATTATTTGTGATTTTCAGATTTTTACATCTGTAAAGGGTTATTTTGTTGGAATGCCCAGCCGGAAGATGCCTGATGGCAGTTGGAAAGAAACGGTTATTTCGTTAGATGCTGCTCTTGCAGACCATTTGAAGGGAACAATCTTGCGGGTTTTTGAAGACGAGCAAGCGATGCTTGATATTGAAGCGAAGTCTAATTAGCATTCCCTCTCATAACATTTGCTGCGTCTTTCGCAGAATGTTATGGCCCTCGCTCCAATATTCGCTTCTGTAACCCACTTCTCGTGCGTTCGCCGCGGATAAAGCAAATCCGAAGCAGGCATTTAATCGAAAATTTGTGCGATAGCGCAAGTTGTAAGTTTTCGCTGGTTTGGGTAAGGATAGATGATTGCAACGCCGGCTTCCAGCGTGGATTATTTTCGAAAGTTGTTAAAAAAATAGCCTGCCAAATGTTTTGTTTTGGCAGGCTATTTGTTTTTTAGTTTTTATAGTTGGAATTATCTTTTGTTAAATGTTCCGTGTGAGAAGCCTCCGAAGTTAACTATCATATAAGCAGAACCGTCGGTTTTGACGTAATAGCTGCCGCCTCCTCTTTCTTCTCCATCGGGAGAAACAACGTCAACTTGAATATTTCTTCCGGCGGGAATATTTCTGAATGTGGCTTTGCCTTCGCTGTCTGTAACTTGGCTTTCTAGCCAAGAAGTATTGTTAATGTAGCTTGACCAACCGGATGTTTCTTTCTCCCATTCACCGGGGCTTGTAAACGATGCTCTTACTGTTACTTTGCAACCTGGCATTCTGGGGTTTGCTTTTGTTAGATCGGGTTCTGCTTCCCAGTTTTCGAAATCATAAGTCTGTGTATAACTTGCTACGTAAACTTCTAAGGTTTGTACATCATTGCCAAGGGGTCTGTCGAGGTTATACCAAGAAAAATGTGATACTTGGGCAACATATGCTTTTAATGTGTTATCCCAAGTTGCATTGCCTTCTTGTTTCCATTTTTGTTCTGTTTCATCAAAATACCAAAGGGGCATTGTTGCTGGCGGAGCCACTACAGCTGTGTCGGCGTCGCAGTAAATTGTTACAGTGGCCACTTTTCCTTCAGGGATAGATGCGCCGTTAAGGTTTACGTTAACGTAGCCATATGTTTCGAATGGAACTTCTTCTGTTTCCCCTGTGGGAACACCCATGAATACGCCGGGGAATGCAACGACGTCTTTATCGTCGGTGGGTTGGTTATGAAAAACATCAACCGTTTGGCTGGCTGTTGCGTCATCTAGTGCGGGAAAATCTATTGTAACTCGTTTGTTTGCCTGTGCGTCTTTAAACTCTACAGCCGGTTGAGCAGTAGTCAGGTCTATAGTGTTTGTCATAATGTTTCCGGCTGTTACAACCAGTGTAATCGTTGCTACGGTTGTATACCCTGTTTTAACTGGTTCATATTTCATTGTTGCTAAATAACCAGATTTAGAGACTTTTATGAAGGCTTTTCCGGCATCAACGTTTTCTCTCAAGTGGGTTGAGGTGTTTTCAGTTTCTGCTTTACCATTGATTATGATTGTTGCGCCTGAAACTGGAAGTGGAACATTGCTATTGTCGACAATGTGCAACTTAAGACTGCCTGTGGTTGGAGAACTTGAACTACCGCCACCGCCGCATCCGACAAGAAGGGCAAATGCCGCTATAGACAAAAAGAGAGCAAAAACAGTTTTTTTCATAAATATCTCCTGTAATTGAGTAACACACGAGTGAATATTATATTTCAAAATCATTAAAATGCAATACCATAAATTAAATTAATTTATGGTATTGATGACAAACTATCAGGATTTATCTTTAATATGCTTCTCTAATTGAGTTTTACCGTTTATCTCTATTGACAGAGAACCTTTAAGGCATTAGAATGAGTCGATTATTCGGAGGTTGAAGTGGCAAAACCAGGCAAAAACAACGCAAGCAATTTGAGCGGGTATTTAAATGAAATGGCTCTTGATGAAGAGACAGTCCTTTCTAACTTGGCTTTTGAACCTGTTATAATAGGAAGACAATTATTAGAAAACCATTTTGGCATAAATGATTTTCAGGGTCTTGAGGCAAACAGAATTCTTTTGTCTGCCATGTTAAGACTGATTGAAGATGAAGAAACTCTTAATTTGGCTAATTTGATGTATATCTTAGATGATAAAGAGTTAAACGAAAAAAAGAGTAAATTAGATAAAGTTGGCGGAGAAAACCGCGTTTCAGGGTTGTTTTTGAACCCGTTTATAAAACCCGGCGTAAAAATGTATGATGACATTGAGCCTGTGATTAAAAGAATTAGAGACCGCAATGTTCGTATGACCGCTCATAAGGCTATGATTCAATATGCCGAAAGAATTATGGTCGATGATAAAGATTCATTTGAAACGTTAGGTAATTGTATTCAGTCTTTGCGCTCGATTTTTTTAGAGGGCAGCACTGGTTATATGAAGACACTCGAATCTCATATTGAGGAAATGCAAGAAATGGTGGATCTGAGGCGCATTAAGCGACAGAGCTACCTGGGACTGGAAACGAATTTTCCCATATTAATGGAAAAACTCAACGGTTTTCAGAAAGAATTTTATTTAATAACCGGCGGGGTCGGCATGGGAAAATCAACTTTTGCCACCCAATTAGCCTGGGATTTAACAGTTTTGAATCCGGAGCTTACGGTTTTGTATTTTAGCTTAGATTTAAACCGTTTAGATGTGACGGCAAAAATAGTGTCACAGGCGGCAGAGCTTCCGATTGATTACGTTAAAAACCCGTATTCTGAAAGATCTGACCTTGAAGAACTCAGACAGAAGGGCTTAAATGTCGTGGGCTCTAAGAGCGATCGTTTGATAATAATAGACGAGTCTACGGGGCGCCTTTTTATAGACGACATAAAGAAGCACGTAAGACGAACCCGCCTTGAACGTGGCGGAGAAGTTGCTGTTATTATAGACCCATTGTTTAAGATTTTACTTCGTAATCAGCACAATTTTGGGTTTAATGAAAAATGTAATATTATTGCCTCTGAGTTAAAGAGTCTTGCTGCTGTTGAGGGTGTTTCGGTTATCGCAACAGCTGGGCTTCCGAAAGCTATCAGCAATCGTCGCCCGGTAAAAGAAGACTTAGAAGAAATCATGGGATTGCTATATGACCCGTATGCCATATTTTTTCTGTATTGCGATTATTTGAATAATTTCGATACTCCATTCTTAGAGTGGGAATGGGGAAAAGAAGATAGTTTTATGATTCCGATTACCGAAGCTTTGATAGCGAAAAACAAGATGGGTTCGGTAAATTCAAGAATTTTTTATCGATATTTCGAAGCTTATTCGAAGTTTAAAGAATGCGCACCTCAAGAAGTCGAGAATTACACAGCTATGATTGACAACTTAGAAAAGTTTAAAGAAAACCAGAATAATCAAAAAAATAAAAGTTGTACTCTTAAGCGACAGGAGGAATTTTGATGAACGATGCGGCTTTTGAATTTTTTCAAAGGGGTATAGGTTTTCAGCAAAGAGGCTTTTTTGATGTCGCTGTTCAAGAATACGACAAAGCTTTAAAGATTGAGCCCGACAATATCGACATTTTGTTGAATTGCGGTGCGGCTTGTTTGCAGCGCGGATGGGTAGATCGTGCTATTGAGCTATTAGTTCGTGTATTAGAAAAAGACACGGACAACACTTTAGCTCTTTATAATTTAGGTAAAGCTTTTTTATATTCTGAAGATTATGAAGACGCATTAGAAGTTTTTGTTCGCCTTCATAAGCTAAGTCCCGACGATAAAGATGTCAAAAGACTGATAGCTTCATCATTACGACAAATCGGAAAGTATCGAGATGCGGTTGAAATCAACTTAGGTTTGGTTGAATATCTCTCAGATGACGTAGGTGCTTTGTTAGAGCTGGCCGGCGATTTAAAAATGTTAGAACGTTTTGACGAAGCTCTTTCTGTTTACAAAAGGGCTTGCGATGTTGCTTGTGATTCTGTTGATCCCTTTATTGGGGTTTATTCTTGTTACATGCGCTTAGGAAACATTGAAAAAGCTATGGTTGCCTTAAAACGAGCTATTTTAATTGAGCCATGCAATCAAAACTTAATAATTATGCTTGCAGACTTAAATTTAAACGAGGGTAAGATTCAAGAGGCGGCCGATACAATCACTAAGGCCATGGAGACTATTCCAAATGCCGATTTATTATGGGACAAATACAATGAGATGGTGCGAAGGCTTCCGGTATTAAAAAAGAAAACTTCGGTGGCTAATTATGTTGATACGCACAGTAAGCACGAAACAGAAGTTTACGATGTTTTAGATGCTTTGTATGATGGGCGCATTACCTTAGAATTTGCTTTAAAAGAATTTGAGGCATTAAGAAGCCGCGAGCCCGGCGATCTGTTGATTGCAGATGAACTTGCGAATATATATTTTCAGTCACGCCAATACGAGAAGGCGGCAGAGATTTATTCTGATCTGCTTATAAATTACCCCGAGAAGTATAAGCATCGTATCGATTTAGCAAAGTCTCTAACAATGAAGGGCGACATTGATGCCGCGCGCACTATACTTAAAGACTCGATACGAGATTTGGGGCACGCTCCCGAGTTCGAGTTGGCTTTGGTTGAATTAGATTTGTTCGACAAAGATTTTGCCAAAGCTGCTTCAAGACTCGAAATGGTTTTAAAAGAGTATCCCGATGAGGTTCATGCATTATTTTTATATGCATATACAGCCATAAGACTTAATGAGTTTGAGACAGCTGAAAAGATTTTTGGGAAGCTGTTTGCGAGCAATCATTTTGACGAAGAGCTTGCTGTCTGGTATTCGCGGCTTTGCATTTTGCGAGGCAATTATGATATAGCTTTTAAGATTTGGAATTCTTTTTCTGACGGCATGGAAAGTTTGGTAGAGATTATTTCGCGGGTTGAGCTAACCCTTGCTTCGGGTGACAGCCGCGGAATTATGAAATATTTGCAAAAGATTGGTGATTACCATCCCAGGTTTATTGAAGATCACATGTTATTTGGCAAGGCGTTCTTTTTTGCGGGCGATTTTGTTTCGGCGCAGCGCGAGTTCGATTTGGTGATTCGTTTTGAGCCGAGCAATGCAGAAGCTTTGGCCATGTCTGCCATGAATTCATTGATAAGAAATAAGCTTGCGAAGTTTTGGAACTATTGGCAATTAGCAGTGAGCAGCGATTCCTTGTATGCGGTTTTGCCTGTTTTAATTTTAAAAGACAGTTTTAATTTCACTCAAAAAGAGCGTTTAAAGGGTCACACTCAGAAAATATTAGAATTAACAAAGATGGCAAAGATTGATCATGAACGCCTTATGCACTTAATGGAGGTTTTGTAAAAATAGATGGAACAGAGTAAAGTTAAAAAACAGCTTGATCCAAAGGATCTTCCTGCTCTCAAAAGGGCGGTTAAGCGATTAGAAAAGGTGTCAGAAAAAAAATTGAATGACGCCATATGCGATATTATCGATTTGGGCGGTTATTCAGTTGCCGTATTATTAGAATCGCTAAAGGGTTTTAATGCCGAACTGCAGCTGGCAATTGTTAAAAAAATTGAAGATTTTCTGTATTTTCACCCGGACAAAGGTGTAAAGGTTTTTGATCGCATTAAAAAGGTTCTGCCTGAAGTTAACGAAGTTTGCCGTGGTCATCTTCTGGCCGCTTTATCTGATATTTCAGAGACAATGGAAGGCGGGGAAGATGCCTTAGCTACCTTGGCAGACGATGCGGCTAAGCTGCTGTCATCGGGTTCTGATTTAATGAGAGCGAGTAAGGCCATAGACATTGCTGTAAAAGCAGGTAAGCGCGATATTATTCCGGATATTATCAAATTGATGATAGAATCTGTTTCAAAAACTGATAATTATCAGAATTATCAGTTTATTGAGACATCGTTATTGGCTTTAAAGCGCTTAGGCGGTGAGCCTTTACTCAGGCTATTGATAAATCATGAGTCAGAATCAGCTTTAAGACAGATTCGTCTTGAGTGGCGCAACAAATATGATGCTCTTTTGGTGGATGTAATAAAATCTCTTGATACTGCTGACTCTGATTTCGCGCAGGTTTTGTTGAAAATTATTGATTTATCAGAGTTTAATTTGCCGTTCTCAGCTATGATAAGCGAGGGTTTGAACCACCCCGATAAGTGGGTCAGGCAGTCGGCGGCTTCCTCGATGCAGAAAGCCGGTGATGGTCTTGAGCCTGAATCTTTGTCTCGTTTGTTGAGTGATGAGGCTTCAGAAGTTCGTTTAATGGCTGTTACCTCATTAGGCGGCTTTGATGTTGCAAAGACCGGCGTTATTTTAGAGGATCTCGCATTAAGGGCCTCAGAGAGCTTTGATGTCCGCTTAAATGCTTTATATGCTTTGTATTCTCAAAAGAATTTAGATTCATTGGTCGCTGTTTATAAGCAATGCGACAATGATAGGGTATATGTAAATGCTATCGGGTTAGCTTCTTTGCTGATGCCTCATTCCGGTGGCGTAAGCACTTTGATTGATGTTTATACCAAGCTTAAAGAAGAAATGCTGCCCGAGGCTTTGCACTATGTTTTGGAGCTTTTTGAGCCCGAGGATTTAAGCATGCTTGCTTCGGCTCATTCAACTGTTTCGGGTGATGCTCGAGAGCGTGTTATAGAGCTTATTAAAGTGTTCGCCGAAAAGAAATCCGGCGACCGCCTTAATTTAGCTTTGCAGAGACTTAACGATGCAGAAAGATCTGCGTTGAAGCTTCTTATTGGCGATAAAGCCCAAATTAAACGGTAAAAGTCTGCTTGATTGTGCCTTAGAAGTTAGTTAAAAATTTAAAATTTTTTGAATGCCGCCTTTTGGCGGTATTTTTTTGCTCAAAAACCGCTTAATTTTCTCTTTTTTAATGATAATGTTATCATTTTGTATTAAAACAACTATCAACAATGATAATTTTATCAAAACAATAATAATTATGCAACAAAAATGTGATAATATAATTTTATTGTCGATAATATGATGATTTTTAATTTGCTTTGAAGTTTTTGATGGGTTTGAGCGGATTTTTAAATAGACGCTTTTTGGATTAGTTGTTGTAAGGTTTTCCCGAGCAATTTCGTTCGGTGAATATCGGTGAAAAGCTGATTTGATAGTTTTTTTATATGTTTTTTTAGTTTTTCGATGGATATTTATTAAATAAATTAAAATAATGTACAGTGTAGGGTTGCGCTTTATTATAAAATTTGAGTATAATACAAGAACACGGAACTAGTTGAATGGTTTTATTCAGTATAAGAGTATAACAACAAGGGGGTTGCCAATATGAGGCACCAATCAGTATCAGGTAAAACAGTATTAGACCGATTCGTATTCCTTTCGTTAGCTGTAATGTTTTTTGTTTCGGCTTCAGCGGTTTTTGCGGGCCCAAACACATTAAGAGAAACCAAGACTTACAAGCAGCCTAAGCAGACTAATGCTAAAAGTCCAATTGCTCTTTATAAGCAGATTATGCTGCGTATTGACGAAATTGAACAGCGTGCTCCTCAGTGCCAGACCGAAATTTTTGGTTTGCGCGAAGATATAAATCAATTTTATTCTTTTGCTGTCGGCGATTTAACTGATCCCGTTGATAAAAACGGTAAGCCCATTGTTGCAGACCTGCAAAAGGGTAATGATATGTATGATAATTGTCAGGGCTTAAATGATGAATCTTTGAAAAGAGCTTTGTTAAAACTCGTTAACAACCATATTTCTGTTGGTTATCAGAGAGCTCAAGACCTTGTTTTTGGTGATTTAGACAATAGAGACGGCTGGGTTGAATGCGTTTATACAGGCAGAAAGCTTAAAACAGCCGGAGAACCTTCTGCAACCAATATGAATATTGAACACTCATGGCCTCAGTCTAAGGGTGCTCAGGGTATTGCAAAATGCGACCTTCACCATCTTTTCCCCGCAGATTCAAAAGCCAACGGTATCAGAGGCAACAATCCGTTTGGCTTTGTGTTAAATCCATCTTGGGAACAAGGCGGAAGCAAAACTGACCGCGACGTATTCGAAGTTCGCAAAGAACAGCGCGGCAACACAGCTCGTGGTATGTTCTACTTCTCTATCCGCTATAATATGCACATTAGCGATGCTGAAGAAGCGACTTTGAAAAAATGGCACAAAGAAGACCCCGTTGACGAAAACGAAAAGAAACGCAACGACAGAGTTCAGAATTTCCAAAACAACAGAAATCCCTTCGTTGACAGACCCGATTTTGTTGATATGATCAGCGATTTTTAATCGATATTGATTAGACACCTCATATTTACGGCAGTGCAGGCCTAGGTCTGCACTGTCTTTTCTATTAATATGAATTAGTATCGAACGACTTTTTGTGTTATACTGTCCAAAATTTTGAACGGCGGTATGTATGAAAAACACTATTTTAGAAAGATTTCTTAAATACACGGCTATAAACACTCGTTCAGACGACGAATCAACCCAAACCCCTTCAACACCCGGGCAGTTTGATTTAGCGCGCATTCTTGAAGCTGAGCTTAAGGCTATGGGTTTGTGTGATATCGTGTTTGACGAAAAATGTTATTTGACAGCTATGCTGCCTACTAATAGCGATAAAAACAGGCCTGCCATAGGTTTTATTGCACACCTTGATACTTCTCCCGATTGTTCGGGTGAAAATGTTAAACCTCAGGTTATAAGAGGCTACCAGGGCGAAGTAGTAAAACTGGGAAACACTTCTTACATACTTGACCCCGAAGAATACACTTGTTTAAAGAGTTGCATCGGTCAAGACATCATCACTACCGATGGAAACACCCTGTTGGGTGCTGATGATAAGGCGGGCGTGTGCGAAATTATTTGTGCAATTGAATATTTGTTGGCGCACCCCGAAATAGAACATGGCGATATATTTGTCGGCTTTACTCCGGACGAAGAAGTTGGCCGGGGCGCAGACTTTTTCCCATTAGACCGCTTTAAAGCTTCTTGGGCTTATACGATAGACGGCGGTCCTCTTGGCGAGCTCGAATACGAAAACTTCAACGCAGCGCAGGCGGTTGTTGAGTTCGAAGGCGTTAATATACATCCGGGTAGCGCAAAAGGCTTTATGGTTAACAGCCAGACATTGGCCGCTGAATTTCACGCGACCATGCCGGCAGCAGAAACCCCGGAAAACACAGACGGTTACGAAGGCTTTTTCCATTTAGTAGACATGAGCGGAAGCGTAGAAAAAAGTAAATTGGTTTACTTGATTCGCGATTTTGAAAAAGAAAGCTTCGAAGCCAGAAAAACGTTTTTGGCTAAAAAAACTGCTGAGTTGAATAGCCGTTTTGAAAAGCCCCGCGCAAAGCTTACTATTAAAGATTCGTATAAAAATATGCGCGAAAAGGTTGAAGAACATCCGCACGTTATTGAAATTGCAAAGAATGCGATGGAGCAGTCAGACGTAACGCCGCATATTGTGCCCATCAGAGGCGGCACTGACGGAGCGCGTTTGTCTTATATGGGACTGCCCTGCCCTAATATTTTTACGGGCGGATACAATTTTCACGGAAGGCATGAATTCATATCGCTTGACTCGATGGTAAAGGCGGTCGAGACAATAGTGAAGATAGCAGAAAATATTTAGCAGATGTTTCCTAACGAAACAAAAATTTATCTTGAAGGCGATTCAGTCGACATAGCCAATTTGGTTGAGAACTCAGCGGTAGCTTCGGGCTCCGGATGGGGAGAAATTTCTGAAGGATTGGTTGAAAGTGTTGATGCTCAAGAAGATAAATCTTGCGTTTTGTTTAAAATAACCACAACGGGGGGACATACTATATCTTGTACCCCCGATCATTCTTTTTATGCGCGAATTGATCCTTCGGTTAAATGCTACTCTGTATATTTGCAGGAACGCTCTTCGTTAGGTTTCAGGTTAGGTGTTAGTTTTGACTTAATCGGTGAGTTGACTTTGCCGTCGTCTCACAGGGCTGAGTTTGATAAAAAGACCATGGGTGAAGTAACAGACAGAATATGGATAATAGAAAACACCGGAAGCCTGGCAGAAGCTAATTTTATTCAAAAATTTTCTGTTTACCGTTATGGTATTCCGGACATACCTTTTCGGGCTAAAAAAACAGATTTAATAGATATAGGCAACGATTTTACTAAAATGATTTTTGAAAACATTGATACTCCTGCAAAGGCTAAGGCTTTGTTAGACGATTCATTTATGTTTATTGATTCGCCTCATATCACGATGCGCTTTTCTGATTCAAATACGCCTATAAGCAATTCTATTCAGTTCACTGTTTTTGGCGGTCCTGAAAGGCTTGATGGGCGAGGTTTTTCGAATCTAATTCAGATTAGCGGCGCAAAAGATAAGAATCTAAAGGGCGAGACCGAGAAAGCTGTAAAAAGGCGCAAGAGCATTCATGGTAATTGGCAATTAGAGATAACCCGAGACGATTTAGATGAAGCTGAGCTCTTTGTTAAGACGTTATCACATTTGGACAGCCTCGAGGTTATCAAAAAAATACAGATTTCAAAAAAACATTCGTACTATGTGCTTCCTGTTTCTCATGTAAAGCGCGGCATGTCTGTTCCTGTCGTGAATAATAAGGGAAAAATCGAAGAAGACTCTGTGCTCAGTATAGAGATTGAGGATTATGAAGGTCCTCTTTATATGCCGCGTGTCTCAGATTATCGAAATTTGATTGCGAACGGTTTTTTCATCGGAGCATAGTACAGATTGAGAGTAAAATGAATAAAATAGATACAATTTTAAGTCAATTGAACGATCGGCAGCTTGAGGCTGTAAAGCATACTCAGGGGCCTTTGTTGGTTGTTGCGGGTGCCGGTTCTGGCAAAACCAAGATGTTAACGGTTCGTATTGCTTATTTGATAGAGAACTGCGGCGTAGATGCGAGTGAAATTTTAGCCGTAACTTTTACAAATAAAGCTGCGCGTGAGATGCGTGAGCGTGTTCGTTCGATGGTTTCTACGGGTGATAAGGTCAGTTTAACCACTTTTCACTCGTTTTGTTGTGGGCTTTTGCGAAGGTGGCAGCAGTATGCGGGCTTTTCGACAGCTTTTACAATCTATGACGAATCTGACAGCGAAAAGTTGATGAAAAATGTTTTAAAAGAGCTAAAGATAAACACTAAGGCTCTTAGCCCTAAAGTTGTGTTAGAAGCCATTTCTTCTGCTAAGAATGAGCTCATAGAACCCTACGATTATTGTGCTTCTGTCGGCAATTCTCCCATGTCGGCAAATATTCAAAAAATATATGAAGCATATCAAAATGCTCTTATGGCGAATCAGGCTGTTGATTTTGATGATTTAATTTTTAAGACTTATTTGATGCTAAAAAATCATCCTGAATTGTTAGAATCGCTTCAAAAGCGGTATAAATATTTCTTGGTCGACGAGTATCAAGACACCAATCACGCTCAATATCGCCTTATTTCTATGATTTCGTCTGCATCCGGCAATCTTTGCGTTGTTGGAGACGAAGACCAGTCTATCTATAGTTGGCGTGGTGCCACCATTAGAAACATTCAAGATTTTGCTACCGATTTTCCGGGCACACGCGTTGTAAAATTAGAACAAAATTATCGTTCGACGCAGATTATTTTAGATGCTGCAGGTGCGGTTATTGCAAAAAACACAAGTGCTCACCCCAAAAAGCTTTGGACAGATAAATTGGGTGGCGACAAGCTGTTTTTTTATCGGGCCGCCGATGACCGTGAAGAGGCTTCTTGGATAGTCAGAAAAATAGATTCTCTGCGTGTTGAAGGCTATAATTACAGCGACTTTGCGGTTTTGTTTCGTATGAACAGCTTGAGCCGACCGATAGAACAAGCTTTGCAGCGTTCGGGCGTGCCCTATGATATTACAGGTGGCACCAAGTTTTTTGATCGCCGCGAAGTAAAAGATATTTTGGCCTATTTGCGTTTTATCGACAACCCGCGCGATGGAATATCGTTAGAGCGCATTATAAACACGCCTAAGCGCGGTATTGGCGATGCTGCAATTGAAAAACTCTATGCCATGGGCGAAGAATCACTCTGGGAAGCCGTTTGTGTTGAGGCTAACAAATCTCAAAGTTCAAAAATCGGTAAATTTTTTGTTCAAATGATTTCTTTTATGGAGTCTGCCGAAGAGCTGCCGGTTTCGGTTTTGTGCCGTAAGATCATTGATGAAATCGAATACATGGAATACCTCAAAAATGACGACCCCGAGACGGCAGAAGACCGTAAAAACAACGTCGAGGCTTTGGTTTCAGACATCAGGTATCAAGAAGAAGACAATTCTGAGTTAAGACTTCACAATTATCTCGAAAACATCGCTTTGCACGCGGCTGCAGACGATATCGACGAATCTGCCGAAAAGGTTCATTTAATGACTCTGCACAATGCGAAGGGGCTTGAGTTTCCGGTTGTTTTCATGGTTGCCATGGAAGAGGGCGTGTTTCCTCATCATTCGTCGAAAGAGTCGCCGGAACAGCTTGAAGAAGAGCGCCGCCTAGCCTATGTGGGCATGACGCGCGCCTGCAAAAAGCTTGTTTTGAGTGCATCCAGTAGGCGCATGATTTTCGGTGGTTGGAACGCAAATCTGGTTTCGCGCTTTGTCGCCGAGGTGCCTGTAAATTTGTTTGAGGGAAGGGGGGCATCGACGCCTTCTTCAGCTCAAGCAAGCCGCTATGGCTCTGCTACACCTTCATCGGCCGCTTCCCATGCAACTTCGATTCCCGGGGCGGTTAAAAGCAAGGTTGTGGGGTCGCCTTTTGCGGGCATGAGCAGTTCAAAATGGAGCAAAGAAAA
>JAQVCG010000109.1 GCA_028689875.1 Candidatus Rifleibacteriota bacterium | reverse complement strand
ATTTAAAAGCACGATGCAAGCATTCTGTTAATACTTCTTTCCCTTTAGGCTCGGGTCTTGCAGTAATAAAAAATATTTTATCACCACGTTTATTATGCATTGCAATAAGTCTTGCTGCAGACTCTTTATGCATGCTGAATTTATCGAATCCGCAGCTTAAGTCTTCCCAAAATTGCTGATTGCTTAGTGGTTTATCTCCATATTTGTTGGTTTTATTTTTTCCGTCGGTGTTATTAAAACCATAATAGAATCCCGGTGAAGAAAACATAGCTGTATCATCAACGTCGAGGCCTATAGCAATGGGCTCATTTGGAAGAGACTTTTCAATTTCTTCAATTGAAATTGTCTGATACGGCAATTCTGCACCGAAAGCAACAGTTGCTAGAAAGAACACAAACATCAGAGGGAACATTCTTTTAAAACTCATTTAGTAATCTCTCCTTAAATTATGTTAATTACTTATATTCAGCAGCGACTTTTATAATCGCTTCAAACTCTTTTGGCTCTAACCATGCATCAACAAAAAAAACAGGATACTTTTGATTTTCTATTACTGCGTATCTGAAACATTTTTCGTCTAGCCTGTCTTCGCCCGGTAGCGGTTCAACTATTCCCTCTTTGAACCTATACTCGATTTTATCAGCCACAAATCCTACGTAAACAGCGGGTTTAATCGTTAACAACAAAAGTCTTGAGTTTTCATCAATAATATAATTCTTGTCTAAGTTGATTCTGTCTCTTATGTTTACAACGGGCACAACCGTACCTCTTATATTAACTACTCCGATTAGGTAGGGTTCGCCCGGAACTGATACAATAGCTCCAGGAATAACGACTTCTGTAATATCTACAACCGGAATAACAAAAGTCTTATTCCCGAATTTGAACATAAAAAACTTTTCTAGTCTTCCGTCTCCAGGATTTTCGCTGTTATTTTGAGCTATCCTTTTAAACAATGGAATAATTTGTGACATGGTTTTCTCCGAGGTTAGCCTTTAATAAATTTAATAAACTTTTGCAAGGCACGTGATCTGTGACTTATGGTGTTTTTCTCTGTATCTGTTAGCTCTGCAACGGAACATTTTCTTTCAGGAAGCCAAAATATCGGGTCATACCCGAAACCGGCATTTCCTGTCCTTTTGTTTGCAATTATTCCCTCTAATGTTCCAGAAAATTCATGTGGTTTTCCTGCAGAATCTAAATACACGATAACACACCTAAATCTAGCTGTTCTTTTTTCTAACGGTAGCTCTTTTAACTCTGCTAGGAGTTTATTAATATTTTTATCATGATCAACCGGTATTCCACCAAATCGAGATGAATAGATTCCGGGAGCTCCATTAAGAGCATCGACTTCAAGTCCTGAATCATCTGCCATAACCGGCTCTTTAACAATTTCAAACAAAGCTTTTGCTTTTATTAGAGCATTTTCTTCGTATGAAACCCCGTCTTCTTCAACGTCAGAAACATTATTTAAGTCTAGAAAGCTCTTAATCTTTATGGGAGCTAGTATCTTACTAATTTCTTCAACTTTATGGGCATTTTTAGTTGCCACCCATATATTCATTTCAAATTCTCCAAGGCCTTCTTTTGCAGTGCAAAAAGTTCTTTGAGGCCTTTTTGACCAATTTTAAGCATTTCATCAAGCTGTTCTCTGGTGTATATTGCACCATTTTCAGCTGTTCCTTGAACTTCAATAAAGCCACCTTTATCAGTCATAACAAGGTTCAAATCGGTTTCAGCATGTGAATCTTCAGGATAATCAAGGTCTAGTATCACTTCATTATCAGAAATTCCAACGCTTACGGCAGCAATTCTATTAATGATTGGATTTTCGGTTAATTTGCCTTCTTCGGTCAATTTTTTAACTGCCATTTCAAGAGCAACCATTGCACCGGTAATTGAAGCTGTTCTAGTGCCGCCATCAGCTTGAATAACATCACAGTCAATCATAAGAGTTCTCGGACCTAATTTTGATAAATCAAGAGCTGCTCTCATTGATCTGCCAATTAGTCTTTGAATTTCATAAACTCGGCCTTTTACAGTCGCTTTACCGTATCCGGCACGTTCATTTCTTACCAATCCCGCAGCCGGCATTAACGCATATTCAGCAGTAATCCAACCTTGAGAATTGTTTTTTGCAGCAACATAGGGCGGCACTTTTTCTTCGACTTGAACAGTACATAAAACTCTTGTGTCGCCGAAAGTAATTAGTACGGAGCCATGCGGATATTTCACATATCCCGGTTCAATTGAAATCATTCGCAATTCATCATTTTTTCGACCATCATGCCTTGCCATAAGTAACCTCCGGCTGGGTGTTTTCGCAAGAATACCACTAAACATATGCTTTTCCAACATTTTTTTACTCATAATCTATTTATATATGTTAGAATACTGTAGCAACACGCATAAAAGGAAGTAAATTATGTCTACAATACAAGGGATAGTTCAAAAAGGCATTGGGGAATCAAAAAATACTGTAAGAGAACAAATGCCATATTTTGAAAAAGATTTTCCAGAAGTATCAAATTGTTATCACGGAACAATCAATGTTTTGTTGGACAAACCTCTGGTAATTTTAGTTGCAGATCACACTACAGAAGCCCTTCCCTGGCATCCGGCATTCAAATTTGTAAAAGGCGGAGAAGTTTTTAAATTTTTACGCATAAAACTCACCATTGAAGGTTTCGATGCTGTTGATGCCTGGATATATAAAGCACAATTTTCTCCTTATCACGATAATCCTTATTATATCGAAATACTTGCTCCACAAATTGCTTTTACCGGCACTCCCCGATGTACTATTGAGGTTTACAGTCAATGCTGCGAAGGTTTAATAGTCGGTTAATTCTAATTTTGTTATTTTGTATATGCTCTTATTTGTGTTTTGCGCAAACTGTAAAACGTTATATTGTGTTGCCTAAAAAAGCAGGAGATCCTGCATCACTTGACTATGTTCCAATTAAAGATTCAACCTCACTAAATTTTTCTTTTAAATACGAGTCAAATCTTTCTAAATTAATAATGCAAAAATCATCACGCGTTCTTAGCAAAAATATTATAGAAGAAAATACTGCCACTTCGACTAATGAGCTTTCTTCATTTTTATTATGGGAACAAATGTTAAATACCCGCAAAAAGTTAGACTCAGAAATTGAAGATCATCTCAATACAGACATTTCTTCCGGAACAAATAAGTTACCATAAAAAAACCGTTTCATAATAAATGAAACGGTTTTTGAATATTAACTTTTAAATTATTCGCCGGCAGTTGCTGATGATGCTGTAATTTCAAATTTTGGGGTTCTTTTATAGCACCCTCTCGTTGCAGTCTTAACAAAGTCATGGAAATCTTTAACCAAAGGATCTTGGGCATCTACAAGCTCATCCCATTTTCCCATGATTTGAGACACGTTCATATCTGATCTGAAGAATACTTTATAAAGCTCTTTTATTGCAGATATTGATTCTCTGGAGACATTATTTCGTTTTAGACCCACCGCATTTAGACCAACTACACGTGCAGGGTTTCCGTCTATTTTTATAAATGGGGGCACGTCTTTTACTATTTTGGTCATTCCGCCTACCATAACCATGCTTCCAATTTTACAGAACTGATGAACTCCGGTGAATCCACCAAGGACTGCTCTGTCAAATACTTCAACGTGTCCCGCTAAAGTAACGGCATTTGACATGATTATATTGTTTCCGACCTTACAGTTATGAGCAATGTGCACATATGCCATAAAGAGGTTATTATCGCCAATAATTGTATATTGGTCTTCACCTTCTGCCATATGAACGGTTACAAATTCTCTAAAATGGTTACCGTTTCCTATTTTAAGGAATGAACGTTCACCCTTAAACTTAAGATCTTGAGGTGGGGCGCCAATTACTACCGATGGATGTATTACGTTATTTTCGCCGATTGTTGTATGGCCATTTATATGTGAGCAAGGGCCAACCTGGGTATTGGCACCTATTTCAACATTTGGTCCTATTATTGCGTATGGACCGACCTGAACCGTAGGGTGTAGTTTTGCACCTTCGGCGATTATTGCAGTTGGATGTATATTCATCACAAACTCCTTACTTAGAGCAATTAAACCAGCTGGAACATTAGTTCGCCGCCAGCAACAAGATCGCCATCTACTCTGGCTTCAGCTTCGACCTTGCCAGTTGCTCCCCTGACTTTTGTAATTTTAATTGTGAAGTCCACCCTGTCTCCTGGGACAACAGGTTTTCTAAATCTAACTCTGTCTATACCGCAAAAGAAGGGTGTTTTCCCCTTGTTTTCTTCTTGTGAAAGGAATAATACTCCGGCCACCTGAGCCATAGCTTCTACAAGCAAAACTCCTGGCATAATTGGCTTGTGAGGATAGTGACCATTAAAAAATTCTTCATTTGTAGTTACATTTTTATAACCGCAAATAGATTCACCGGGCACTAAAGACACAATTCTGTCAACAAGTAAGAATGGGTATCTATGTGGCAAAATTGATTTAATTTCTTCTATATACATCATAACATCGGAGTCCTTTCTAATTGAAACCTGATTAAATCTTTCTTTCAATAATTTAGCAAACTTTGTATTAAAATCATGGCCAGACTTTTCCGCAATTATGTGTCCTTTAAGGTTGGCACCTAAAAGTGAAAAGTCGCCTATCAAATCTAATATTTTATGCAAAACAAGTTCTTTTGCATCTCTTAATCCGCCTTCGTTTCTTATAGTGCCATCGTTATTAATTACAATCGCATTTTCTAAGCTTCCGCCCTGCGCTAAGTCATTTGCCTTAAGCATTTCAAATTCGTGTTCAAAACCGAAGGTTCTCGATATTCCTATTCTCTTTAAATATTCTTCTTCGTTAATTTCAACATGAATAGTTTGCGGAGCAATAATACTATCGGAATAAGCAAGAGTAAACGTTACCTCAAATTTATCTGATGGCAAATACATCATTTTTTTGCCTTTTTCTTCCAAAAAAAGCTTATCTTTGAGAT
>JAQVCG010000029.1 GCA_028689875.1 Candidatus Rifleibacteriota bacterium | reverse complement strand
TCTGTTGCACAGCGATGCCGACACCCACAGCAAGACCTTGTCCAAGAGAGCCTGTAGCTATATCAACAAAAGGTAAAGAAGGCATTGGATGACCTTCGATTCTTGATCCCATTTTTCTTAAAGTAAAGAGCTCTTTTTCTTCTAGATAACCTGCTTCAGCCCATGTAGCATAAAGAGCTGGTGCCGCATGCCCCTTGGATAAAATGAAACGATCATTTAAATCTGATGCGGGGTTTTTAGGATCATAGCGCATAACTTTAAAAAACAAAGCAGAAAGTATATCAGCACAAGAGCAACAAGATGTAGGATGTCCTGAGCCAGCTTCAGCGGTTGTCTGCAAAGAAAGCAATCTTATCTTCGCAGCGCGGTGTTCAAGTTCTTTGATGAGAGATTTATCGTATGACATTCTGTCCTCCGAGGTTGTATTCTATAAAACTTAATACAATAGGTTTAAACAAATATCACTTAGTAGTCAACCTTTTTTTCTTAACTCAGAGAGACTCGGTTCCTATAACATCAATATTTTCAGCTTGAAGGTTGTTTTGTTTATTGACACCATTGGCATCTAGATTTTTGTTCAGCTTTTTAGAGACGCTGTAAGGCGTAATTTTGAAAAATATTTTTTTAAACTCTTCAGGACAAATAATTAGTTCAGGCGCTCTTGGAATAACAGTATACACAATTAAAACTGAAGTCCAAAAAAGGATATTACGTTCAATTTGCGCTGGGTCTGCGCCGAAATCCGAAAACCAAGAATACAAAGCATTCAACCATAACACAGGAATTAACATCCGCAAAAGTATCGCAAAGGCAATTTGTGGTAATGAAGCTGATAAGGATGTTTTCTGGGGATGAATCATGGGAGTAAACGAATCAATAGTTCTAAGAGGAAAAACATAATAAACTCTACTCCAGAAAGCAAAAGAAGCAAATTTTTCTTGAACAGATTCAAGATTTTCTCTAAAATCATCCTCATAATTTTCTTTTTTATATAATTTAAAAGACAAACCCATAGAAAAATATGTAACAAAAAACTGACAAATAAAACACAATAAAAATGCGATGTAACAATTAAAAGCAATTAACAAAAATGCATATATCAAAATTGATGGTATACCGACTATTGTAGCCACAAGAACAAGTAATGCGCAGATTCCTAAAACCCAAACCGGAGAATAATTAATGTTAACAGAAAAGGAGGTAACAGCACTTTTAAAATTTTCTTGACTTAAAAGAGAATCGCCACCGTTTCCACAAAAGTAAAGGAAACAAAAAAACAGAAAACTTCCTATAAAGAAAGCAAGCCATCTAATTTTAATTTGTTTTTTATACTTCCACATAGGTTATATATATTTAAAATTAGCCTAAACTCAAGTGATTTAGTCAAAAAGAGATAAAAAGTAAAGTGTTGTTAATATTAAAATTTTATGCTATTGTCATGGTATATTTAGAAAAAATAGGAGTTTGATGATCAAATATGTCAGAAGAATTCTCCCTTACTCATCAGCTTGATGGTCAGGTTTTAATCATCAGAACGAACGGCTATCTCAACGACCTTGGTGCTGAACAAGTCGACGAGGTATGTTCGGAACATTTAGAAAAATCAATTAACAAAATTGTTATCAACCTTGAAAAGTCGCCCCTTATAAACAGCATCGGCATTTCAATTTTAATCGGTGTTATTGAAGCTATTGAAGAATCTGAAGGCGCATTAGCTTTCACAAATCTTACACCGACAAACAGAAAAACCTTTGAAATGATGGGCCTTTTACAATTTGCTGAGCCTTTTGACAAGGAAGAAGAAGCTGTATTAAAATATAAAGGTTAATAGTAATGTCTGATTTGCCTATGCCTAAATCTGATTTTGAGGAAAAAATCCAACAGCAGGTTTTGCGTTATGAGTATGTTTTAGAAGCACTTAGTGACATAGGTGACGAATTGTGTAGAGTGAGCAGTTTTGATGCTCAGTTAAAGTCTCTGTTACACCTTTTGCTCGGAACACTTGGAATAAGAAAAGGCGGCATTTTTCTCTTTGATGAGCAAACGCAAAAACTTGATCTACAATGTTCCTGGAAGCTTGCTCATAAAACTTTTGAATATGAAATGACAAAAGAACAGGCTGATTCATTAAGCAATGATTCAGCGGAGATAACGTATCGTGTAAAAGGGTTTGCTCACCTTAAGCCATTGTTTGACGCTTTTGAATCTGATAATCTTGACTGTGTTTCTGTTTTAAAAGTACGCGAACGTTTTATAGGTCTTTTGATTGTTGGCCATAAATTAAAAGAAATTGCGTTAACTGAAAAAGAAGTCAGTTTTTTAAAAACTTTATCAAGAAATATTTCTGTAGCAATAAATAATTATTTAATGCTAAATGACCTTCGATCTGCCAACGCTCAACTTGATGAAAAAATGCGAGAAGTAAGTATTTTATACCAAGCTTCACAAATGATTTCATCAGAATTACAAATTAAAGCACTAATGAATATGGCAATGAGTGCAATTTCAGGCATAACGGTCATTGAACTTGGAACAGCTTGGCTATATGACGAAGAACATAAAACTTTTAATTTAACAGCTCAAATTGGATCATTAGAAGAAATTCCAAATACAGTAGAATTATCTTCATCAGCAATATTTCAACTTGCTCACGAAAAAAAAGATTCTTTTAAAATTAGCGAAGAATCAGAAGAGCCTTTCGTTTTAAACGAAATAGACAAAAATATATTTGGGCATAATTTTGTTGTGGTTCCGATTGTAAACCAAGGCGAAATACTTGGCTTGGTACATTTATGTGCTGCTGCTGAAGCAAATGGCTTTACTGCACGCGATATCAGATTAATTAAAGTATTTGCTATTCAATTAGGAGCTGCCGTGAAAAAAGCACAGCTTTATGAACAAGCAATTACTGACGGCATGACAAAGCTTTATTTGCATAGATATTTTAAACAAAGATTGCTAGACGAAATTAAAAGGGCTGCAAGGTTTAAGCGAAATCTGGCCCTTATAATGGTTGACATCGATCATTTCAAACTCTTAAACGACAATTATGGCCATCAAACTGGCGATGAAGTTTTAAAAAGAGTTGCCGGAATACTAAGAAAAGCTGTAAGAACGCATGATTTACCGGTCAGATATGGCGGTGAAGAGTTTGCCTTGGTTTTACCAGAAACAGACATGGTTGGAGCTGTAGCTGTTGCAGAAAGAATTAGAAAAACAATCGAAAAAGAAGTTATAAAATATGGCGGAGCTGTAATTCAAAAAACTGCAAGTTTTGGTGTCTCAGTTTTCCCAGATTGTGCAGGAGACATGGATTCTCTTATTAAAGCAGCAGACGTAGCACTATACTGGTCAAAAGAACATGGAAGAAACCAAGTTACAGCCGCACCCAGTGTAGCCTCAAGAGAAACTCAGTAAAAGATCACACAGTAAAAACATCTTATATAAGATGTTTTTTATTAAACTTCACAGAAACAGCAGTAATGTCATCATGTTGTCTTGCTAGCTTTGAAAATTCTTGAAGTTTCGCAAGCAAATCACCTGTTGGATTATCGCCCTTATAACCCACCAAGAATTTCTTTAATTTCTTTTCACCAAATTCATCTTCACTTACATTTCTTGCTTCAGTAACTCCATCAGTGTACATCCAAAGAATATCACCGTCATCCAAATTGAAACTGATTGTTTGATATTCAAAATCTTCCATAATTCCTAATGGCAGACCTTTAGCATTTTTTGAATGTATTGCATTACCATTTAAAGGAACTACAAAAGCAGGATTATGACCGGCACTTGACAGTTCTACATGCCCGGTATTAGAATCGATAATAGCATACATTGCCGTAATGAAACGATCATTTGTGATATTTTTTGCAATTATATTATTTGCGCGAAATAGAACTTCGGCAGCAGACATCTTGGCCAGATCCATAGTTGATAAAGTAGTTTTAAATACAGTCATTATTATTGCAGCAGGCACGTTCTTACCGGAAGCATCAGCAATAACAACTCTTATTTTTCCATCTTTTAAATCAAAAAAGTCATAATAGTCCCCTCCAACCTCTGCAGCCGGTTGGTTTATTTTGCTTATTTCTAAGCCATCAATATTCGGCACTCTTCTTGGAAGAAGGTTTTCTTGGATTTCTTTTGCCATATTCAGTTGATCATCAAGCAATTTTTTCTGATCATGTTCTAGCAGTAAAGCATCAGTTTCAATAATGGAGGCTATTTGGCTTGCAATTATTTGAATAAAAAATATTTCCTGCCAAGAAAGCTTAACGTTTTCTCCCATAAAGTATACAAAGAGAAGACCTCTTGCGTTTTGAACAATACTGGGATCTTTATCAGGAACTTTTAACTTTTCCGTTAATAGACTTCCTTTTAAACCTGATTCGTAAAGTTTTTCCCCTTTTTCGAGAGAAATATTTGTAGTCTCATGAAAGTTCTTTGGAATTGGCAACAGGGGATAACTCTCAATAAAGAATTCCGGTCCAGATTCACTTCCAAGTCTAATGTCATTAAACTGTTCAAAATAATACCCCGTTAGTCCTTTATTTATTGGCATAAGTTCAGGTTCAGAATTATCGGGGTCGTCCGGATTGTATCCAGTAGACTTGAAATATTGAAGCGATTCTTCACTATTTTTAAAGTTTTCGCTATATTCAGGATTCCCAATTCTCATGAAATATTTCTTACCAGCTTCAGGCTCTTCATAAATTACCATAGCTTTAACTAGATCTATTTTTGGGCAATGTTCAATTAATTGCTGCAACACCAATGAAATAGCATTTTCAATACGTTCAAACGGATAATCATATCGCTCTTCTATTTCATGCAGTTCTCTGTATATGTTTGTAAGACTATGTATAGATTCAAGATATCTTCTATTGATTTCACCTTGAATATTGAGTCTTCTAACCATTAAATTAAAGGCTAAACTCAACTCATCAATTTCAGAAATACCAGACTGCTCCACAGTTAAGGAGTTTTTTCCTAGTTGAAATTCGCTAACACCATAGTTTAACTTTTCTAGAGGCCGGCTTACAGAACGAGGAAACTCGTATACAAGATATATACTTACCGCCAAAATTAAACCAAGAAAAGAAAGCATTACATGATAATTATCTGAGGCTCTGTGAATAAGTTGGTCAGATACTGCAAAGATTTTTCTCCAAAATAATTCTGATCTTGCATGAGCAAGAGAAACGGCATTTTGTCTTAATGAAGTTGCATCAACCAACATTTTATTAATTTGATCTTCAGTTTCAATAAAATCAAGTTCAGGAACTTCAATAACATTTCTAAGCTTTATAAAAGCGTCATAAAAACTCTTAATTTTAATTTCAACTTGCGTCAAAACTCTTTTATGAATTGGTAATCGACTTTGTGAAATAGCTTTTGAAATCAAAGAAAGGATTGCTCTCAAGCGTCTTTCAACTCTATTTGCTGACAAAGTGGTTTTAGCATCACTATTTTTTTTGCCTTTATTTTCTGAATGATCTGTATTTTTTTTTATCGAAAGATATACAGACATTTCTGAATCGGCAACAATCAAATCCTTTTCAATACGAGAAATATTATCCATCAAGCTTGAAGTGCCGACTAATGATTCTTTGAAGTCAGCTGAGGAAAAGGTCTCTCGCCAACTTTGCATCATACTTTTAAACTGTTCTAACAAATGCAATATCTCAGTTCTCGCATTTTCTGTTGCGATCTCACGCTTCTCAGAAAATATGCTTTGCAAACGATTTCTTTTATTAACAAGGAGCTCAAGAGCCTTTATTTGGCTCATATAGCCCATACACTTGTATTTTATTTCTGTGTATGCCGGTAAATCATCTGTAAAAACTACAAGTTCGCCTATACTCAGCAAATAATCTTCTAGTTTTGCTGAGACATCATTATATGAGATATTTTTATCAATCCCAAACTTTACATGATCTTTTATGGATTCACCCATTTGAGACCAATATTCAGCAAATCGCTCGTATTGTCTTGCTATTTTAAAATTAACCGGCAGATCTCTTACTAAAAAGCCCTCAATATCGTTATAGCTTTTATTTGTTAAAAATATAAAAACAACAACAACAACAAGAACTGCAAGCATGCCCCTCGCTATTTTCTGCTGTAACCGCATTAAATCTCCGTAAAACTACACATTAAATCTAAATTCAACCATGTCACCGTCTGACATTATATATTCTTTTCCCTCAAGCCTTGCCAACCCTGCTGCCTTTACATTTGCCACACTGCCCTTTTCTTTAAAAGCAACAAAAGGTATTACTTCTGCTCTAATAAATCCGCGCTCTATGTCAGAGTGAATTTTTCCTGCTGCCTTCTGTGCCTTTGTTCCCGCCTGTATAGGCCACGCACGAACTTCATCAGGCCCATAGGTTAAAAAACTAATATAATTTAACAACCGATAAGCCTCTGAAACCAATCTATTTCGCCCAGACTCTGTTATCCCAAATTCTTCTAAGAACATAGCTTCTTCCTCTGGAGTCAATGTAGAAATTTCCATTTCTGTAGCTGCAGATATCAGTGTTGGAGTCCAACCCCTTTCCTCACAAGCATTTTTAAATGCAATAACTTTTTCATCTTTATCGTTCTTAAATTGCTCATCTGAACAATTTCCAACAAGAAGTAGAGGTTTTTGCGTTAAAAATCTATAACCTCTTAAGGAATGAGCCTGTTCTTCAGTTAATTCGAGAGTGGAAATAAACTTATTGTCTTCAAGATTTTTCTTTAAAGTTTCCATAAGTTCAAGCTCTTTTATTTGTTCTGGTTTTTTTACAGACTTCATTTCTTTTTGAAGCCGTTCTATTTTATTTATCACCATTTCAAGATCGCTAAATATAAACTCAAGACAAATTTCATCGAGATCGGCTGCAGGCTCAATTTTATTATGAATATGAGGAACGGCGTTGCTTTCAAAAAGTCTGACAACAAGCATTATTGCCTCACAGATCCTTATGTTTCCAAGTATTTTACTTGCAGATTTATTATCTTCACTGCTTATACCAGGAATGTCTGTAAACTCAACTGTAGCGTATGTGGTTTTTTTAGGCTTATATATTGAAGCCAAATAGTCAATGCGTTCGTCGGGAACTTTAACCACGCCGTTATTTATTTCATCTGATTGTACCAAATAATCTCGGGTCTGAGCTTGAGCTCTTGTAGCCATATTAAATATGCTTGTTTTGCCTGACATTGGCAAACCTGCCAAACCAATTTTCATTTTCGTCTCCATTTAATAAATTGACGTGTATTTTAACACATTATCATTTAAGTAGCTATTCTATAAAATTCGTTTAACATGCTTTTTCATAAAATATATGGCAAAAGCACCTAAAATCATCGAAATTCCATTCACTAAAATTGTATATCTAAGAATCTTATACTCATACTCATATTTTTTGATAGGCGTTAATGCAATAAGTATTTGCTCAGGAATTTCTTTCAAAGGAGATGCAAGAATCATGTAATTCTCTCCCCCAATTTCTGTAATGAGTTGTTGTCTGGAGTCATTCTGCAATATTTTAAGCTTTAAATCCTTTGGAAATCTATACTTACTATATTCAATCGGATAAGGCATAGCAGAATCTTCTTTGCTTAGCATAATAAATGCGACTTCGTTATCCATTAAGTCTTGGTTTAAAGTTGATTGAACTTTATGTTGCAAATAATCTTCAGAAAAACCTGCAGTTCTTGTCCAAATTATCATTAACAAAGGATCTTTTGTTTTTTTATCCCCAATAAACGAAGAAAAAACATAATATCTTTTATTTGTAAGCCAAAACTCGCTGATTTTCTGAAATTTTTCAAAAGGTTTGAGCAAATCTTTACCTTCTTCTAATCCCTCGGTGTAAGCCTTTGTCATATTTTGAATAACAACTTGCTGAATTTTTGATGCAAAACTTAATTCTGAATCTAATTGCTCTGCATATATTTTCATAGCGGCGGGATGCAAAAGCTGCTTTAAAATGTCACCACTAACTTTTGTAGGGAACGAATATCTCAAGGCTCCCGACTTATCAAAAACATAAACCCTGTCAAGGAGTTTTTCCTTTTTGAAGTGCTCTGACAAACCTGTCATTTTGTTTGTATTTAACGCAGACAAATCTCTTGATAGAGCCAATTTTAAATATTTTTTCTCTAATGCAAGGACTGCTATTTTGTATCCATCATCAACTTCGTCAATAGAATCAGACAAATTTTCAACAATTTGTTTCATCTGATTATCTTTACTTAGTTCCAGATAAGAGAAAGCAAATGACAAAAAGAATAACACAGGAAAAACAAATATCAGAATTGCATGCCCGGACATTTCAATATTGATTTCCTTACAGATTAATCCTTTAAGAAGAAATATGAAAAAGCTAATTGAAATAATCTGGAATAAAAGTTTAAATTCAGCAATATTCTTGTCGTCTTTTAATGCAACACAATATAGAATTTTGTCATCATCAAAAAAACTTGTAGTAACCATATAGTTATCAGTTACTGCTTTTGAAATCATCAATCTACTCATTTTATCTATAGAATTTTTAATATTCTTTAAATTTAAATTTATATCCTTTTTCACTGTTTGGGGATAAGAGTTGTCTACATCAGTTAGGTTAATTAGTCCCCATTGTTTAGTAGCTGGCACAATCATATTTTGTTTATCAAGCACAAGGCGCATTGAAAAGTTTATAGGAATATCTTTTTGTTCACACCAGGCAAGCATGCCTCCTAAAAAAACTTTTTCAAAATCATTTGAATAAAAAGTATTCCAATAAAAGTAACCGGGTTTTCCCTTTATATTTGCCTGTATGAGTTCTGACTTACGTAACAATAAATCAACAGGCCTAATTGAGCCCAAAAAAGCAGAAAAATAAGCCTTGTTCTTAGCAATTAGCGTCGAATCACCATTTGTCTCAGACGCGGCTAGAGAATTAAATATCTTATGCGTAACAGTCTTCAGAGTCTCATCATTTTCTGCAAATGTAATGGGATTGCTTTTTGCATCAAAAAAGCGAAACCTAAAAAAACTTAATCCAATTTTATTGAGTTCTTCAACTCGTCTTCCAACATTGTTAGAATTAACAGGTTCTTCTTGCAACAACCCATAAGAAAAGTTCAATTGTTTTTGTAAGAAAACAAGCTCACTGCCCTCATTTTTAACTTTTATCATATCTTTTTTCGTTTGCCTGAAAAAATCTGTGACTAATTTATTCGTTGCATTCTTTACAAAATATGAGCTCAAAAAAACCGAGGACAAAAGAGGAATAATTACACAAAAAAATGTAATTGCGAATTGAAATTTTAATCTAATCCTGTCATTAAACATACTAATATGATATCATAATATTAGGGTATAGAAATATTTATATTTACAGACCGGGGATGCATATGACTAAAGGATTTAATGCTTTATTTTTATCACTATTAATAATAATGAGTGCAACCATTACCTTCGCAATGCCTATTGATCCTAATGCCGAGCAACATTTTTCAAAAGCAGAAAACTCCTTCAAGAGCAAAGATTTAAAATCTGCTGAAGGTTCCCTGCTTGAAGCTCTAAAGTTAGAACCAGATAACGCAGTATACAGATACATATTAGGGCAAGTTCAGTTTATGCAAGATAATTTTTTAGAAGCAAAAAACAATTTAGAGATAGTCTCAAGATCTCGCATTTCTCAAGAGAAAGGCGAAGAATATAATTCTAAATTGAAAAATTTCAAAAAGAAGATTAAGGATTTACAGTCCCGAATGTCTCAAGAGGGAGAAAACAAGTTTAAAGTTTACGAAAAGAATAAAGCCAGTCCACAAAAACTTAAGCTTGCAGTAACCCTTTATCAGGCATTTAGACTTAATCCCGGACTAAGATACAAAAATTTTAAACTTCTTGAAGAAATTAGTAAGATATATGAGTCAGCTCTTAAAAAGTCTTTCGAGGGAACTGATTGGCAAAAAGATCCAATGCTCCAATTAGCATTCATATATGAAATATCAAACAAAAAAGATAAAGCAGCAGAAGTCTATATGAGAGCCTTAGACTATGTTGAAGATTCAAATGAAGAATTTATTATTACTCATAAATTCGATTATCTTAATAGATCAAACAAAGAAAAGCTATTAGATACAATTGAAGCCGGTGACTTCACAAGGCAAGACTTTGAAGACCTTATGGGTAGTAATGCCCAAGAAATAAGTGAAGGTGACAGAAAAAAAATTGACGACATGTTAGGAGAAGCAAGTAGCAAGCTGCAAAACGCCGGAACTGATGAAGAGCGAGAAAGAGTATTAGAAGATATTAAAGCACAGATACTTGAAAAGCAAAAAAAAGGCGAGTTCCAGTTAAACGACAAGTTAAAGAAAAAGCTTGAAGCAGAGGGCAAAACTATGGAAGACTATCTAAAAGAGCAGGGTCTATAAATTATGCAAATCAAAAACCTTTTGGTTTTCCATGGAACACCCGGAAACGAACCACTTAAAAAAATAGAGGTTTTTGAAAAAAATATTCGTAGCTTTTCAAAAGAAAATAATGATTTCACTATTTGTTATTTAAAAAGCCAAACCCCTCTACTACAAACAGCTCTTGAAAACGCCGCACAACCAGGAACAACAACCATTAGAGTGTTTCCGATGTTTCTTCTTCCCGGTACCCACCTTAATTTTGACATTCCGGCAATCATAGAAAACTTTAATAAAAAACATGGGCATATTAATGTAATTCTTGAGAAATGCCTGACACAAGATTTATATTTTGCTAAATACATTTCAGACAGAGTCAAGTGATCAAATGAAAAAATCAGCTTTCTATACGCTTATAGCGACAACTCTTTTTATTATTTCTATTTTTTGTTTTTATCTAGGTTATTCACAAGTTAAGTCTCCTATTTTGTTGGCATTAGCTTTTCATGATGTTTCTGATAGCGAAAAAGATTTTTTTGCAATAAAACAAGACAAATTAAACTCAATAATAAAAAAATTGCTAAAACATGACTACAAAGCAATTACTCCAAAGGAATTTGAAGCTGAACTGTCATTAAATCAAAATCAGAGAGAAGGCAGAAAATTTATCGTTACTTTTGATGACGGGAGATTAAAAAGCGCAAACGCGATCAAAGCTCTTAAGACAGAATTTGGTATTTCTTCAGCTGTTTTTTTAATCCTTGATTTAATAGGAAAACCTGACTACATGGATCTTTCTACAATTATCGACTTAAAAGATAATTATGATTGTTTTATCGGACTTCATGGGCAAAGACATGTTGAACTGACAAAAATCCTAGAAGAAAAAAATGATTTAACAAAAGAACTTAAAACAGCACGCGAAATACTCGGAAAATTGGTTAATCAGGAAGTCACTTGGTTTTCTTACCCTTATGGAGAAACCAACGATGAAGCAAAAAAATCTTTAACGACTGCAGGCTTGAAATTAGCATTTAATGTTCTTGGCGGAAACATTCAGGAAAATAATGACCTATTGTTTCTTAACAGAATTATGTATATAAAAAATGCGAAAGAAAAAGGGATGCCAGACCCAGAATCTTGGGCCCCTCCTTACACTGTTAGTAACGGCGCTTTAACAGTAACCCTATCGATTTTAGTAGGTTTCTTAAGTTTGAATTGGTTTTTAAATGCTAAAAAAGCTAGAATTCAAGAGATGAAAAAAAAGCAGAACAATCTATAAGCCGGGTTCTGTACTCATTTCTGAGCGTCAATCATCTATCTTGGATCAAAGTTACCTTTGACCTCCAGCGACCTACCCGAGGTATAGCGACGCGGGCCACTTCATTCCTCTGTTTGGTCTTGCTCCGAGTGGGGTTTACCGAAGAATACCGTCACCGGCTTCTTAGTGTGCTCTTACCACACTTTTTCACCCTTACCTGGCCTAAGCCATAGGCGGTTTACTTTCTGTTGCACTTTCCGTCCTTAGGAAATCACTTTCTTAAGGCCTGGATGTTATCCAGCACCCTGCCCTGTGGAGCCCGGACTTTCCTCATCTAGTTATAGACGCGATTGACCGATTGTTCTGCATTTTTCATTCTATTCTCACATTGCGTCTTGCTCCAGTAATCCGCATCATTAAGCCTGTTTTACCCGAAGGATATATAGGCTCCTTTTTGCGTCTTGAAAAGCCGCATCTTTCGCAAGAATATATTTTTCTCTGTAAACCCAGAGTTTTACTTCCAGGTTCTTTAAGAATTTCACTAGAGACTTTTAAAGAGGAATTACACCTCGGACATCTTTCAACAAAGAATATTATATAAAATAAAAATAGACCAATTAAAATTGTCAACAATACTTCTTTTGAGGCCCATAGAAACTTCTGCAAATCAAAGACTTGGGGTCCTTCTAATGAAACAGCAGCACCTTCCCTCTTTAATTCATCTAAGAGCATTTTTCTAATGGCAACAACGCCCTCAAGAAAGCCCGCAGCGTCTTTATTATTGAGATTATTGGGAAGAATAACTTGGTTAAGAATTTTTTCGCCCATTTCTTTCGTAATAAGGTATTTTAAACCAATTCCGACACGCAGATGAACCTTCCCTTGTACAGCCCCTTCAGGCAAAAGTGCAAACAATAGAATCCCACGCTTATCCATGTTAATATTTCTAATCCATTCGGAAAAAAATGTATCAACAAGTGCTTGTGAGTTATTTAAATTTTTAACTCTTAATGTCTTGACCAAAACTCTTATATTGGTAACTTTTTCAATTTCCACACAATCAGAAGCGATCGCCGTAGCTGTCTCAGAGAGCAGAAGACCTGCAGAATCATCAACATACTTTGCTATTTGGGAGACACCATTCTGTATGGGATGAGAAGGAGAAGCGACAAGCTGTTGTCCGTACACACTGGAAAGAGAAAACATTATAAAAATTATAATGTCAAAAAAAATCATTATTTCTTTTTTGTCTACTATTTTCATATTTATTCGCGATTTCCGGTCCAGTATAGAAAGACTCCACAATTAGGACAAAATTCACCGTCATCATGCGACTTTAATAAATTTTGGAAGCCGGCAGAAAAGCCCATTCCGCATTTAGGGCAAGCCAATATGTCTACACCAAAAATGATTTCACCATTTTTGGTGTGCCTGAGTTCCTCATATTTTTCAAGTATAAATGTATCAATACTAAGGGTTTCTTGAGATCTTTGCGTTTTTAATATTTCAATCTCTCCATTTAACTTTTTAATTTCCTCTTGAGTTCTTTGCTTAACAAGCAAGAGATGTTCATTTCTGCCGTTAACAATCTTTTCATTTTTATCAAGATCTGCTTTTAAAAGCTCTAATTTTTCCATGTCTTCGATAATTTTTGTTTCAAGCTCATCAACCTGCTTTTTTAAAGTATCTGCTTCTTTTTCGAGAGCTACATATACAGAAGGAAGCACGCCCGCATTCTTCATCTTTAGTTTTATCGTTTTTAACTTATCGGTATGCACATTTAAATCAGATTCGAATTGCCTTTTTCTAACCTGAATTTTCTTGAGCAAAGCACTTTTCTTTTCATTAAGCTTTGCCTCTTCTTGAATATCACTTTGCATTCGAGCAAACTTTTGTTTTTTTTCCTCAATCTGCGCTCTCACAGAATCTATTTTTAAATCAAGATCTTGAAGCGAAATAAGTTTCTTGCAAGATATCACGGTTTGCCCCTTTTTTTATAAACTGCGGTTCAAAATAACAAATCAAATCATCAGTGTCAAGTATCGGTAATGTTAATAGAAGCATAAAGTAAATTGATTAAAAATTGAACATTTAATATGGCATAAGAAATGCTTAAAAATAGTTTACAAATTTGATTCAATTTTTTAAAAGAAAGGATTAAAATACAATGCATATAAGTATTATTGTGTTTTTTCAGCAATGGCTATTTGAATTGCATAGCAACTATTTTTCTGGGAGAGAAGGTTTTGATAAGGAATTACAAAAGCACAGATCTTGATGAAATCATGGATATTTGGCTTAAAACCAATCTTACAGCACATAGCTTTCTCAAAAAGGAATATTGGGACAAGAATTTTTCAAGGGTTAAAGCCACAATACCAAACTCTAAATTATTCGTATTTGAAGAAGACAACGTTATAAAGGGATTTATCGGCATAATCGGGAATTATATTGCTGGGCTTTTTGTGAGAGAAGAATTTCAAAACAATAAAATTGGTAAAAGATTATTAGAAAATGCTCAAGCCTTGTCTCAAGACCTGAGTCTTGATGTATTTTGCAAGAACGAAAAAGCCATTATTTTTTACAAATTTAATGGCTTTAAAATAATATATACAAGAAAGAATCCGAAAACAAAACAAAATGAGCATGTGATGTTTTGGAAAAAAGCAAATATTTCTTCTTAACTCTTGCCTTAAATCATATAAATATATTAGAATCAGCTCATGAATAAAAGACTAATCACATCTTTTCTTATTTTCTTTTCATTGACCTTAAACGTTGTAACAGGTCAAAACTTGAGAATCTACAATAAAAATGTGCCACTAAGAGTAGGAGCACATTTCTACGATTATCAAAATTATCATAATATTGCCTACTTTCACGGAGGACTCGATTTAGTTGCTCCCGCCGGAACTAATGTCTACACCCCGATATCTGGGACTGTTCAAGTTTATGATTACACTATTAATGCCGTTCTAGACCCTCCTTCGTTTACGTATTTTCGCAAACCATTTAAAAAAGGAACTGTTTCAACCACAAGATATCTCGAGGTTGCTGTAAGAGACGAAACAACAAAGAAGACTTGGATGTTTAGACATATTGAACCTATTTCGCTTCCTGACGCGATTTACACCGCAGCTGAAAACAATTCTAAAATTGCATCAGGCACTTTAATCGGAAGAGTTGCCGCTTGGATACAACCGGTATTACCTGAGAAAGATAATTATGATCATATTCATATTGAAATTGAAGACGAAGATGGGAATTATATAAACCCAGCAGATTATTTACAGCTCGACAAGGATTATTATCCCCCTGTCTGCAAAGAATTATACGTTTTAAAGACCGACACTAACCGTGCATATGCATATTCAACCAATAATGAAAAATTACTTTCAGGTAAAGTAAAGTTCTATATATTGGCAAACGATAGAATGAATTCTACTCGTTATCTTCATAGTCTTCACAGCATAAAATGGTCTTTTTCAAAGATTAATAACCAGGGAAAAGATGAAATAGTAATACCCCAAAAAGAAGTTTTTGCATTTGATAAGTTGCCTTTTAAAGGCGATAGAACACAACTTAGCAAAGTCATATACGAAGATAGCCTAAGAATAAATGGCGTAAACAGTTCGAATCGAGTAAGAGCTAACGGAAGCAATGGCCCACGTGTTTTTTTAATAAATCTCAATAGCGGAACTACGCTTGAGGGATACTCAAATGAAAATGTATTGGACACTTCAACCCTTGAAAACGGTACTTACAAACTTAAACTTTTAATTCAAGACTTTTCAAGGAATAAAAGAGAAAAAACATATTTATTTAGAATTAAAAATTGATATTTTTATATTATTTTACTTGCCTTTATTTGAGCCATTAATTCTTGAACTTCTTGCCAGTCTGCCTCACAAGGACCGGCATGTCTAGCGTCAGCAGCACCTGAAGCTAGTCCGACGACAGCTGATTCAACTAAACTCATCCCAAGTTTTCTGGCATAAATAAAACCAGCTAATGTTGCGTCTCCACAACCAACTGAAGAAACCTCTTTAACATTTGCCGGTTCAAAAATATATACCGATTTCCCATCCCATAAGAGGGCGTTGTTTTTTCCGTCAGTAATTAACGCCCCCCAAATTTTACATTTCTCTAACAATTTAAAATAATCAATACAAACATTACTATCAAAAGGGTCTTTGTTAAATGTTTTTATTGTTTCTTCTCTATTATGTTTTAGAAAGAAACCTCCAACTTTGCATGCATCGACTAACGCTTTATCTCTTGCGTCAACATATATCTCACTATTTGAGTCCCTAATGCTCTCAATTAAACGCCAATATAAGTCTTGATTTTTGTGCCCGGGAACAGAACCGGAAAATGCTATAAAAGCAGCATTTTTACTTTCTTCTTGAAGAAGCTTAATCATTTTTTGAATTTCCGCTTCCTGTAAAGCCCTGCCTTCTTCTATCCACCAGCGATGTTTTTCACCGTTATTCTCAAGCAGGCTTATTCCAACTCTTGTCTCGGCTTCTGTTTCAATGAATCCTCCAAAAATACCCTGATATTTTAGTTTTTCTTTAATCTTCTCGCCGTTGTTACCACCAACAAAGGTTAAAGCAAGAGCCGGACGTCCAAGATTTCTCAACATTCTAGCAACATTTATCCCTTTTCCGCCTACCGTAAAAGGTATTTCGTCCAGCCTGTGCCCACCAGCAAAAGAAATATCAGACTCTATTTGGTATTCAAGAAGTGCGTTTGGAGTAACTGTAATTATCATAATTGCGTCATTATACCTTGTCACTTTCATTTAGACAAGGTTTTGACTAAATTTTAAAATAATGCTACAATCTCTTTCCTAAACCTTGGAGGTTACAATGGATTCATTACCAACAATTGCAATTATCGGGCGTCCTAATGTCGGAAAATCTTCACTCATGAACAGAATAGTCGGATACAGACACGCAATAGTGGACCCGACTCCCGGTGTTACTCGCGACCGCAATTATGCGGAATCCATTTGGAACGGCAAACGATTTAACATTGTGGACACAGGCGGGCTCGAACCAGATGACACAAAACCACTAATGCTTTGCATTAAGCAACAGGTGGATTTTGCCTTAAAAGAAGCGGATGCTATTATTTTTGTTTGCGACGGCAAGGCTGGATTAGTTCCGGACGACAAACAAATATTAAATTTCCTGCGTAGGTATTGGTCTTCACATGCTATGTTTTTAGCTGTCAACAAACTAGACAGTACAAAAGTCCCAGATGAAATTCTCTTGGCAGATTTCTATGAATTGGGAGTAGACCCGATATATCCGATTTCTTCAGTTCATGGGCATGGTGTTGCAGATCTGCTTGACGATATTGTTAAACAAATGCCTCAGACTCATGATGAGCAAGAAGAAGATGGGAATAAAAAATTAGAAAGAATTGCTATTGTTGGTAAGCCAAACGTTGGAAAATCAATGCTATTTAACAAATTAATAGGCCATGAAAGATCAATAGTTGACAATATTGAAGGTACAACCCGCGACACTATTTTATACAAACACGAGTATAAAGGCAAAACGTATAATTTTATTGACACTGCTGGCCTAAGACGCCCGGACCGCGAGAAAGACGATGTAGAACAATATTCAGTGTTCAGAACTCTTGGTGCTATAAAAAATACAGACCTCGCAATTTTGGTTATGGATGCATCTAAAGGCGGCATTACTCACCAAGATAAGCGAATAGCGGGGCGAATTATCGATAGTGGAGCAGGTTGCATAATTGTATGGAACAAATGGGATACAGCAAGCCGTGATGAACACTTTTGGGCTAATCTTTTAAAAGAAACACGAGATGAGTTTCCTTTATTAGAATTTGCTCCGGTCATTTCTACATCAGCCAAAACTGGCTTACATGTTGAAAAACTGTTTTCTTTAATTGACCAAGTTCAAGAATCTGGTAAAAGAAGAATTGCACCTGATATACTTAAAAATATACTATTTGACGCGCTAACAATTCAGCCACCGCCTCCTTTCAAAGGTAAAGAGCTTCGAATTAAGTCTATTGAGCAACTTGATGGCCCTCCAGTTGTTTTCAAAGTAAGGTGTTCAGAGCCTAAAGGTTTGCACTTTTCTTATCAACGGTATCTGCTAAATCACATTCGCCAAGAAGAAAAATTTGAAGGCTGGCCAGTCAAAATAATAACGGGGCCCGGCAAATGATTTATTTATATGCCTCTCTTATAGGCTACCTGATTGGTGCCTTTCCATCGGCATTTTTGATTGCAAAGATATTTTATCGCATAAATATTTTTGATCATGGTAGCAAAAACATGGGCTCAACAAACATTTACCGCACTCTAGGGATCATCCCGTTTGCTGCAACCTTAGCAATTGATGTATTAAAAGGCATGGGGGCTATTTTAATAACTGCCAAACTGTTTTATTGTCCTGTGGCAGTGTTTATTTCTGCATTTTTTGCTCTTTTTGGTCACACATTTTCTTTTTGGGTCAAATTTAAAGGGGGAAAAGGTGTCGCAACCGGATTGGGCATATTTTTAGCCTTGGCAATAAATTCTGCTTTATCAAGCCTCTTTGTATTTGTTTTAGTATTATTCATTACAAGAATGGTTTCTGTAAGTTCTGTTTTAGCAGCCGCTTCTTTACCTTGTTTTATAGGCTATTACAAAGAACTTGGATCATATAACATATATTTAACTGTTTTTGCCTCTGTTGTAGCAGCTTTTGTAATTTACAAACACAAAACAAATATAATCAGAGTATTAAGCGGTAAAGAATCAAAACTTAGTTGGTTTGGCAAGGCAAAGGAGGTAATTGAATGAAATTTGTCGTAATCGGAGCTGGCTCATGGGGAACCACCTTAGCTAATATTTTGGCAAATAACGGTAACGAAGTTATTTTATGGGCTCGTGAACCCGAAGTTGTTGCCGGAATAAACAAAGACAAAAAGAATCCATTTTTTGTTTCTCATTTAACGATTAATAAAAACCTCGTATGCACAGGCAACCTTAGCGAAGCTATTGAAACATCTGAATATGGCTTACTTTCAATTCCTTCCGGATTCATCGGTTCTGTTCTTGAGCCTGAAAAAGAACATCTAAAAAAACTTAAAGGGATATTAAATGTCGCTAAAGGGTTTGAAAAAGGCACTGGCAGGAGGATTTCAGAAATAATATGCGACATACTTGATATTAAGCAAGGTTCTTCTGACGATTTAATAGCATGTCTTTCAGGTCCCAATATTGCTGATGAAGTTGCAAAACAAAAAATAGGAGCATCTGTCATTGCTGCACCCAACGAAAAGCTATCCGAAATATACCAAAGATGTTTATCAACAGATTATTTCAGACTTTACAGCCAGAAAGACCGAACGGGTGTTGAACTTGGCGGGACGCTAAAAAACATATTTGCAATAGGCGCAGGAATAGTCGATGGCCTTAAGCTGGGTGATAATGCAAAAGCAGCCTATTTAACCCGCAGCCTTCATGAATTGGTCAAATTAGGAACGGCATTAGGTGGTTCAATCTCAACTTTCTATGGCCTGGCCGGGTTAGGTGACCTTGTTACAACTGCGAATTCGCCTCTTTCAAGAAATCATAGACTAGGTGAAGCTATAGCGAACGGCAGAAAAGTTAACGACTTTATTCAATCGACCAAAATGGTCGTTGAAGGTGTCGAAGCAACTAGAATTGCCTACGAATGGGGTAAAAAGTTAAATATCCAATTGCCTATAACCGAAGAATTAAACAGCATATTATTTGAAGATAACTCACCCCAAACAGCAGCGTCCAATTTAATGAGACGCTCTTTAAAGGCCGAAACAGAATAATAGGAGATTTTAATGAAGTTTTTCTCAGGAAAAGTGTTTTTTGTGACTTTAATTATGCTTATTGTAGTGTTTTTAGGCATAACATATTTTCAGAATTTTAAGCCACTTGAAAAGTCGTCTCCTGAAAAAACTACTGCACCTGCTGAGCACACAGATATAGAAGTTAAATCGACAGCTGAAACAGTTGTTGAAAAACAAGATGTTCATATAACTTTTGTTTATAATAACGAAGAGCTTGAAACAAAAGTAGCCCAATTATACGAAGTAACAAAACAAAATGATTCTCCTGTTAAAATTGTAGCTGATGGCGACATAGCTAAATCACTAATCAAAGAGCTAAATATACCTCAAAACACTTCTTTAAAACAGGCAGCAATTTTAAAATCTAAAAACAAAAGGGAATTAGATAGAATTATCAGCGGTGATCCAATCATAGGTATAAACAAAGATAAAACTTTGGTAGCCTTAGAAGAAAGCATAAAGACAAGCCTAGGCTCACACACATTATCAGTTAATGTGTATACCGAAGTAAAAGATGAAAGAGGAGGAGCTTTAAAAATAATGCAAGATTTAGGTTTCAAAACCCAAATAGCATCTTTTTCTACTCTCCACGAGGGACACATTGACGACGAAAATAGAAATGTTAACCTTGAGATAGCTGCAAAAAAGATAGATGGAATTATTATAAAACCGGGAGAGCATTTTAGCTTTAATAAGGTTGTAGGTAGCAGAACAAAAGCAAATGGTTTTAAAGATGCTGGCGTAATTCAATCGGGAAGAGTTATTCCCGGCATTGGGGGTGGAATATGTCAGGTCAGCACAACACTTTATAGAGCAGTTTTAATGAGTGGGGTCAAAATTAAAGAGCGCCACAATCATTCAATTTATGACGGAATTGAATATGCAGATAGAGGCTTAGACGCTGCAGTCGCTTGGGGCTACAAAGATTTTAAATTCGTTAATTCACTTAAAACACCTATACTGATTTACGCAAAAGGCGGAAAAGGCGCAGTTAGCATTGAAATCTATGCAGAAAGCCAACCTTTTGAAAAAATAGTTTTAGAAACGAGAAACGAAGTTAAGCACGCTTTTAAGACCGAAAAGACCGTAAATGCCTCCTTGCCACCAGGAAAAATTAAGGTTCTACATCCTGGAGTTGACGGATATAGCATTGAAGCTTTTAGGATAATCACTGAAAATGGAATAACAAAACAAGAAAGATTAAGCAAAGACAGATATTTAACCTTCAATAGGCGGGAGGAAGTAGGTCGTTGAAGAAGCAAGATTATCTTATCCTACTTTCTTTGTTAATTTTGACGTTTATTACAGTCCCTACCATGGGGAGCCTAGATTTTTCTGAGTTTAATACCCGCGGCTTTGAGGGCAAAGGGCCACTTGAATTTAATTCACCAGAAGACGTAGTAATTACTCATGACGGGCAAATAGTTGTTGCTGATCAAAATAATAACCGCATTCAGGTTTTTGACGCTAAAGGCGACTTTACGCGATTTTTGCCTGCGAAAGTCACAGAAGCCACTATACGCTTTTCTCCAGCTGCGAATGAAACTTATTCAGAGCGAAAAGCACGAGAAAACGAAGAAAATCGGCTAAACAAGCTTCAAAACTCTTTCAGAGAGCCATTAGGACTTGCACTGGATAGCAATGGAAATCTTTATGTATCAATGATGAAGGATGATATTATTCTGATAATTGATTTTAACTCTGGAAACGTAATTGGCTCAATGGGAAAATCAGGGAAACAAGCTGGTGAGCTTTACTATCCGATGGACGTAGACATTTCATCTTCCGGGCATATTGCTGTATCAGAGTTTAGAAATAAAAGAGTTCAGGTTCTTGATTTTAATGGAAATTGCATTAAAGAGTTAAGATATCAAGAGCAAGACGCCAAAAATAACATATCTTCGATTGCACCCCGCGGCGTTCATTGGACTAACGACAACCGCTTAATAGTAACCTACCCCACCTACAATCAGGTTGTTTGCTGGGAACCATACGAAGGCACAGTTGTTTGGCGTTACGGTGGGATTAAAGGTAGCGGTGACGGAGAAATGAATAATCCATCTTTTATTTGCAACGGAGTAGATGGCTCCATTTTGGTCTCCGACACGCTTAATCACAGAATTACCGAAATTACTAGAACAGGCAAATTTAATGCACACTACGGAAGAAGAGGAAGTGCGCCTGGAAGAGTTTATGTCCCTAGAGGTCTTGCCTTAACAACTGATGAAAATCTTGTAATAGCTGACCAAGGAAATAATCGACTTCATTTTTTTAGACCCGGTCAAGCTACTTTGATCCTGAGGGAAGCAAAGCAATTCGCACTAAAAGATGACTGGACGAATGCAATTACAAGGATTTCTAAAGTACTATATCTTCAGCCTAATAATGAGCAGGCGCGCGATCTTATGGTTAATGCATTATATTATTTTGGCAATGAAGCTTTTGATAAGGGAGATTATATAAAAGCGGAAGAAAACTACCGGAGAGTATTAAAATACAGACCTGAAGATGCCACCATTAAAGAAAAACTGGACGCTGTTTTCTGGGCTTCAAACCAAGAAACTATTGCGATCGCTGTATTAGTAGTTGTTGGAATTATTGTAGGACTATTTTGCTTATGGATAGGCAAAGTATTAGTTTTAAGATTTTTGAATAAAAAAGATTAGGGAAGGCTCTCACACCAAATGCCACAGAACAGAATTAGAAATTTTTGCATTATTGCTCACATTGACCACGGAAAATCAACTTTGGCCGACAGATTAATAGAACAAACCTCTACTGTAAGTAAAAGAGAAATGAAGGAACAATTGCTTGACAGCATGGATCTTGAACGAGAACGAGGGATCACAATAAAAGCTCAGGCAGTAAGAATGATTTATAAAGCTAAAGATGGAATAGAATATTGTTTGAATCTCATTGACACCCCAGGTCACGTAGACTTTTCTTATGAAGTATCGCGTTCTATTGCTGCCTGTGAAGGCGCATTACTGGTGGTTGACGCCAGTCAGGGTGTAGAAGCTCAGACAATGGCTAATGCAACTTTAGCCATAGCCCATGATCTTGAAATCATACCTGTCATAAACAAGATAGATCTTCCAGCTGCTGACCCCGATAAAGTAAAAGAAGAAATCGAAAATTTAATTGGTGTTGACTGCTCAAACGCATTATTAGTTTCTGCAAAAGAAGGGAAAGGTATCCCTGAGTTGTTAGAAGCTATAATACAACGAATTCCAGCGCCCAAAGGGAACGCTGAAAAACCCTTACGAGGTCTTGTTTTTGATGCCATTTATGATTCTTACCGAGGCGTTATAGTATACTGCCGAATAATTGATGGAAAAATAAAAACAGGAGACAAAATCAAATTTAAAAATACAGAGCAAACATTTGAAGTAATTGAAGCCGGAGTTTTTACTCCAAAACAACTTATAACAAATGAGTTAGAGACGGGAAAAGTAGGTTTTTTTCATGCTACCATAAAAGAAATGGGTTATGTAAATATAGGAGATACGGTAGTCTTAGATAAATTTTCTGATGTTGAACCTATCGAAGGTTTTCAAAAAGCAAAACAGATGGTATTTTGCGGACTTTATCCGGTTGAAACAAATGCTTTCAATGATTTAAGAAATGCACTAGAAAAACTAACTCTTAATGATTCAAGTCTTTCATTTTTTCCAGAAAATTCATTAGCTTTAGGTTTTGGTTTCAGATGTGGCTTTTTAGGTTTGCTTCACATGGAGATTATTCAGGAGAGACTTGAACGCGAGTATGATCTTGATCTTGTAACTACTGCTCCAAACGTTGTTTATGAAGTTGTAATGAATGATAAAACAAGTTTTGAAATTGATTCCCCATCAAAACTTCCTGATATTACAAAAATATCTGAAATACGCGAGCCCTTTGTCCATGCAACCATTTTTATGCCTAAAGACTATATTGGGACAATAATGGAATTAGCTCAAGATCGAAGAGGGGTTCTTCAGAAGATGGAATTTATCACGGAGTCTAGAGTTTCGATTTCTTTTGATCTGCCTCTTTCAGAAATAATTGTAGATTTTTATGACAAATTAAAAAGCCGCACACGAGGATATGCTTCGTTAGATTACGACCATATAGGAAATAGAGCTGGCGATATCGTTCGCGTGGATGTTTTGGTAAACGGTGAAAAAGTCGATGCTTTATCCTTCTTAAGTCACCGAGAACGCGCCGAAGCAAGAGGGAGAATAGTAATTTCAAAGCTTCGAAAGCTTATTCCCCGACATCAATTCCAAATTCCACTGCAAGCTGCAATAGGAGCAAAGATAATTGCCCGCGAGAACATTGCTCCGCTAAGAAAAGACGTAACAGCTAAGTGTTATGGCGGCGATATTAGCCGAAAACGCAAATTGTTAGAGAAACAGAAAGAAGGAAAAAAACGCATGAAAATGGTTGGAAATGTAGAAATACCGCAATCTGCTTTCATGGCAATTTTGCGTCCTGAAGATGATTAGGAGATATCAATGAACACTTCAGAATTTTTAAGTATTGTAGAACGAGTATATGCATTTCATGGAAGACGGGCACCTGGAATCGTAATTGGTGTCGCTATGGTGCATAAAGCTGTTGAGTTACTCGGGAATGTAAAAAAGCAAATAGCTTTTGTGGAAACCAG
>JAQVCG010000108.1 GCA_028689875.1 Candidatus Rifleibacteriota bacterium | reverse complement strand
TTCATCAATAATAAACGTTTTCGATATAAGTTTCTACCTTTTTCTAAAATAACTCTCCGTAGAATACTCAAACCGATTTTTCGTGTTTATACCATTGCAAACACAATGTCAAAATGTAAAGAGGCGCAAAAGCTATTTTTCCGGCTTTGTGCCTCTTCTCAAAACTAACAGAAAATACAGTTAAATAACTTTACTCTCAGTGACCGCCGCATTCACCTTCGTGCTGATGTTCATGACATACAGAACCCGTTGATTTTAACGTTCCCTTAAGATAGCTCTCAGCAGCAGTTTTTGAGTCACCCTTAGCGCCTGTAATGACTTCTATGCCATTTTCGTTGAAAATTTCAACGGCTCCGCCGCCCATTCCGCCTGAAATTATTACATTTACGCCTTTTTCATGCAAATAATTCGGCAAAAAGCCCGGCTTGTGTCCCGGGTTTGGCAAACTTTCGCTTTTCACGATTTTGCCATTTTCAGCTTCGTAAATGTTAAAATTCTGACAATGCCCAAAATGCCCTGTAACCGTCTGATTGTCGCTCGCTACTGCTATTTTTACCATTTTTTTCTCCTTAGAAATTAAACTCTTTGCAAGATTTTCAAGCAAATCTCTGCTCGTAAATTCTATCTCGCCGCTGTCACATGCTTCCGAAATTTTCGGGTCGATTGGCAGCTTTGCCAATACATTCAAGTTATGTGAAGAAGCAATTTCATCAATGTGGCTTTCGCCAAATATCTTATAGTCTTTGCCATTATCGGGGCACGTAAAATATGACATGTTTTCAACCAGCCCCAATATCGGAATATTCATCATCTCAGCCATTTTGACAGCTTTTTTAACTATCATCGAAACCAATTCTTGTGGCGAAGTTACCACAATTATTCCGTCTATCGGTAATGACTGAAACACTGTTAAAGCAACATCACCCGTTCCCGGAGGCATGTCGATTAACATAATATCAATGTCTTTCCATATTACGTCTGTCCAAAAAGTTTTTACTGCGTTGCCAATAAGCGGTCCGCGCCATAAAACCGGGTCGCTGGCATCTTCAAGCAACAGATTTATAGACATGATTTCAATGCCTGTTGCGCTCTTTGCCGGTAAAATGCCATCTTCTGTCGCTGCCGCACGTCCTTCTATGCCAAAAGCCTTAGGAATGGAAGGGCCCGTTATGTCTGCATCTAAAATCGCTACTTTCTGCTTCTGTCGCCTTAAAGCAGTTGCTAGTAAAGAAGTTACAGATGATTTGCCTACGCCGCCTTTGCCGCTGATTACGCCAATTACTTTTCTGACCTCTGAATGCTCGTTCAAAGCAGCCGAAAAATCCGGTTTTTCTTCAGTTCTATCTGAGCAGTTTTTTGAACAGCTCCCGCAGTTGTTGTCACATTTTTCTTCGTTGTTACTCATCCGGTCAGTTCCTTTAGATTATAATTTCTTCGCCTGCGCACAAATAATGAAGTGATGAACCAATAGACGCTTTTAATGATTCGTATGATTCTTTACCTGTGCAATGGCAAGTATAAAACGTCGTTTTCATGCCTTTTAAAGCTAATCCCGTTTTGTGTAAAATGTCTATATATTTTTTGTCGCCCGTTGTATTTGTAAACAAATGAAACCCTCCGACAACATGTGTCGGATACATTGCATATTTCTCTTTGAAACTTTCGAGTATATTAACAATGCCTTTATGAGCGCAGCCGGTTATCAACAGAAGCTTGTCTTTTTCTTTTAATACTAAGTTTTGTTCATGACGAAAATCATCCTTTAAGTATTCATCGTTTTTTAAAACATAAAGGTTTTCGTTCGAGATAGGCATAAGACGGTTTCCGGTAACTGAAGAAAAAATATCACTTCGCTCGTTTACAGAATGATTGCCATTAAGTTTAATAAACCTGCAATTCGATGAATACTCTTCTCTAAGACCGTTATATTTTTTTGTACCGTCAATTTTTGTAGAATAATGTTTATCAAAGGCGCTCTCTTGAATGTAAACAAAAGCTTTGCTATTTTGTTCAAAAAACTTTGAAAGCCCGTTTCCATGATCGTAATGGCCGTGTGAAATTACCGCAAAATCAACTTGACTTAAGTCTTTGCCTAATTTTTGCGCATTTAAAGAAAAGTTGCCGCTCGAACCCGTATCAAAAAGAATAACATCTTCAGATGTCTCTATGTAAAGACTCAAACCATGCTCTGTAAAATAGGTTTCGTTTTTGCACGTGTTTTCTATTAATGCGGTAATCTTCATCGCTTTGACTCAACACTCTTCTGATAACATTTTGAAAGTTTTTACATAAATTTCTTCGATGGCATACCTGGCCGGACAATCAATGTCAGCAACGGTTTTGCCCGCGTTTATTGCTTCCATGGCCGAATTGTCGAAGGGAATTTTACCCATAAAAGAAATATCATTGTTAGAGCAAAACTGCTCTATCTCTTTTGTAATAGTTTCATTGGTGTCATATTTGTTTATGCAAACCGCCGTTTTTACACCAAAAACTTTTGCCGTTTGTATGATTCGCTCTAAATCACTTATACCTGAAACAGACGGTTCAGAAACTGCAAGAACTAAATCAACTCCGCTAATAGACGCAATTACCGGACAACCTATGCCCGGCGAACCGTCTATAATTGCAAAGTTGCTTTGTGCTTTATTTTGCATCCTTTTTTTGACTTCGCTCACCAAAAGCCCTGAATTGCCGCTTCCCATATTTAACTCAGCTGTCGAAAAAACTTCATTCTTTTCTTCATACAGCATAAGTCTGCCGGCCGCGGCCTTCATCATAGAGATAGACTCAGTCGGACAAACCAAACTGCAAACTGCACAGCCTTCGCATGCCGCCGCATTTACTTTGTAACAATCGTCAGCATTATCTATTGCATCAAATCTGCAAACTTCTTTGCATTTTCCGCACTTAATGCACGATTCTTCGCTTATGAAAGCTTTATCTAAACCAAAAAAATCACTCTGTTCGGGTGCTTTTTCTTTGTTCATAGTTAAATGCAAATTAGGGGCATCTACATCGCAATCGGCATAAGACTTAGCTTTTGAAATTTTTATAAAGGCACTCGCAACAGTGGTTTTGCCTGTGCCTCCTTTACCGCTTAGAATCAGAAGCTGTTTCATGGCTTGCCTCCTCTGTTATAGACTTTAAGGCAGCAACAAACAAAGCTTTGTATTGCCCGTTTATACGGCTGACAATCTCGCCGTCAGAATTCAGCTTGCCCAGTTCTTTGTCAAACGGAATTCTGCTTATTACTTTTAATTGCTTTTCTTTGCAATAGTCCTCGGCTATGTCGATTCCTTCAACGCATTTATTTAAAATAACGCCGTGCGGCTTTTTAAATATTTTTACAAGCTCATAAACCATATTCAAATTGTGAACGCCAAAAAGTGTCGGTTCAGCAACCAAAACGCAGTAATCCGCTTCTTTTATGCTTTCCATTACTGAGCAGGCGCTCCCCGGCGGGCAGTCCATGAGAACAGTGTCGACTCCTTTTTGAGTTATCTCTGCCAAAAGCGCGCTTATTATGGGAACCCCTGAACTTTCACCGATCTCAATCATTCCCGTTTCGACCTGCACGTTTTCTGATACACCTGATATTACTTTGCCTATACGTTTTTCTTTCTCTGTTATCGCATTTTGAGGGCATAAAATCTTGCACCCGCCACAAGAATGACAAATTTTGTCGAACAGCTTTATTTTATTACCTATTAAAGCCAAAGCATTGAATTTGCAAAAATCTACACATTTACGGCACAAATCACATCTGTCTTCATCTATTTCAGGTATCAGTCTGCTTATAACTTTTTCCGTCGTGTTCTGAGGCTTAAAGAATAAGTGCCCGTTTGGTTCTTCAATGTCGCAGTCCACATAAACAGCAGAACCGGCAACACTGGCTAAATTAACAGAAACCAACGTTTTGCCTGTCCCGCCTTTGCCGCTTAGAACAGCTATTCGCATTGTTAGCTCCTTAGCCGGCATTGTGCCCGTGCATACCGGCGTGAATTTCTTTTAATTCAGGCAGGTTGTTATTGCTAAAAGCTTCTATGTTAGACATTGCACTGCCTTTTTGTGTTTTATAAAGCTTTATGTTTGCCCCATTAATTACTTCCGCTGCATTTTCTCCGCATCTGGGAGTCAGTAATACTTCAGCCTTGCTGTCAACGACAGTTTGAGCAGCTTTTATGCCGGCTCCGCCTTGAGCGTTTGCAGCTTCATTGGTTACAAATTCATTTGTTTTGGTTTCTGTGTCGTGTATTAAAAAGTATGGTGCACGTCCAAAAGATACGCACACATCAGTGTTTTCATTGTTTGAGTCAACCGGTATCGCTATTTTCATAATACGCTCCTTTATTATTTGTAGCATATGCCATAAATTGATGATACATCCTGTTATTAGCATATGTCAAATAAAAACTATAAAAAATTGCGACGTCTTTTGTTAAAATCTAACCCAAACTTATAAAACAAGCGCACGATAGCGACTGCATAATCTGGGAAAGGGAAATTAAACTTGACCAACCTTTCTGATTGACGTATTATTAATATAGATACGTCATGTGAGGAGTGCTATGGATACAAAACTTACCCTTAGACTAGATAAAGAAATAATTGCCAGAATAAAAATCTGCGCTTCAAAGCAGCAAAAGTCTCTCAGCGCATTAACCGAAGAGTTGTATAAGTCGCTCTTGATGACAAGTAATGATGATACAGAATCAGAAATTCACTCTCCAATTGCAAAAAAATATAAAGGTATAATAAGCAACACAGATTTTGATGCTGAAACCTCAAAATTAGCTTACCTAAGGGATAAGCACTTGTCATGATCAAAGCATGCATTGATTGCAATATCCTGCTTGATTGGCTTCTAGACAGAGAGCCGTTTTCATCATACTCTGCGAAAATTATTGAATTAATTGAGACTCGGAAGATTATCGGTCTGGTTTCGCCTCTTACATTGGCGAATACCTATTATATAATCTCAAAAGAATTGAATAAAAAAATAGGCGATGAGTTTATCCGGGATAGTTTGCGTATCTTTTCGG
>JAQVCG010000107.1 GCA_028689875.1 Candidatus Rifleibacteriota bacterium | reverse complement strand
GGTGCAGTTGCTGAGGCTAAAGCATGTCTTTCTGATGCGGTTCAGGCTTTAACCGGTTGTACAGTTGGAAATAAATATCTAAAAATATATGATGAAATAGGGCGTTATGCGATTGTTTTATATGACAGAACCGATGGCAAAGGCTTCAGAATTTTCGTAGATTTAAAAAAAATAAAAGAAACTGAAACTCCTGAATTGCATAAGTTTTTTCATAGAAAACGTGCGCCTGAAGTTCAATATGATATGGAAGCCAGAGCATTATCGGCAAAAAAAGTTGTAAAAGAATTTACAGAAACAAACCATGACATTTTCGGTGTCGAAAATGTCATGATTAATGATTTAGAAAAAGAAGTGATACTATCTGCAAAAGTATGTTCTAAATGCGGAGAATCCTTTACATACAGTGATGATGCTGTTGAATTATGCCTGGTTTGCTCTAAAAAACAAAATTATTATTCTGTAAGCTCATAGTCTTCGTCTGAATCATCATCTTCATATCTGAGGTAAGGGTCAACTTTGGCAAAATGACAAAAATTTATTTTGATTAAGGTTTTTTGTTTATATTTTTTATTTACATAATCAAAACTAGCATCTTCAGCGGAGATTGTGAATTCTGATCTTTCACCATCTTCGTTGATAATTTCCCACATATAGCTGCCGCTCATCATGACTTTGCCATTAGGGGACTTTTTACGATTAGAGATGCTTTTTTTTACCCATTGTCCGTCGTAAATAAGGATATCTTTTTCGTATTGCATTTCGAATTCGTCGTCATCATAATAATCAACGTTGTAATTGACAACTCCGGGGCCGCTTAATTCACTGTCAACAGCATTTAATTTTTTGGTAAACCAGTTTACAACTTCATCTACCGGAGCTTCAGTGCTTAGAACCTTTATGTCTTTTGCTTTTATTGTTGTGTCTTCAGAGTAAATCTGGTCGAATAATTCTTTTTCGTATTTTAACATTTCGGGATCTGCTTTCGAACCGGGAAAGACTTCAATTGCATCAATAGTGGCTGGCGGTTGCGCTATTAGCGTTGAAAAGGAAAAAACAAGCATAATGAACACAGTAATTAAAATTTTGGAATTCATTTTACACTTCTCCGGGTGATTACGCACGAGATATATAGCCGAACACAGCTTGTAGTTTATTCTTCAGATGAAAAAAAGTCAAATAAATATTTAATCTGAGATTGACTGAGGTTAAGAAAAAATATATATGTGTATAAGATCAATTTGGATGTAGCTAATGAAAAAGGCAATAGTATTTTTGAGTTTTATTTTAATTCATGTTTTTGTGTTCGCTCAATCAAAAAAGGGTTTTCCAGCCTGGATGGATGAGGCAGTATTTGAAAGAAATAGCTCAATCAGTCTTTCTGGGCCTATTGACCCCGAGACAGGTTTAAAAACAGACTTCAGTACATCAGTTTTTAGAAATAAAGTGCATTCAAAATTGCCTGATTTTCAAAAGTTGCGACAAAAGTCGATTAAATTGGCAACTGAAAATCACATTTCTGTTGATGAAAAGCTAAAGCAACTAGTTGAGCATAAAACAGATATCGAAAAAAATGTACTCAGTCTTTCTGATGAAACACAAAAAATACCTTTTTTAGAATTGCTCAAGAACCTAGAATCACAGATCAAATATCTGGAATCTATTAAAACAGCTTCTGATACAAAAAAACTCAAATAGTTGTTGTCTGGACCGGGATAAGCGTTTTATCATATAATTTTTCTTACTATTGAAGCAATACTTCGGGTGTACTATGTTTAATAATTAAAAATGAGTTATTTGCTCTATGGGATGTAGTTGTGTATAATTGATTTCAATCAAAAAACGAGAAGGAATGACAATGAAAAGTAAGCTTAACCTTAATTTAGATTTGGTTGCAAAAGCGCGCAAACATGCTGCGGATATTGCTCTTGATACTCAAAAGTTTATTGAACAGCATACAAGTGTTACAATTGAGCGAACATTAGCCAGATTGTATGGAATTGACGGCGTAGACGAATTTGGTGTTCCTCTTCCGAATATTTTAGTAGATCATATTAAAAACAATAATGGTCTCTCGTTAGGTGTTTCTGTATATTTGGGCAATGCTATGATACAAACCGGAAAAACGGCCCAAGAAATTGCAGAATCTGTTTCAAAAGGGGAATTAGATATAACTAAACTGCCTATGGCAGATATGTTTGAAATTAAAGATGTAATTAATGAAATTGCTTTGTCTTCTGCCAACAGAATTAAAGCCAATAGAGCTACTCGTGAAGAATACTTAAATAAGTATGGCGATAAGGTGGGTCCGTTTATTTACGTTATTGTGGCCACCGGAAATATTTACGAAGACATTACTCAGGCAAAGGCCGCCGCCGCTCAGGGTGCAGACGTTGTTGCGGTTATAAGGACCACCGGGCAAAGTCTTTTGGATTATGTCCCATTTGGAGCTACAACTGAAGGATTCGGCGGAACTTTCGCCACACAAGAAAACTTTCGATTAATGAGAAAGGCTCTAGACGAGTCTTCCCAAGAACTTGGGCGCTATATAAGACTTTGTAATTATTGCTCAGGTCTGTGTATGCCTGAAATAGCTGCTATGGGTGCGCTTGAAAGACTTGATATGATGCTTAACGACGCTCTGTATGGCATTTTATTTAGAGATATAAATATGCAAAGAACCATGATTGATCAGTATTTTTCTCGAATAATAAATGGTTTTGCAGGTGTAATTATCAATACCGGTGAAGATAACTATCTAACTACTGCTGATGCTGTTGAAGAAGCTCATACTGTTTTGGCTTCGCAATTTATAAATGAGCAATTTGCCTTGATTTCAGGCTTAAAAGAAGAACAGATGGGTCTTGGTCACGCATTTGAGATTGATCCTAGCCTCAAGAATGGTTTTTTGTTTGAGTTGGCACAGGCGCAAATGGCGCGCGAGATATTCCCGAAAGCGCCTTTAAAGTATATGCCGCCGACTAAATTTAAAACCGGAAACATTTTTAAAGCTCACGTTCAGGATGCTTTGTTTAATATTATTACTGTGGTAACCAAGCAAAAAGTGCATTTACTCGGTATGCTCACTGAAGCGATTCATACACCGCTTATGTCTGATAGGGCTCTTTCTATTGAAAATGCAACTTATATAGCTAACACAATGGCCGATCTCGGTGATGAAATTGAATTTAAGTCTGGCGGTATAATGGCAAAGCGTGCAAATGAGGTGTTAGCAAGTGCTTGTTCGATGCTTGAAGAGATCAAAAAAGACGGTTTGTTTAAAACTCTTGAAATGGGCAAGTTTGCCGGAGTCAAACGTCCTTTAAATGGTGGAAAGGGCTTAAACGGGGTGTTAAGAAAACAAGACGGATATTTTAATCCATTTATCGAAATTATGCTGAAAGGAGCCGTAAAATGAGCAGTGGATTATATTCAACAAAGGTTAAAAATTTCAGCACAAAACTTGATTTGACTCATTTAAAACCATATGGGGATACAATGAATGACGGAAAAGTTCAGGTGAGCTTTACTCTGCCGGTAAAAGACGACGATCGTTCATTAGAAGCTGCAAGGCAACTTGCTGTTAAGATGGGATTAGATGATGCACAGGTTTCTTATCATGGACCATTGGACAAAGAATTCACTTTTTACGTGGTTTACGGTAATCTTTCACATTCTGTTGATATTAACTCTATAAAAGTTAATACAATTGATTCTGATGTTATGGATATGCATGGCATAGATGAATACATAAAAGATAAAATTGGTAGAAAACTTGTTATAGTCGGTGCGAGCACCGGAACAGATGCTCATACTGTTGGTATAGATGCCATTATGAACATGAAGGGCTATGCCGGTCACTATGGCTTAGAAAGATATGCAATGATAGAGGCCTATAATTTGGGTAGTCAGGTTCCAAATGAAGAACTTGTGAAAAAGGCCGTAGAGCTGAATGCAGATGTTATATTGGTTTCTCAGACTGTTACTCAAAAAGATGTGCATGTTGCAAATATGGTTGAGTTGGTAGAATTGCTAGAAGCAGGTAATTTGCGCGATAAGTTTATACTTGTTGCCGGTGGGCCAAGAATAAATAACGACTTAGCAACAGAACTCGGTTTTGATGCCGGTTTTGGGCCCGGAAAATATGCAGAACATGTTGCTTCATTTTTTGTTGACAGATTTACAAAAATAGGCAAAAAATAAAAAAGTGTAGTATAATAACTCTAGTGAGGAGCTGTGTGGCAGCAATATGAGAAATAAATTGGCTTTTGTTAAGCAATTTTGCAAAGAACCGACTAAAATCGGTGCTGTTGCTGCCAGCTCTGAATATCTTGCGGCTCGTATGGTTGAGCCCATTAATTTTGCAAAAACTAAGGTTTTGGTCGAATATGGCTGTGGAACAGGGATTTTTACTAAATATATACTTGGTAAAATAAACAAAGATAAGACGCTGTTTTTTAGTTTTGAACTTAATGAAGAAATGATATGCATCGCTCGCAAAAATGTCCCTGAAATATGTATTTACAAAGATTCTGCAGAAAATCTGAGAAAATACCTTAAACAGAATGATGCTAAGCATGCAGACGCTATAGTAAGTGGCTTACCTTGGGCTATTTTTCCCGAAGAATTGCAGAATGCTATATTATACGAAACAAAAATGGGATTAAAAAAAGGGGGCGTTTTTACAACCTTTGCATATATTCACGGCTTGATGCTTCCTGCCGGAGTTAGATTCAGAAAAAAACTTTGCGAAACTTTTTCTGAAGTAAAAACCAGCCCAATTGTGTGGGGTAATATTCCTCCTGCCTTGGTTTATTGGTGCAAAAAATAGCAAATTATAAATAAATGAGCGCAATAAGTTTCAACAAAGTAGTAAAAAACTACGGTAGTAAGTTGGCATTAGATGGTTTTTCGCTAAATATAAAAGAAGGTGAAATTTTTGCTTTAGCAGGCTTGAACGGTGCCGGAAAAACCACAGCCATTAAATCTTTACTGCAACTTGTTAATATAAAATCGGGCCAAATTTCATTGTTTTCGGCAAAATTAAATCGTGCAGAAATTGGATTTGCGCCCGAAGTTCCTGATATTCCTGAATTTTTTTCTGTAAAAGAGC
>JAQVCG010000106.1 GCA_028689875.1 Candidatus Rifleibacteriota bacterium | reverse complement strand
CAGTAGTTTTTGATGAAGAACGAAGCTAAAACCTGTTAATTCTGAAACCGGAGTAACAGAATGAGCGTTTCAAGGGAAGACTTGAATCTAATCATACAGGAAGTCTTGAGCAAAATCGGTAACAACGATTCCGGCAAAAGTTCCTCAGCACCTGCTAAGAGTGCAGGACACGGAATTTTCGAATCAGTTGACGAAGCGGTAGCGCATGCTACTGAAGCTCAAAAGGTATTAGTAGACTTACCTATGGCTACTCGGGGTAAAATCATCGCTAACATGCGCAAGCGTTCACTTGAAAAAGTTGAAGAGCTTGCGCGTTTTGCGCATGAAGAAACCGGGTATGGCCGCATTGACGACAAGATTCAGAAAAACAAACTTATAATTGAAAAAACACCCGGTATTGAAGATATACAGCCAATGGCAGCGAGCGGAGATCACGGCCTGACTCTCACAGAGTGGGCTCCCTATGGGATCATAGGTGCAATAACTCCATCGACGAACCCAACAGCCAGTATTATCAACAATGCCATTAGTATGGTGACTGCCGGAAACGGCGTAGTCTTTGCTCCACATCCTGCCGCAAACAAATGCAGTAAGTTTGCCATGTGCTTACTTAATGACGCTATTGTTGAAGCAGGCGGGCCTTCAAATCTGTTAACAACAGTATCAGACACCAGCATTGATAATGCCCAAAAAATAATGACTCACCCGGGCATCAGATTGCTGACTGTAACCGGTGGCCCCGGAGTTGTGGCAGCTGCTTCAAAGTCTCGCAAAAAATATATTGCAGCAGGCCCGGGTAATCCGCCAGTTGTAGTTGACGAAACAGCTAATCTTCGCAAGGCAGCGCGCGATATAGTATCCGGTGCAAGTCTTGACAACAATGTTTTGTGCATTGCAGAAAAAGAAATAATTGTTGTTGAATCGGTTGCTGACGAGTTAAAGAAGCATTTAATCAGCAGCGGTGCTTACGAAGCTTCTCCTCGCGAAATTCAGCAATTAGAAAAAATTTGCATAGACCCGAAAATCAATGCTCCGAACCGCAAGCTCGTTGGGCGCAATGCATCTGTTATTATGCAAGAAATCGGTGTTCGAATACCCGATAGCACTCGCATAATACTTTGCGAAGTCGGCCCCGACCATCCGTTTGTGTTAGAAGAGCTTTTGATGCCGGTTATTCCGCTGGTTCGCGTCCGCGACGTTAATACCGCCATTGACTTGGCTGTAAAGGTCGAAAACGGCAATCGTCATACAGCCTGTATGCACAGCAAGAACATCGATAACCTGACTCTTATGGCAAGAAAATGTGATTGCACAATTTTTGTCAAGAACGGTCCGAGTTACGCTGGTTTGGCGCTAGGCGGCGAAGGCCCCACAACAATGACCATCGCATCTCCCACCGGAGAAGGCATAACGACTGCTCGCACCTTTACGCGACATCGACGTTGTGTCATGGTTGATGCATTCAGAATAGTATAACAACAAATAAACAGGGGGCATGGCCAAAAGCTGTGCCCTCAAAACTTTGTATCGGTGAAACAAATGTCAGATTTAAACATTTCAGATTTGGGCCTTGTAGGTTGCGGTGGAGCCGGTTTTCCGACTCATGTTAAACTTGCAGCCCGCAATGTTGAAGCTTTAATTGTAAACGCAGCCGAATGTGAGCCGCTATTACATAAAGACAAAGAAATTCTATTACATCGCACGAAAGATTTTTTCACCGGTTTAATTGTTGCGGCTGATTTAACCGGTGCCGCTAACGTTTATATCGGTTTAAAGAAAAAGCATGCAGACCTTTTTGATTATATGGAAAAGGCCATTCCTGACCGCCGCATTAAAATGCTGCCCCTCGGTGACTTTTACCCTGCAGGCGATGAATATGAATTGGTTTACGAAGCAACGGGCAAGTTGATTCCTTTCGGCGGAATCCCTTTAAATATTGGCTGCGTTGTAATGAATGTCGAAACTGTAATGAACTTAGGCTTAAACAAGCCTGTTACCCACAAGCTTTTGACAGTAACCGGAGCCGTTTCAAAACCTTGCACCATTGAAGTGCCAATCGGAATAACAGTCAGCGAAGCAATTGCTATTGCCGGACTAACCAACCTTGACGGTATGCGTGTTATCGACGGCGGGCCCATGATGGGGAAACTAGTTTCTGACCCTTACACTAACATTGTGAGCAAAACAACCGGCGGTCTGATTGTGTTGCCCGCGAATCACGTTTTAATCAAAAAAATGACGGCATCGGACAGCACCCGTATGAGAATAGCCAAATCAGCTTGCGACCAATGCACGGACTGTTCAGAGCTATGTCCCCGTGCACTTTTGGGTTACCCGGTTCGCCCTCATAAAGCTATGCGCACCGCACAGTTTACACCTTATGCACAAACTGACTATGCTATAGAATCAGTATTTTGCAGCGACTGCGGATTATGCTCTAATTTTTCTTGCCCTGAAGACTTACCCCCGCGCGAAATGTGCGGAATAGCAAAACGCTTTCATCTCGGTAAAGGTGTAAAACCGGCATCATTCGAGGGCACTCCTAAAGTGCATCCGATGCGCAGTATGCGTCGAGTAACCGTAGATCGTTTAATCAAAAAACTCGGACTTTTAGATTTTAATCGCGAAGCACCCCTAACAACTATATCAACCACCTTTAACAAGGTTGTTCTGCCTCTTAAAATGCATATCGGGGTTCCTGTAACCCCAACAGTAAAAGTAGGCGACAAAGTTAAAGAGGGGCAATTAATAGGTGCAATGCCCGACGGCAAACTTAGTGCAGCTCTTCATGCATCAATAAGCGGCACAGTTATTTCTGTCGATGACAAAGCCATAATTATTTCGAAAGAATAAGGGAATCGGACATGAATATATCTCGAAATGCAATAGGATTAGTAGAGCTTTCAAGCATTTCAGTCGGTTATGCTGTAACTGACACCATGTTAAAAACAGCTGATGTTGAGCTTTTGCTCTCAAGAAGCACTTGCCCGGGCAAATTTATATGTCTCGTCTGGGGAGACGTTGCTGCCGTAAGAGCTTCTGTTGAAGCCGGTATTCAAGCGGGACAAGGCTATTTGGTAAATGATTTGGTTATACCTAACCTGCATGACCAAATATACCCTGCTTTAACGGCAACGAATGTAATCGATAAAACAGATGCCTTAGGCGTTGTTGAGACTTTTGATATTGTATCTACAATCTTAGCTGCTGACGCTTCTGCAAAAGCAGCAGACATAACCTTATGCGAAATAAGAATTGCAATGGCAATTGGCGGAAAAGCTTTTTACACAATGACCGGCAGTGTGGCAGCAGTTGAAGCAGCCGTTGAAGCCGGCTTAGAATCATTACGCGAAAAGGGTTTGGTTGTTCATTCTGTTGTAATCCCGCGCCCGAGGCCGGAATTATTCAGGGAGTTTATATAATGGCTAAAATCACTATTGGTGCTGATCATGGTGGATTTTCACTTAAAGAAGAATTAAAAAACTATCTGTCTCAAAAAGGACATCAGGTAGAAGATATAGGTACTCATTCAACTGAAGCAGTTGATTATCCTGACATTGCGTTTTTGGTTGCTCACTCTGTGGCAAAAAATCATGGCACGCTTGGCATCATCATAGATGGTGCCGGAATCGGCTCTTGTATGGCTGCAAATAAAGTGCCCGGTGTCAGAGCTGCTTGTTGCAACGATTTATATGTTACCAAAAACAGCAGAGAACATAATCACGCAAATGTTTTAACCTTGGGCAGCATGGTGTTGGGCGTTGGATATGCAAAACAAATAGTGGATTTATGGCTTGCCACTGAACCTGCTCCCGGCAGACATGCCGCAAGGGTAAACAAAATAACTGAAATTGAAAAATTACTTAAATAAGGAATGAAAATATGCGAGCAATATGTATAGTACTTGACAGCGCAGGAATTGGGCCAATGCCGGACCAAGCTGAATATGGCGATGTGGGCGCAAGCACTATTCCTAACATAGCAAAAGCAGCTAACGGCCTTAATTTGCCTAATATGCAAAAAATGGGGTTAGGTAATCTGGCTGAAATCGTGGGAGTTGCAAAAGAAGCTAATCCTACTGCCTCTTATGGAATAATGCACGAACTTTCTCCCGGAAAAGACACTACCACCGGACACTGGGAAATGATGGGCAATAAGCTCAAATACGCGTTTCCCGTTTTCCCTGATGGTTTTCCGAAAAATTTCATAGAACAATTTGAAAATGCAATTGGTCGTAAAACGATTGGCAATTACCCGGCATCAGGCACCGAAATTATCATGAATTTAGGTGATGAGCACGTTAAAACAGGTAAACCTATCGTTTACACTTCTGCTGACAGTGTTTTTCAGATTGCGGCACATGAAGAAGTTATACCGCTTAAAGAACTGTATCGTATTTGTCAAATCGCCCGTGACATGCTTCAACCGCCTAATTTAGGCGCAGCAAGAGTCATCGCCCGTCCTTTTATCGGCGAATCCGGCAATTACACAAGAACTTCTAACAGACACGATTTCAGCTTAACCCCTGATGAAACAGTTCTTGATATTTTAAAAAGCAAAAGTATACCAACCTATGGTATCGGAAAAATATATGATATTTTTGCAGGACAAGGCGTAGATCCTTATGTAACAACTAAGAGCAACGATGATGGAATGCAGAAAACTACTGAATCGTTGGAAAAAATTAAGAGCGGCTTTATATTCACTAACTTAGTTGATACCGATATGAAATTTGGTCACCGCAGAGATGTTCAAGGTTATAAAAAAGCTCTCGAAGACTTTGATACTTGGCTTGGCGGGTTTGTTAAAAAGCTTAATGCAGACGACATTTTGTTGATTACAGCCGATCATGGTTGTGACCCGACCTACAAAGGCAGCGATCACACTCGCGAAGCCGTTCCATTATTGGCATACAGACCCGGCCATAATGGCTCAGACTTGGGCATTAGACAAGGCTTCTGGGACATAGCCGCCACGGTTGCAAAACACCTTGGGGTTGAATATAAAAACGGGAAATCAGTTTTTTAACTAAAACCAAAACGGTTGCTATAAAAATTTATAGCAACCGTTTTTTTATGCTTTTATTATTGCAGAACAACGCCTTCAACTA
>JAQVCG010000105.1 GCA_028689875.1 Candidatus Rifleibacteriota bacterium | reverse complement strand
TTTTTCGCCGAAAACCTCGCACAAAACGCAGCGAACAGAGTTAAAAAACTTATAAACTCCAGACACGATTAATAAAAATATTCAGAATACTCGTACAAAATTCAGAGTTTTTGTCATTACTACTTTATAATAATCATTTTATCGTGTATAATTCTAGAGAGTGTGTTCCCAAAATACCGGACAATGGTAAAGTATCGTATTTCTGATTATTCTTAGGTGCTCAAAATTAATCATTCGAATACAAAAAATAGAGAAGGAATAACTCTTCCTGAAATAATCGTTGCAACGCTTATATTGTGCCTTGCAATGATTCCTATTGCAGGACTTATGGGTTATGGCGGCAAAGCCACCCTTAAAGACGCACGACGAATAACAGCAATTCAAATGCTCGACAAAACCATGCGCAGTTTGCTTTCAGAGCCTTTCAATGAGATTCCAAGAGGCAATAACATTGTTAAATCATTCAATAACATTAGCTTAGGTGACGTCAAAGCCTCAAATGGCGTAACTTACTCAGTTAAACTGACTTCTCAATATATGACCACAAGTTTTGATTACAAACCGGTAAATGTACATACTGCAACATTTAACGAAGCCAGTCCCAAACCGGCTGACTTTGCTTCAGTTGAGTCATTAACCTTAACCGATAGTATTCTTAGGTTGTCACTAACAATTTCTTGGACAGAAGAAAAAAGCAAAGTAGTACAGGTTTCTGCTCTTACTTATCGCGCAAATTTTTCACGGAGAACCTTATGAAACCCATTAACTCTAAAAGTGGAATGGCAATAGTATTGGTAATGACCTTAACAATGGGTCTGCTTATTCTCGGTTCTTCTTATCTAAAATCTATCTCCCAACGTTCAAATCACAACACAATTGAATTAGGCAGTATACAAGCTGATTTGCTGGCCGAAGGTATAACTCAAATCGCTATGCTTAAACTCAAAGAGTTACCCGGCCCCCTTTATTATGCTGCTCTATGCAAAGCTAAAGGAAATGGCAATGAACCACTTGACACATATAGCGGTGATGCTGTTCTCAACGGGGCGATAAAAAACGAATTTAGTGCAAAATATTCAACGACTTTTACCATGCTGCCTTCTAAGCTATACGAAGACATGAACGCAAAAATCACGGTAGTTCTTAATTTAAGCCGTCCTGACGGAAGAGATTACGAAAGACAGATTGAAAGGACTGTTTCAGGTGCAAGAAAACTTTCGGGTAAATAATAAATACGCCTTTACTCTTGTCGAAATCCTCGTTGCGTCAGGGTTATTGTCATTATTTATTTTGGCAGCCTTTTCATTATACAGATCAGGCTCTAAAAATTTCATAATAGGCTCTTGGCGTGCAGAAGAACAAAAAACCATTCAAACATTTGCTTCTATTCTTTCAAAAGACCTTTCTCAGGCTTCATCTGATTTATTTTCCATATCTTCAGACGGCACCTGCAACTCATTGCTGAACACCCCCATTTACATAAATAAAAAAATGTATTCAAAAACTAATGTACCCATATTTCTGAATATAAGCGAGAATAAATGGCAATGCCTTCTTGCATTTTCCGCCTCTCATCCACACATAGAAGCCTCTGTATTTAATGCTGAAACAATTGGGAGCTGGTCAGGCGTAACTATATGGGGTAAAAACGGCAAGATCAGATATCAAAGAACAGGCAACCCGGAGACCTTTTCTTCTGAACCCACAAATATTCCTGCAAGCATTATCGGGTTTCCCGGGGCTCCAATGTTAGGTGCGGGGCAAAGATTTATATCTAACCCGGACTATAATAGAACGCAAACCTATGATACTTCGATCGAAGAAATTGCCGTAATGAGCAAAGGTGCAGACACAGATAAACCAAATGCACTGGAATTTATAATTAAAAGCATAAGAAGAGAGGGCGGGAAAAAAACCGAATCAGAAATTACTCAGAACATTTTAGTAAAATTGGCTTCTCAAACTGCCACAATAGGATTTTAGAGGTATATTTCAATGAAATTTAAATTATATGTTTTTATTTTGAGCTTATTTATGGTTGCAGCCGCGACTTTACCCTTATCTGCTGTCGAAAAGCAATTTGGCTATGTAAATGGTGAGAAGCTTATTAGACTTCACCCTTTAATGAAGCAATTTGATCCTTCGACTCAAAGGTTTATAAATACTGCCTCTCAACCTAAGCCTGACGAAGACCCCGAAGCTTATATCAAAAGACTTTCAGAAGAGCAGCAAAAAATTGCACTTTTAATAAGCCAACTAGATTCTGAATATGGTCAAAAGGTTACAGGCAGAAGCTTGGCTGCGCAAAAACTGTGGTGGGTATTTTGGAAACGCCGCGAAAGCTTTAAAGTTCAATATGATTTAATTTCCGAAGCCATTACTCAAGCAAAATTGCATGGTGACTTTTTCTTAAACACTCCCTCACCATGGACTATGTTTCCTGTTGTTAAAGCTATTTCAAGTTCAATCAACGATGCCTTAGAGCATCTGAAAAAAGGAAAAAAATTAGAAATTATCTTTGACACGTCTGTTTTTCTTCCATTCAGCACCAAGTTCATTAAATCGGACGAATTTGTTGCCAACCGCCACCAAGCATTATGGCAGGGCAGAGCTGTAAGCAAAGACGAATTGTTTTATGCCGCATTAGGCATTAAAGATTCAATAATTAAAAATTTTCCTGCAATGAGTCATAAGCCCTTTTTAGCCGGAGCTGTAGATTTAACAAAAGATTCAGAAGAGCTTTTACAAGCTATTACACTTAGAACCCCTTATCTTGAAGAAATAAAAGAGGATATAAAAGAATAATGAACCTGAAAAAAATATTAGCCGTATTTATTGTTACCTTTCATTGTTTAACTTTTTCTTGCACGCCTTCGATTTGTGCTCCTGCCATGTATTCGGTTGACTATAAACTGGTTATAGCTTTACATCCGCAGATGGGCAACTATGACATGGTTATTGGCAGACATTTACGCAATGACATTGATTTTTCAGATTATAATGTAAAAGCGCGCGTAAATGAAGAAATAGCCAAACTTACTAAAGCTGCCCAAAAGAAATCAGACGATATTATGCAAAAAATGTTTGAATTAGAAAACAAAATATCACAAATGGAAGAGAGTTACTCACAACCAACTGATTACATGCCGGACATGAAAAGATTTGCAGGTGATAACACCAGAAAAACCCGAGAAAAACGCATTGAAAGAATGAAGGCTGAACTCAAAAAGCTAAATGAAGAAAACATAAAAATTTGGGACGATGTGATGAACCCGATGTATTATACGCGCGAACAGTCTAACCGCATAGTTACAGGAGTTTTAAACGAAATAGATCTGATATTAAACGATATTTCAATTAAAAGAGGCGGTGCCTTGATTATTGACAGCGATTATCAGGCAATTCAAACTGCCCCCACAAAAATTGGAAGCGTACCGGCTATTGGCGGTGATCCTTTAAGTATCAGACTTTATCAAAGTTTGATTAGTGCGAACGTTATTCCGGAGTTACCGGGCGTATATAAAACCGACCCTGAGCTGGCACAATACGCCTCTTTTGCAAGAAAAGACATGGAAGAAAGTTTCGACAAGAATATTTCTACACAAATATCCAAAAGCCCACTTTTTTCAGCTGTACCGGGAGTAAGAGGACGCCTTGTCTTAGTTGGGAATACTGACTTTGATTTAACTCTTGAAGTTGTTGAAAAAATATTTATAAAACACGGGATAAGAAATGATGTGGCGACTCGAATTCTTAACCTAATTAAGTAAATACGGAGTAATATCATGAAAAAAAGCCTGTTACTGACATTACTGTTTTCTGTGTTTTGCACATCTTCTTGTCTATTTGCACAAGCCGTACAATATAAAAGAAACGGCGAGTGTTATCTTTTAATTGGGCACGATAATGCCACTTACAGAGGTGTTTACAGATTAAATAATCCCTCAGGTGAATCAGACGGCAACCCGGTAGGTCAAAAATTATTTGATCCGCGCGCTTCATACGGAATATACGTGGATTTAGACAGACAAATATTCACATTTTCACAAAATACAGAGCCCACTTATTCATATAACACCGCCTGGACTCTTAAGCGCTTATTAAAAGCACCGGGCGGAATAGGCTTATGGGGCGCTCACTGCGACACAAGAAAAGCCTACCATGTGCCTACCGAAAACAAAACATACAATGAAGCAGGGAAACCTATTTATACTACTGTAGGCCCAATGGGTAACGGCTCAAATCCCACCGCTTGGAACCCCTCGAACGTATGTTGGCCATGGTCAGGAGTAGTTAAACCGATAATCAAAGAATCCAAAAGATGGTATTTCAAAAAAACTGTGCATTACTGTTGCAGCCCCGGGTGTTCTATTACCAATGGTCTCGGTGATGGCTATTGGTGTTATTTCGTCGACGTAGATTCACAAGGTTACGGCACTATTCCTAATGGCGCCTGGTGGCAATCAAGAGATCCGGACCCCCCGGGACGCCCCGGCAATGTCTTCTACTGGGACAGATCAGAAAGAAAACACACTTTTTACGATCTAAACTACTGGAAAAAATCTTTTGGCGTTTGGTCAGCTTCTAACAATGTTGTCAGCAAGCTATACCGCGCAAAAGTCGGAACAATATACGATGAGATTGTTAAGAGATCGCAAATATCCGCCTGCCTTAACTATTGTTGCGTTAATGGAAGCAAAGCAAACTCTTTTGTAGCTCAACCAAAGTTTGTTTCTCTTGCCATGTCTCCTTTTGGCAGAACTTATCTTTATTCAAGAACCCAAAATAGCACTACAGACGGAAGAATCGAAATGGGCGGTGTTGAGGTCAGCCCGACTTCCCCGAACGTTATAGGCTATATAAATGATCTATCTACTCAATGGGTAGGCGTTTCAACAAAAAGCAAGTCAGAAGACTATATATACCTGCTAGGCACTCGAACAATCAAAAAGTGGCTCGATGACTATAATATCAAAGTTCCCGGTCTAGCAATAACTTCGGTTGCAGTTTCAGACCAATGGTGGCTTGACGGAGGCATTATTTATGCATACGATAAAGCTGACGGCGCTGCATACCAATTTGTTCGCGATGATAAAAGTGGTGCAAACAAATGTAAGAGCCGCCCGACCAAAA
>JAQVCG010000028.1 GCA_028689875.1 Candidatus Rifleibacteriota bacterium | reverse complement strand
ACACTCTCCATGATAACGGTATTCCGACTAACACAATAATTGTATTCACCAGTTCTGACCTACGAATATCAAACGAATTAGCAACAAAATTCAAGCAGCAAGCTGATAAAATCGACTTTTGGGCACCGTTTGCGAACAAACTCCCCAGCTGGATAAAAAATGAAGTATGCAATCAGGGCGCAGAAATCACCTCTGATGCAGCTGATTTATTGATTGAGCTTATTGGTTCAGATCTTTCAATTCTTTACCAAGAAGTCACTAAATTGGCTTTATCGCACAAAGGAAAAATTATTAACTTACGGGAAGTTAAAAACAGCGTAAGTTATCAAAAACAAAACAATGTTTTTGACTTCTTGAACGCCTTTACATCAAGAGACATAAAAGCATCAATTAAAAGCCTTGAAAGCCTAATAAAAAGCGGAGAAGCTCCTCAAAAAATATGGTTTATGCTCTCAAAACAAGTTCGCGAAATGCGACTATTTCATGATATCAGCAAAGATCGTCCAGATCTATTAGCTGAAATCAGAAAATATCTGATGCAATACTCCGGTATTGCAAATAAAACAGATTATAGATCAAATCAAGATAAAAAAAATATATTAGCGAACATCCAAGAGAAATCCGAAGAAATACCGGAAACAATCGTAAAATCTCTTGGCTTACGAAATCAAGCTAAAATCAAAAATTTATATTACGCCTTAAATTTCAAGCATTCAGAGCTAATAAAACTTTGGCCTGAGTTACTAAAAACCGATTTGGCTCTTAAATCGGGTGTTAGCGACCCGACAACACTGCTTACCACATTTATTCACAAATCTCTTTCACTTAATATTTAAGATTCAGTGAAACTAAAATCATTTACCCGGCAATGTTTTATTTAATTATAAAACAACGCCGGGTAAATGGCTAACAAACATCAGCAAAAAACAACCGATTTATTAGTTTTGGAGTTTATTTACAGCCTTCATGAGACGGCTGATTTTTCTTGCAGCTGTTTTAGGATGGATATAGTTGTTAGACGCAGCTTTAGCATATTTGCTGCAAATTTCTTTGGTAGCAATTGCTATTTCTTCCGCTGGCTTTTTGCTTTCAGCAGCGGTTAGGGCCTTCTTGCGAAGAGTTCTGAGTTCTGACTTTACCGTAACGCGTACAGTATGTCGTTTAACGGCTTTACGTGCATTTTTTGCAGCTGATTTTGTATTAGCCATGACATTCACCTTTCATAGTTCAATTTGGAATCTGTATTGTAACACAGAAAAAAACAAAATTCAACATTCATTTTTCAAAAAGTTGTACACAATATAATAAAAAAAAAGCCTAAACATACGTTTAGGCTTTTGATATTTAAAGAGAAATCATTTAATTTCGTGATAGCTGATCATATACAAATCTTCATTGTAATTTGCCGTTAAGATTCGACCATTAGGTGCAATAACTCTTTTACGAGGAGCGGCTGGAGAAAGAACAGGACTTGAAATTATATCGACGCTACCAAGCTTTTTGCCCTCGGGCGTACACTTATAAATTCTTTCGCGATAAATAATTCCGTCAATGTCGCACACAACCAACCCCAAATAAACGTTGCCGTTTGCGTCGCAGCCATATACTTCCCCACCGGAGAACCAAACATCTTTTGTATGAGTCAACTCATATTCAAACTCTGCAATTTTAACGGTAGAAGTTGCATTGTAACCCTTTTGGATAAAAAGTTCGGCCTTTTTATCAGCAAATTGCAAGCAATAAAGTCCACCGGCAGTGCTCTCAATTGTGCTCAAAGTTTGATTTCCTGAATAAATACCGCGCAGTTGCCCAACCTGATCAACACAAACTTTACCTTTTGCCACAGGAAGAGCAATAAGCAATTCGCCTTTTGCGTTAAACTCCATTGAAGTAGCTGTTACAAAACCTCTAAGCACATTCTTTATCTCACCATTTTTGTCAGTTACAAAAATTTCTCCGGAAACATTATTAAAGAATGCAAAAGTCTCATTATTGTAAACTGCAAAATCCATAACATTAACGCCCATTTCAGCCAAAACAATTTGTTTTTCAACCTTATTATCTTTGCCAAAAAGTTTAAGACGCTTATTTACAGAATCTAGAACCCAAACCTTATCATTAGAAACAGGCCTAAAAGTCCAGGGCATGCCTTCTGTGTAGCGGTCCAGATCTTGCAAAAAGCCACCAACTTCGTCTTTTCCGTTACCGAAGGGAACTTCATAAAGCAAGCCAGGCATTTGAGCAGCTGCCATATTTTTATGGTATTTTAAATTATTGATCATGACCGGCGTGCCGTCATCAACGGACTTGCCAGTGTCAACGACAGGTACATCTTTTTGACTCATGAACAACCATGCTGCAGAAGCCAAGACAACAATGACAATTAACAAAACGATATTTTTTTTATTCATAGAGATGTTTATATCACTTTATTAAAGGAATTCCAAGTTTTTGAGGATCGACTGCGGTGCCATTGTATTTAATGCGCATATGCAAGTGCGAACCAGTTGTATAAATACCGGTATTATCTGCTAATGCTACCTTTTCACCGGCAGAAACTTTGTCTCCGACTGAAACCAGTGACTTCAAAAGATGGCAATAAAAGGATTCATAGCCGTTTGCATATCTGATAATAAGATAATTACCGCCGCCTGATTCATAACTGGAAGCAGTAACTACTCCGCTAGCTAAAGCATTCAATCTTGAGCCAGAAACGCAAGGCAAATCAACTGCATCATGGAATGACGATTTTTTACCTGTAACTGGGTGTGTTCTATATCCAAAAGGAGAGCTAATACGTGTTGCAGGAGGTTCATTAGGATAAACTCCACCCCAACCACAACCATCTATGGCTTTTTGAGATATTATAACGCCGGCATCAGATGAAGATGAGGAGTTTTCCCAGGGATAAACGACAGGAGTCTGTCCGGCCGGTTTAAAGCTTGTAGAAACGTAGTTCATATGAATAAACCGAACCTCGCCATTAACAATGGCTTTATACCAAACGCCTTTTTTGCCAACTACGCTCACTGTATCTCCGGTTCTAAGACTGCTGACTACAGTTTCCCATTCGCCAGTTCTAACATTCAAAGTACTGTTTCCAACTTCGACAGTTCCCGTGATGGGGGGGTCGAAAACATCTGAATCTTTGTTTGCTTTACTTTCCTCGTCTTTTTTATTTTCTTCTTCTTCTTCTTTTTTAGCTGCATCTTTTATGCCTTCATCAGTTGCCGTGGTTTTAGAAACTTCAGAAGAAGCTGAAGACTTTTCAACGGTTACTTCACCAGCAGAGAATGGATTTACAGACTCTGTAGCCCAAAGGGTTAGTGTCGACATAAAACATATAGGTAAAAAAACAAACAACAACGAATAGAATTTTTTCATAAACCTACCTCGCTTTAACTTTCAATCTTCGTAAATTATACTATATAAGTTTTTAAAAGTTTACATTTTATTAAACATATTACAAATTAACGTACAATAATAAACTTTCTTTTATTATTGAAATGAATTAAATAAAAGTTTATACTTCAAACCTATCATTTTATTGATGTATTAATATGGAGTATTTCACAATTGAAAGCAGACTTTCTTAGCGCACTGAACTCACTTGAGAATTTCAAAGAGTTTTCATATCTTGATGAAAAGGATATGGCATTTTTGCGTTCATTTGAGGATTATCGTGGATTTGCTGTCAGGTTTTATAACGGAGGTGCTAAAGACGCCTGGAAATCCTTTAAATTTGGAATAGCAAAAGATTTGTCAATTGAAGAATTATGCGACTTTTCAAAATTACCGTTTACCCCTGATTATCGCGATTTTGCAAGCAAAAGAATCAATGACGAATTGTGCAGAATTATTATAGTGCCTTTTCATGTTAAGCAGTCACATTTGGCAGAGCTAATAATAGTTGTGGCTTTTGACACGAAATACCCATATGAAGAATGGTGTATTTTTGCTGAGCACATGGCAGGTCTCATTTGTTCAAAATACAGATTTCCTCTTCATTTATTAAACCCTGAGCACGACGACCCAGAAAAACTTCTAATATTTCTTCACGAAATTCAGAATTTACTTAACACAAATAGAATAATTGATGCATTGCCGCCCGGAAATCCAGAAAAACAATCAAGAGAATGGTTTGAAGACGATTCTCCGGTGCTTATTTCTTTTTTGCAAAAGATTGTTCACGAGTTTAATGTTTTCGGTGCGTTTATAGTTCAACAAGCTGCTCCAAACTTCTACAACCAAATATCACTAATCGCTGCTGACGAAAATACTAATTATGACTTAGATGTAGCTGATATGCTAGAAGAAATGATGAGCAAAAACCCGGTCAATATTAGTCCTAAAACTCAGAAGCTTGTGATTAAAACCGGGGCACAAGATTTTCCGCCATCAGATCCGATTCCTTTAATTTTCTCTTGTCAGGCCGGTGGAGTAACGTATGGTCATTTCGGGGTATTAGTTTCCGGAAGCCAAGCCCACAGACATATAAATCCCAGCTCAAAGTTTATTCCAATGCTTGCAAATCAACTTGGACTATACTTCAGTCATTTCTTCCAGTTACGTAAAGAGGCATTACACGGCAGAATGCTTCAACAGATTAATCAAACATGCAACACCATAAACTCCTCTGTCGACATAGGAGCGATATTATTCAAATTAGTAGAAAGCTTAAACTATCTTTTTGGGCAATATTCTGGAGCAATCCTGTTATTTTCGAGAGAGACAACCGAACTTGAAGTCGTAAACTTCTTAGGCGACAGAATTCCCGACGGTGTAACCGTTGACCCTGTCACTGCTCTTGGCACTCCTATACTTGAAGCTATAAAAGAGGGCTCCGTATTCGACAACAGAAACCAAAAATATAAATTGCCGATTCGATATGTTCTTCCGTTAGCAACCACCCCTCAAACAACTTCTTTCTCTGAGTTTGTATCTATGCACTCTCTCGGTGGTGTCATTCTATTCGAATCTGAGAGCAATGCAAAGCTCACCGAAGAAGACTTAACGAAGCTTATCCCCATTTTATTAAATGGAATAAGTGCTTCTCTGCAAGTAGCATGCAACTATGAAGAAAAGCTTGGTACTATAAAAGATCTTGAAGGTTTGATGGCGCGATTAAACGATTCAGATGCATTGCTTGATGAAATGATTTTAATCATCAGACGCCTATTAAAAGTTAACAGAATTTCATTTTTAGAAGCTGATGATTCAGGTAGTTTTCTAGTCATAAAAAAAGGCTTCGGATTACCGGAGAATATAATAAGCACCAAAATTCCTATCGGTGAAGAAATATCAGGATATGTTGCCTATCATCAAAAATCTTGTCGAATCGACGATATTGAAAAAGAAGGTATTTTCAAAAAAAGATCTAGAGAAGCTTATTTCAACAAGTCTTTGCTTTCTGTTCCTCTCATCAGCCAGAGAGGAAACCTTAAAAAACGCGTTTTAGGTGTTATTAACGTTAATAACAAGACAAACGGCTTAACTTTTACAAACCAGGACCAACAGTTGCTTGAAGCGGTAGCCCACTTAGTTGTGACAGCTCTGGAAAACGTAAAATTCATGTATGAAGAGCACGAAAAAGATCTTTTAGAGCGTCAGCTGACTGACGCGCGAGACATTCAAATGTCATTAATGCCTAAAACTTTCTCTGACCTTCCGGCTTCATTAGACGTTTTCGGAAAAAGCAATCCGGCAAAACACATCGGAGGCGACTTCTTTGATGTAATTGCCCTTGATGACGGAAGATTGCTAATAGTATTAGGTGACGTATCCGGCAAAGGAATGCCTGCAGCAATACTTATGGCAATTACCAGAATGATTATCCATAGTGTGGTACAAGACTGTATTGACCCTGTAATAATTTTGGAACGGATAAATTCAAGACTATGTAAAGAACTTGACTCTTATCACTTTGTAACCTTGCAGCTTGTTGCAATTGACCCAAAAACCGGCGAGTGTGAAATGTCTTCTGCAGGACACGGACCATTAATGGTAAAACTCAATTCCTGTTGTCAGCTAATAGAAACTCAGAGCGGCGCCCCTGTTGGTATAGTAGGCTTACCCGCCATTTATCACAAAGAGCCATTTAAAATGATTAAGAATGACATTCTAATAATGTTCACAGACGGCTTAACCGAAGAGCGTTCTCCTGACGGAGAAATGTTTGGCAACGACCGAGTTATGAGCATAATGAATGTTAAATCAGACAATTCAGCTAAAGAACTTGGTGAAGCCCTTATAAATGCTGCGGTTAGTTGGCGCAAAAACGCTGAAGCTCACGATGATCTCACTGTTCTTGCTCTTAAATTCAAAGGAACTCAGAATGAATAACTCTAAATACATTGAAACTCTGAATTTCTACGCCGTATTGGCCCAAAAAACTGCAGAAAAAGTAGACCCTCATTATTCAGTTGAATCTATTATTACCGAAACAGTTTTGTTTATGAACGCTTCTTCCGGTTCAATTATGGTTTACGACAAAGAAGAAAATTGTTTGAAATTATATGTTTCTGCCCAACACCCCGGTGTAAAAAATAACAATAACCAGAAGGGTCCTATAGCTAAAGTCTCCATAGGAGACAGTATCGCCGGCAACGTATTTAAAACCGGCATAGCAGCAATAAGTGCGAGTAACAGTACTAACAGTTCTGACCAAAAACTTATCAGAAAAGCCGATAAAGGTTCTTTTCTTTCAGTTCCTCTTAGATTTAACGGGCGCCCCATCGGCGTTATGAACCTCAATCGCGCCGAGAACCTGGAAAGTTTTAATGAAAATGATCTTGCCTCATTAAAATCAGTTGAAACAATGATTTCGAGTCTTATTGAAAAAGAAACTCTCATGAACACCATTGAAGAAAACCGGCGTGAAATCGCAGGACTTTATTCAATGTCGACAATATTATCTGATTCAAGAGATTTTGTCGGCCGAATAATCGATTTTTTAGAAAAACTTTCAAATGAGCTTTCGCTTGAGCATTGCGCTGTAATAGAAATAAAAACAGAAAGACACCATACAAGCAATGTTTCTAAAATTCCGCCTTTTGAAATAATTGCAGCTCATAATTTAGTCGAAACCGAGTTACAACAAATGTTTAAATCTGTTTCAGAAAACTTAAAGGCTCAGATTTCGGCTCCAACAAGCGCTTTTCCTGGGCATGAGATCGAAGCACCCTTGACTCTGAAATTTAATAATAATGGCATAGAAAAAGAGATGTATTGTTTGCCATTAATTGTTGAAGGCACTCTTTCTCAAATGCTCTTAGTAAGTCGAAAATACCTCGAACAAGATAAGCAAGAAGCAAAGAAACATTACAGGTTCTTATATCTGATTTCTCAGAATTTAGCTTCTGCTATTTCGAGAGAAAAGATGTTTCAAAGAATTCAAGAAGACCAAGACATATTACTTGAAAATGCTACAAGAAACAGGGTATTTCTTGAGATTAGCAAAGACTTAGCCAGCACTCTAGACCCTTATTGTATTTTGCAGAAAGCGTTTGACCAGTTCAGAAAAGTAATTGCATTTACCACAATTTCGATTTTGCTTTACGACGACTTAGACGAAAACTATCGTCTCATAGTGCAGCCTTGCAAGCCGATTTCAGAGCGATATCACAAAACTTTATCTGAGACAATATATAACTTATTTGTGGACTATCCCGCAGATCCTCCTCTTAACAGAGAAATCTACAAAGAATTTGCTACATTTAAGCCCCAAACTACAGAAAGCAAGTGTGAAGAAGCTTTTGTACACGCACTGCATTTGCCAATCATTTTCGGAGACAAAGTTAAAGGTCTGATTCATCTTGCAAGATCTGCTGAAGACAGACCTTTTAACAACAATGACCTTGATGTGACTTCTCAATTCACCGGCATATTTATCACAAGTATAAAAAATGCCATGATCCATAAAAGAACAGAAAAGCTTGCTTTTACAGACCCTTTAACAGAGTTGTTTAATCATCGTTATTTTCAAGAAACTCTTAACCATGAATTTATAAGAGCAAAACGTTACAATAAACCCTTATCTTTGATGGTTATTGACATTGACTTTTTCAAAAAATTCAATGACAAATATGGTCACTTAGTCGGCGATAAAGTCTTGAGACATGTTGCTGAAATATTTAAAAAATCTGTCAGAGAACAGATTGATACTGTGGCACGCTACGGCGGAGAAGAATTTGCCGTTATTTTGCCTGAAACATCATTAGACGGTGCAGAAGTGTTTGCAGAACGCATAAGATCTGCAGTAGAAAAATCCAAGCTTAAACACGAAAACTCTGAATTATCTGTAACGCTCTCTGTTGGAGTTGCCTCAACTATGATCACAAACTGCGAAAAGACATCGGCACTCATAGAAGCTGCCGACACTGCTCTTTACAAAGCAAAAGATAACGGTCGCAACAAGGTTGAAAAATATACCGAGAGAAAAATTTAACATGGAAATAACCCAAACTTTCGATAGATTATCTAAACTTTCAGATATCACCATGGCCTTATCATCAGGCATGGAGCTAAATAAGTTTCTCAACACACTTGTTAAATCTGTAAAGGAATCTATTAAAGCAGATGAAGCATACATAATGCTTCTTAATCGCGACTCTTACGAATTGGTTTTATCTTCATTTTCCGGACCTCGACGTAAGAGACCTTTAAAAATTAAATGTACTGATCGCAGAATTGTTTTGAGTTCAACCGAAGAGTTTGGATTCGCCCCTTGTCCCATCGACCGAAAAGCAAATGATGAGAAAAAGCTTAAAGGTGAACATTTAATGCTTTTTAACGCTTTTTCATCAAAACAAAGGTTGATATTTCCGGGCGATATGTTTGACCCCATATTTTCCGGTGCACCCCAAAAGAACGCTATGGTAATACCCCTGCAGACAAATACCCAATGCGTTGGTCTTTTAGTATTAGGCAACTTAACAAGCAAATCTATTTTTACCGTGAACGACCTTGAAGAAGCAACAATTTTTGCCAATCTGGCCGCCATGCACATTGAGCACAATATATTCAAAGAAGAACGAGAATGCCGACTAAGAGAAATGGAAAAATTGAATACGCTTGCAAAGAGGTTTTCAGCCACCCAAACTCTTGAAGGTCTTATTGGCTTGTCATTTGAATATTTAACTCAATTAATACCCCATGAACTTGGCATAGTCAGCCTTTTCGACAAAACTTCAGAAACAAGATATTATGTTTCTGAACTCCATCTTGAGCCCTCAAGCCTAAAAGCCTTAAGCACGCACATCGATGTCATTAGCGAAGGCATTGCAGAGAAAAAACCGACTAAGCTGCTTTCACAACAAATTTTTCTCTCAAACAGCGATAAAAAGCACTTTAAAAAAGTTTACAGACGCAAGCTTCACTCTTTTTTGACTGTACCTCTCACATTAAGAGGTAAAAATATTGGCTTAATAAATATTTCATCGTCAAAAGAAAAAGCTTTTAACCGAGAACATCTGCAAACCTTTTCTACTCTTGCAAATTTGCTGACCACAGCCATAGAAAACGTTAAAATACGTCTATATCTTGAAAGACGTATCGACGAAGTATCTGTTTTGTTTGAAATTACTCAAGCAATTAACTCAACGCTGGTTTTAGATGAAGTGCTGAATTCAATAGTTAATTTTTCCATGGAAATGCTCGGTGCATTAAGATGCGAACTGCGTTTAATCAACGAAACACAAGAACTGCTTGAAGTTAAAGCTTCGAGGGGTCTTTCACAATCATTTTTATCTTCCGCTGCTATAAAAGCCGGAGAAGGCATAATTGGCAGATGTTTTTCAGAAAAGCACCCTATTTCTGTAGTTGATGCGCGCAAAGATCCACGAACAAAGCACACAAACATTGCTCGGACTGAAAAATTAGCCGGGTTGCTCGCAGTTCCAATAACTCAAAGAGGAAAATCTATCGGCGTTATAACCACTTACACCAGTGAACCCCGGGATTTCAGCCAAGAAGAAATAGATTTAATATCAACATTTGCATCTCAAGCCAGCATTGCAATTGAAAATGCAAAATTATATGCCGAAATGAAAAGACAATATTTATCAATGGTAATGGCGCTTGCAGCAGCAATAGAAGCAAAAGACTCTTATACACATGGGCATAGCACCAAAGTTATGGAGTATGCCGTTAAAATATCTGTAGAAATAGGACTTTCTGACGAACAAATTGAAACAATAAGATATGCAGGACTCTTACACGACATAGGTAAAATCGGTATAAAAGACGTTATCTTATCAAAACAAGGCAAATTAACAGAAGAAGAATTGCATGAACTGCATAAGCACCCCGAATACGGCGCCAATATAATGGAAAGAGTAGAAATGCTTAAAGAAATTGCCCCACTAACCCTTTATCATCACGAAAAATATGACGGTTCGGGATATCCGCTAGGCTTAAAAGGCAATCAAATACCCCTAGGTGCCCGCATTTTAGCGGTTGCCGACACATTTGATGCAATGATAGCTGACAGGCCCTACCGAAAAGCATTTCCTTTTTCACATGTTCAAAAAGAAATGCAAAAAGCTGCCGGAACACAGCTTGATCCTGAAATTGTGAACATATTTTTCGAAATTTTACGAAGAGAATCGGCCTATTAAATGTATTCTCAGTTTTTAAATAATGATGCACCGGCTAAGATTAGATCACTTTTATCAAAAGAAGTATGCGATATACTGCTTAAAATCGGAAATTTTGCAGACAAAAAATCTCTTCACGTTTTTGCTGTAGGCGGATTTGTCAGAGACCTAATATTAAATAAACCAAATTTTGACATTGACATTGTTGTTGAAGGCGATGCAAAGTCGTTTGTAACAGAATTAGCCTCTGAGTTTAACGCAGAATTCAAAATTTTTGACCGTTTTCATACAGCAAAAATCTATTCAGAAAATATCAATTTTGATTTTAGCTCATCAAGAAAGGAAATGTATGAATACCCCGGCGCCTTGCCTGATGTCTCCTTCAGTAACATTTATGACGACATGTTCAGAAGAGACTTTACCATTAATGCAATGGCTCTATCACTGAATTCAGACAATCTTTTTAAAATCATTGACTATTTCGGCGGAATAAAAGATCTTGAAGCGCGCATAATCAGAGTTATACACAAAAAAAGTTTTGAAGATGATCCCACAAGACTTTATCGGGCATTAAGATTTGCACACAGATTTGGTTTTGAATTTGACGAAGAAACCAATTACTTATTCAAACAAGCAATAAAAGACAAAAGAGTCTCTTCGTTATCTGTTAAGCGCGTAGCATCAGAGATATCGAAAATCTTCAAAGAAAATTTGCCCGGAACAATAATTGAACAACTCACAAAAAATAGAATGCTTAAACATTTTGCACAAAATGTCAAAATACCTCCCATAGAGCCAATTGGAGTAGAAAACATTTTATCTGCTGACCTTGAAGCTGTCTATTGGATATGTTTTCTCTCACAAATGCCTCCAACTTTTAAATCAGAAACAATCGACCAATTAGGGTTACCTCATTCATCAAGAGTTAAAATACTTGATGGTCTTGATGCTTTTAAAAAAATACCTAATGCATTAGAGGAGTTAACCTGTCAAGACCATATCAAGCTATATTACTTGCTTAAAAAGCACTGCATAGAAGGTCTTTTAGCATTATGCTATTTTAAGTTAAATAAAATAAATTCAGAAAAAATAGTTTATTATCTAAAAAATCTCAGATTGATTGCCCCTCTTATCAGCGGGAAAGATTTAATTGATAACGATATTCCCGCAGGGCAACACATTAAAAACATATTGAATTATATTACGGAACTTAGACTTGAAAATAAGAGTCTAAGTAAATTGGAGGAACTAGAAATTGCAAAACAATTATACTCGAATATTCAACATAAGAACTCATTCCAACGGCACTTATAAAAGCAGCATAAAAACAAACGCATTCTCGTTTATCGGAATTCTTCTCACGATTTTGCTCGTAATACTAGTGTTGCAGGGAATTACAGCAGTTACAACCTCGTGGCTGACAAAAATATTCTTAATTCCTATAATACTTATATCTTTGACTGTTCACGAATATGCCCACGCAAGGATAGCAGTATTTTTGGGCGACCCAACCCCTCGACTTATGGGACGTCTCTCTTTAAACCCTTTAAAGCATTTAGATCCAGTGGGAACCCTACTTTTACTTTTTGCGAATTTTGGATGGGCAAAACCGGTTGTAGTAGAACCATCAAACTTCAGAGACCCTCAAAAAGCTATGGTTTCAGTAGCTCTGGCCGGACCCATATCAAATATGATATTAGCTTTCATCGGAATGCTTTCTTTAAAACTGGTAAGCATTTCTCAAAGTTTTTTAATAGAAAACCACTATATACAAATTTTAAACTTATTGCCGTTAACCTCAGAAATAATCAATACTTTTATAATAATCAATCTAGGCTTAACAATGTTCAATTTGCTTCCGGTGCCGCCGCTAGACGGCTCAAGACTTCTTTCATACTTTATGCCGCTAAAATACAGATATCAATATAATCAATTTGAACAGATGGCTCCCATGATTTTGCTGTTCTTTATGATGTTCGGCGGCCTAAGCGCAATTTTAACACCAATGGTAAGAGCATCTTACTCGTTTTTAGCCTCATTCTTTTTTTAAAAAGTCGCATTACAAGGTATTGTCATAATACTGAAACTTTGCCAATGCCTCGTTTTTTGTGTTTTTATTATGATGATTTTCTACAAGAAAGGCTAACTCTTCGCTGCAACCTAAGTCTCGCAGTATTTTTGCGCCTCTTATATCGTGTTTCGCAAAATCGTAATTGAAAAAGGCTTTTACAACTTTAAAAAACAAACACAAACGCATTTCGGTTTTGCCGATATCGTGAACCAAAGCCAACTTCAAATATAAACCTTTACAGCTTTCTTCAAAAGTTGAATCTTTCGCAATGGCTTCATACACCCTCAATAGATGAGCTTTTTCTGTAATATTATGTTTTTCAACAGCAGCCTTCAATTCAGGTGAGAGATTAGCAGTCGCATTTTCCCATGCTTTTTCACATAATCTGGGTTTCAGCTCTTGCTTTACTTGCCATAAACGATATTTCAGTGCTTTAAACATCATTATTTTTGTTTGTTTTTAATTTTATTGAATCTTGCAGGCCACAAATGACTCAATCGTTCCGCAATAATCTTTTCTTTACCGTATTCTGTCGGACTATAAAAATTTAACGGCTCGTAGTTCTCGGGGAAATAATTTTCATCCGCTACAAATGCTCCTTTGAAGTCATGCGGATATCGATATTCCTTGCCATAGCCGAGTTCGCGCATAAAAGAAGTCGGTGCATTTCTTAGATGAATGGGAACAGGCGCACTATTCTCTTTTCTCACAAACTGCCTCGCCGCTTTTTCTGCAAGATAAACCGCATTGCTTTTTGGCGCCGTTGCTAAATATACTGCTAATTGTGCTATACAAACGTGTCCTTCAGGGGGCCCAATATATTCAAAGGCTTGCGCAGTTGACATGGCAAGTGTTAAAGCGAAAGGATCTGCCATTCCAACATCTTCTGCGGCAAACCTAATCATGCGCCTTAAAATAAAACGACAATTTTCGCCCCCCTCAATCATTCTATAAAGCCAATAAAGAGCGGCATCAGGGTCTGAACCGCGCATTGATTTATGAAAAGCTGAAATGAGGTTATAGTGTTCCTCGCCGCCTTTGTCGTATCTGATTACACGACTTTGAAATGTTTCGGCGATTAATTCAGGCAAAACGACAGGCTTTTCAGGATTTTTCTGTCTGGCTACATCTACACAAGTTTCTAATACATTCAAAGCAATTCTTGCGTCTCCTGAGGCCAAAGCAGCTATTTGCTCAATACCGTTGTCGCTGATTTCAACTTTAGGCTCAAGACTTAGTTTTTTATCGTGTTCGATGGCACGCAATAGAATAGTAATAAGCGCAGACACAGAAACCGGCTTTAATACAAGCACCTGACACCTTGAAAGCAGAGCTGAAACCACTTCAAAACTTGGGTTTTCGGTAGTTGCCCCCACAAATATTACGGTTCCTGATTCTATGTGTGGCAGCAATGCGTCTTGTTGCACTTTGGTAAATCTGTGAATTTCGTCTATAAAAAGCATTGTCTTTTTACCGGAACGCCGTCTTAATGATCTCGCTCTTTCAAAAGCCGCTTTCAGTTCTTTTATTCCTGAGGTAACAGCAGAAAGCTGTATAAATTCAGCGTCAGACTTTTTTGCCAATACACGTGCCAAGGTTGTTTTGCCACATCCCGGAGGGCCCCAAAGCAAGATAGATCCGCTTAAGCCAGCTTCAATAAGCATGCGCAAGGGTTTTTTAGGAGCCAAAATATGTTCTTGTCCTAAAATATCTTCAAGTTCCATCGGCCGCATTCTGTCAGCTAATGGCTGATAAGGACTTTGTCGAGAAGCCTCATCTTGCTCTGAAAAGTCAAACAAATCACTCATACTTTTTGAAATTTTCCCTTAATCTTTCGAGAGTAACGATTGGATCTTCAATAATTATTTTCGAACCTGAGATAATATCCACAAAACCTAACTCTCGCGCATATCTTGGCACAATGTGCTGATGCAGATGTTCAATGCTTGCACCTGAAGCATACCCTATATTGAATCCAACGTTAAAACCGTTTGGCTGATATATTTCTTCGAGTTGTGTGAGAGCAAAATTACTTAATTTGATCATTTCGCTTTGCTCTTTTTCTGTCATCTCTCGAGGGTCAACAATGTGTCTGATAGGAAATAAAAACAAATGCCCTGCGTTGTATGGATATAGATTAACACTACAGCCAACCGACTCATTTTTAAAAACCAGCAAATTTTTAACAGCCGGATCTTTCTGCAGTATTGAGCAAATAATGCAATCTACTTTAGGTCTTTTGTGGCCTCTGAGGTATTCCATTTTGTTGGGGATATAAAGCTGTGATTCAAATGTCATATTTTCACCGTAAAATAGTAGTTTATGAATTATACCACGTTTACCCAAACATTTAAATAATACTCACAAGTGAAAAAATGTTTGATAATTGCAGAAAAATTATACTGCCTGTGCTATACTTACCGAGAAATTCTCTTAAATTTGGAGCGTCTGACTAATGAAAACTCGGTCTATCATGTTTTTAATGTTTGTTTCGGCTACTTTAGCCAATATCGGTTTTGCGGCAACAGATAAAGCAACCGAATTAGGTTATTCTTCAGAAATCATTAACGAAGTTAGATTAATTAATGATAAATCGCACAAAAACGAGATTGATGTTAACCTGAGCGAAAAAGAAAATTCAAAAATATATTCCGAGTCAGATGCCGTTCAAGAGCAATTAACCGAACTTGGCTACACTCGAGGATTGATTTCTTGTCAGCCTTCTAACACACGCGAAGTCAGAAGCGATGTTTTAGAGTATTGGAGCAGAAACGGCATAAAGAACAAAGAAATCATACCTTTAGACCCTGCTCTTGCTGCATCCGTTGAAAGCAATATAAAAAACGCCCTTAATAACAATGGATATTCAATCATTAAATTTGAATTGTTACCCACAGTTTTTCCGAACATAATGAGAGGCGATATCCGTGTTGTAAGAGCAATTAAATCTAAATATGCATATAACGAAATACAAGAAAATTTAGCACAAGTTAAAGATATTTGTCTTAAAGCTGCCACAATAGGCACGACTTGTCATCTTTCAGAAATGACTACTTTCATTGTTGAAAATCCAAGAAATAATTACTACTATGAAAAGACGATACTTCACCCATAAAAAGAAATGATTTCTTCACAAAGCCACACAACGCGACTGATGATTTATGCAATGGTTTGCACTCTTATTGTTGCTTTTGGCGCAATAGGCTCAATTATTGCGTCGTCAAGTCTCGGAGAACAATATGCACTAATGGGACTATTCATCGGAAGCGCTCTTGGTGCTTTTATTTCCGTTTATGAATCAACAATAATCGGTTGCATAGTCGGAATGATTGTTGGTGCAATTTCAGCTCCCTTAGTGTTTTATTTTATAGACTTAGAAACAGCGTGTCTTCTCGTTTTTACCATAGCTTTATTAGGAGCAATATTAGGTGAACCCATAGCAACCTTTTGGCGTGAAACCCAAGATGACACCGAGGATTCCAAAAGAGATACAGATTCAGAGGAGTTAGAAAATCAGTTATGATAAATTGTCCTAGTTGCGGTGCTCTGAATAATGACGATTCTATAAGCTGTGTAGCATGCAACAGCTCTTTGAGGTCAGTTTGTCCTCAGTGTATGACACATAATTCTCCCGGAGCTGCCATTTGCGAGAAATGCGGACGAATACTTGTTGAAAAAAGCGATGCCCGAATTATACAAAAACGTTTAGATGACCCAATTGAAGAGATGTATAAAATGACATCGAACAAAAAGGAAAACAAGAAGACTTACAAAACTTCTTTTATCAAGGTTTTTGTTGGTGCTTTTGTATTTGCAATTATAAATATAACCCCGATTTTAAGGGGTCATTTTATATGGCAGTTTATTTTAAGTTTAACAAGCGGTGTTTTTACATTATGGGGGCTGGTAGAAATAACTTTTCTGTTAATAGATGAAGGCGAAATAGTTAAAAACCAACCGACAACATATTCAGAAAACAGTTTTCCGGAAAAACCACCGGTTAAAAACACCGCTCTTTCAGAATCTTTTGAACAAATTGAAACAGAGCATCGAAGCACGATTCTTTCAGGTGCCGGCAGTTACGAGAAAAATGATGCGGCAATTGCACCAATCGGGAACAAAGAAGATAGATTTGTTCCGCCCCCGGAACCCAAGCATTTCGAAAGTTTAGCAGACTTTTTGGCAACAGGCATTGAAGAAGAAATGACTGCCGTTAATAATAAACTTAAACAAACTCCCAACAATTATGCTCTGCTCATGCGTTTAAGTCAGTTACATGAAGAAAAGGGCGAATTTGACAAAGCAATTGAAAAACTTGATAAATGCATTAAAATAGCTCCTGAAACAGCAGAAATTTTTCTATATCACGGAACCCTTTTAAGAAGAATCGGGAATCTTGATGCTGCAAGAAAATCTCTCAATAAATCAGCTGAATTAAATGCTTTTGTATCAAAAACATATTATCAGCTCGGCGTCTTAGAGCTAACTCAGCAAAATTACGCTGAAGCAAAAAACATGTTTCAAAAGAGCATACAACTTTCTCCTGACGACCCTTATGCTCATTATCAGTTAGGTATCACCTACAACAATCTTGGCGATAACAAGCTGGCAATAATGGAAATTAAACGAGCCACTATACTTCACCCGACTGATTCGTATGGACATAGCAAACTGGGTCAGCTCTATCAACAAACACACCAGCTCGACAAAGCAATTTCGGCCTATTCCCAAGCACTTAGCATTAAGGGCGCAGACTCTTTCGTAATTGAAAGACTTGCAGAAGTGCTGGCTGAAAAGGGTGATTTCGAACGTGCCGCCACCTTGTTTCAAGAAGCACTTTCGGGACAATTTCACCCGGAAATTAAAACAATGCTGTCGTTAGGCAAAACACTTCGGAACCTTAATCGATTCGAAGAACTAGAGACAATTACCAATGAAATTTTGAGGCTCGCTCCAAATGAAATAGAAGCCTCTTTTTTAAATGCAGTTTCGCTGATAAAGCAAAATAAAAACGAAAAAGCCAAAATTATCCTTGAGCGTATAACAGAGAATCCATCTGTAACCTATGAAGCCTGGATAGAACTCGGAAAAATCTATCAGTCAGAAGGTAATGCAGAAAAATCAGTAACTGCTTATATAAAAGCAACAACGAATGCACCGGACCAAGCAGGGATATGGAACAACATTGGCATTTTATTATCAAATCAAAAAGCTTATGAAGAAGCAGTAAAGGCGTTTAGAAAGGCACTGAGTTTTGACTATACCGACTCAAACATTGTTACCAATCTAAAGACTGTTCAAACTAAGCTTGAAGCGAACTGCAAGCGTATTATAGAAGCCAGGCAAAGCACTTTGGCGAGAGCACCCGAAGATATTGAGGCTTACCTTGACATGGGTAAAGCATATGAAATACTTGAAATGCCCGATGAAGCTTTAAATTGCTACAAAAAGCTACTGGGAAAAAAGCCCACACACATTAGAGGCCTTATGTCTTACGCCGAACTTCTCAGAAAAACCGGGCAATTAAAGATGGCAATCAGATGTTATCGAGAAATCATCAAAATTGATCCTGAAAACGCCTCTACCCATTTGTTTTTAGTTCAGGCTAATTTAAATTTAGGCTTTATTAATGACGCTTTGTACCACGCAAACATAGCAGAAAGCCTTACTCCGGATGACGCAAAAGTTCATTTCCTGCTCGGGAAGATTTATTTGGCAAAAGGGCTTGCTCCCCGTGCGCTAAAAGAGTTTAGCCATGTCTCTACTTCGGTTAGTGATCCGGATATGATCGCTTGGGCCGAGCTTATGAGAAGAAGACTTTCAAGGACGAATAATTAAGTGAACAAGAGTATCTTATTAAGAGTATTTTTTTGTGTATTTTGTTGTTTTCCAGCCTGCATCTGTTTTGGGCAAAATGACGGCTTTAATCCGCCAACCTCAGAAACTTCTGTAAGAGCCTTACTTGAAGGCCATCAAAAGGCTCCCAAAGCAGACACATATTATCTTATAGCTCTTTCAGAGGCGAGAAAAGGCAACAATGAAGCTGCTTTTAAAGCAATAAAAACAGGACTTGCCATAAATTCAACAAACATTAGACTTTTAAACTTGCAAGGCGCATTATTGGCACGAGAAGGCAAGCTTGTTCAGGCGAGAAAGATTTTTATGATGGTATTAAACCTTTCGCCTGAAGACGATTATGCAAAAACAAGTTTGTCTACAATCGAACACAGCATGCAGCCTGTCAGAAAAATTGAACCTGTGATAAAAAGTCCTGCCATAGCAAGTATTCAAGAAGCGCCCATATCACCGTTAAATATTCAAAATGATGATAAAAACCAAGATAAGCTACTCGAAGCTGAATACTTTTTAGAAGTAAAAATCAAACAGCAATGTTATCACAATATGGCAATTATAAAGCGTGCCCAAGATGCAATGACGGCGGCGAATCCAAAAGAAAAAGATTATACAGTTCAAACATTAGTTGAAAAAAGATATTTAGTTTCTCTGCCAGTTTGCCCCAAAAGCGGCATATACAGCAGAAAAGATAACGATATAGTTTGCGACAAACATGGAACTCAAACAGAACTCGGAGCTGAAGTTACAAATGTTTACAGCGAGTTTAATAATGGAATGCGTTCAAAATTAAGCCGTAATTATCTTGATGCCCTAAAATCATTTGAACAGGTTGTAATACTTTATCCCAAGTGGGGTGAAGCGCATTTTCAACTAGGTGACACACTTTTTAGACTTGGCGAAGCAGATACAGCATTAGAGTCATTAAGAACATCTTTAAAACACGAACCCGGCAACCTCGACGCAGAGTTACTCTTAGCAAACATATATTTCAAAAAGGGCATGAAAACCCATGCCCTAGCCATATTAGACCGCATAACCGAACAAAACAAAGGTTCTGTTTATGCATATGCCGCAAGAAGCATAGCAAAATCTATCAGATCAGGGCGCTCATACTACGAACTGTTCCCTCCTCAATAATAATGAAAACAATAGCTATTATTTGTCATCCCGGAAAAGAATATCTTTTGCAACTTCTCGAAAGCATTTTTGAGTGGAGCAAAATAAATAACATAAGAAGCTTCATACTTCCTGAAACCGCACAAATGTTTGGTTTCTCTGAGCATGTTATGCCTTTCGATAAACTCGTCAAAGAAGCAGAATTAGCAATTGTTCTTGGCGGCGACGGCACCATTTTAAGCGCTACCCGCAAATTTGCTCCCTACAAAATTCCTGTTGCCGGCATTAACTTAGGGCATCTCGGATTTTTGACACTTGATGAGCCTAATAATGCCATAAAAACTCTCGAAACTCTTGTAAAGGGCAAATACACAGTAGAGAACAGAATGATGCTCGAAGCAAGCGTATATAGAAACAAAAATTTAGTTTATTCAGGAAATGTATTAAATGATGTGGTAATACAAAAGGAACCACGCTCTAGAGTCATAGACATTGACATATCTATTTCTGGAACTCCAGTAAATACATATCGCGGCGATGGAGTGATCTTTTCGACCCCCACCGGCTCAACGGCCTACTCGCTTTCAGCAGGCGGCCCAATAGTATCCCCTGATATGGAGCTAATTTTATTGTGTCCGCTTAATTGCCACACTCTAAGCGCAAGACCTGTAATAACTCCAGAACATGAGACTCTGTCTGCCCGCCTTTTATGCAGTCAAGCCAAAATTGAAATAGTCTTAGACGGGCAGGAAAGCTTTATATTAGAGAATGACGACGAAGTGATCATAAAAAAATCTCAAATCAACGGACTCATAGTCACATTTAATCCTAGAAACTTTTACGAACTTTTACGAAAAAAGATGCATTGGCAATAAACCGAAATTATTTATAGCCCTGTCGGCATATCTATAAATTCATATTCTAAGCCAAACTCATCGGCAACTATCTTACCCAGTTCTTTAACGCCCCAGATTTCGGTGTTATAGTGTCCGGCACTTACCAGATGCAGTTCTCTTTCACGACAAGTGGCCACATTTTGATGCAAAACTTCACCGGTTAACAAAACATCGACTTCTCCATTGTAAATTTCACTTGCTGTCAGATAAGAAGCACCCCCGCCGGATACTATTGCAATATTTTGAACGGTTGCTTTTCCAAAGTCTAAATGCGTAATTACCTTACCGATGCTCTTCTCGACCAGTTTTTTGAAATCTGCAATTTTCATAGGCTTTTTAAGCTTACATAAGCACCCTATAGCCCCGCTTTTACCGGAGCCAAAAGGTGCCGTAACTTCTGCGCCAATAAGTTTTGCCAACATAGCATTATTACCAAATACCGGGTGCGCGTCTAATGGCAGATGCATAGCAAAAAGATTCAAGTCTGCCTGTATAAGAGATTTTACAATTGCCGTATTAATGCGGTCTAATTTCGTCCACTCACCGCCCTTCCAAAACAAACCGTGATGAACGAGAGCAAAATCAGCCTTTCTTTTGGCAGCTTCTTTAAAAAAAGCCACATTTGCATCTACACCGGATACTATTTTTTTAACTTCCTTTTTACCTTCAAACTGCAAACCATTATATGAATAATCAGGCATCATTACTTCAGCAAAAAGCATATTTAAGTGTTTTACAATATCGTCACGCGTTACTTTATTTTGTTTTTTCATCTCTTACTCCAATCAGAAATTTTATAAGAATTACTCATATCAATTTGCACCCCAGAATTCTTTGCAGTGCTGTAACTAGCTTTTAATCGGCTTGCATTAAACTGCGAATCCATGTAACCAAATAAAATTTGGTCGCTCAACATATTTCCAAAGTATGCCCAGTCCATTTTTTCGAATAAAGTTGGGTCAATAGGCACCCAGCCTTTGTTATCATAATAAATTTCACACCAGGCATGACCAATTTGGGTTTCTTTATCCAAATTGTCTGTTGTAATCAAAAATCCATTAGCCATTCTCGCCGGATAGCCTTTTTTTAAGGCTAACGCAATTAGCAACATAGAATATTCGGTACAGTCAGAAATAGATCTGTTAGAAAAAATCCACTCTACGGGGAATTCAACACCATTTTCACGATATTCTAAGCCTCTGCCTATAGCAATTAAAGCGTTTTGAATATAGTTACCGGGTTGTGCGCCAATTCTTTCATATAGCCTATTCAGATTCTTATCATTAAACGAAAGCCTCTCATCAGCAGACAAATCGTTTATATTCTTAGAAAATTTCACGTCCTCTATACGGGCATTAAAGGTTGCAACGGTCTTAATACGGTGCACAATTTTTAGCTGAATTCTCGGTGACAACATCTTTCGGCTAACAACTATTTTCTTAGCTTCAGCGCCAGGTTCATCTGCAAACAAAACAGGCTCAACAATGCCCCTTGAGATAAGTTCCGCACTAATAAGCTCTGCCTTTTGATGGTTCTCAATATTCGGAATATCGCGATAAAATAACTCTAAATCACCGAGTTTAGAAGCATTTTTTATGTCAATATTTATAGTTTCTATAAATTTGTAATCCCCGGGAGTTAGCGAGCGAAAGATTTTCATAGCCGCAATCTTATTTTGATCATTAGGGAAAGCTGTAATCGTTTCTTTGCAAATAAAAGCAAGATTTTCGTGCTTACCTGCTAAAAATCGTGCTCGAATATATGCATAATGCGCAAAACCCTTCTTATCAAGATTCTTAGCGTTATCAAAAGCTTTTATTGCATGGTTATATTCCTTTTTATCAAGGTAAATTAACCCGAGAAGGTATGATAAATATCCCGTATTATCTGTATATACAGACTCTTTCAAGACCGATAGAATTTCTTCTTCATACCCCCCCAACGACTCTAATGCTTTCACAAAACTTAAAATGATGTCAGGATTTTTGGGCTCGATAGATTTTGAATGATAAAAATATGCAGCAGCCTTTTCATACTGCTTTAAATTCATATAGGTTATTCCTATGTTGTAGGCATATTTATAGTTGTCCGGTTCAAAATTCATCATAACTAGACCGGCTTTAATAGCATCAAGCTCTCTATTTTTTATATTATTTAAAGCTATCAAGCGATTATTCCAAAAGGTTTTTTCAGATGGCATTATTCCGCAAGCCTTTTGCAATAGCTTTTCGGCAAACTCATAGTTTCTATTTCTCATCGCTTCTATTGCTTGTCTATTTAAATCAACGCACTCATTATAAGTTTGAACGTCAACTTCGCCCTCATCAAAAAGCTCTATCTTCTCAATTTGCAACGGTTCATATTTTTTATTTAAGCCAATATCAGAAGAATGAAAAAACGCATCAGTTTTTTCGCCGGCAAAAACTTGACTTAAGCTAAAAATCAAAAGGCAAAGCATAATTATTCTTTTCATTTTATCCTCAGTTCAAAGGTATATCGAGACGTTCAAAAAGGACTTTCATTTCAGCGTCGCCCGGCAATGTAAATATTGTTTTTCTTTTATTGTATTTCACAAACGGATACAATCCAAATGCTTCAGAGCCATCCTTTGATACAATTACAACTTCACCCGGCGGCAGATCTAATAGTGGACGACGATTTTCGGGAAGTGAAGAGGCCAAGGGTCCGCCTAAATCTGCAAAAGGCTCTTTTGCTCCTTCTGGGGTCTTCATAACAAATATATTATTTTTAATACATTTTATACCTTTTAGAATAACACTAAGGCCTTCTATTGCTTGTGGAAGCGTTTCAACTAAGGGCTGAATAGGTTCTCTTAAGTATTCCTTAAGTTCACGCATCAGCATTAGCGGGTTTGATTCTGAAGATTCGCTCATAATACCTGCAAGCGTAAATGTAAAAAAGACAGGATTACCTCTTGCGGGTTTCATTGCCATAACAAAATTGTGCAAATTTCTTAATGCAGCCGGCCCAACAAGCTTGCTTTTTAAGCACTGAAGAATGTTTTGCGCAAGCATATCTGATTCTTCAGCATAATAGAGGCAGGATTGAACAAAGCAAAGATTGAGAAAAGCTATAATACGCATTAAAGTTTCATCAATATATTTAAGCTTTTTTGAATTATCAGATTCGTTAAATATTTTTTCAAATTGTTCAGTTAAGAATGCCGGATAATTATCAATTATTTCTTGAGCATCGCCCGGGACAGAGGGTTTTGCTTTTGCTTCTGCTTCTGCTTCTGCTTCTTCAAGTGTTTTTAATTCTTGAGCTATATCTGAGTCTTCAAACTTTTCTATTTCAGAGTTTTCGGAAACTTCAGCAGTTTTCAAAATCGCTTCTGTCTCAGGGGTTTCAAGGATATCGGGCATATCTGACTTGCCAACTGTATCATCAATATCAGGGGCGTCTGTCGGATACGATGTATAAGGTATATCCGACGAATCTGATGTGTCTGAAACATCTGAAATATTCGGTGTATCTAAGGAATAAATTGTATCAACCATATCTGACACACCGGATGTATCCATAGTTCCCGTAGCATCTTGGGTTTCCTGGGTTTCCTGGGTTTCCTCGATTTGCGAGATTTCCAGAGAATCCAAGGAATTTAATGTATCCGAGGGATCTGACGTGCCTGTCACACCTGACACTTCCAACGTGTCCGAGGTATTCGGCAGTTCCTGCGTTTCAAGTAATTCATTTGTTTCAGACTCAGAAATAGTTTCAGGCAGTTCGGACAATTCTTCATCTGAAACATTATTAAGCAGACCTAACTCTTCTTTGAAAGTCTCTTCTAAGTCAGCTGCATTAGATACTTTTTCAGCGTTTACCCGGTCAATATCCCAGTCAGAATCGAAAGAAGTTATTTCTTGTTCGAATTCTGTCAAATCATCTTCTGTTACACTTCTAAGCTCTTTTTCCCAATCTTCGATCTTACGTTCTGCTTCTTCATCTGCAAGTTTTTTGGCCGCCTCTTCCTCTTCTAATCTTGCTTTCTGCTTTGCTTCATTGGCTTGGAGCAAAATCTTGTTCACTTCGTTATTCAATTTATTAATTGTCTCTTTTGCTTTCGCTCCAACTAGAGGGTGTTTGTGATATTGAATTTTTGAGACAATCCATCGAAGTTCCTCTGTTATTAAGAGAGGCAAAAAAGGAGCAATGTTTTCTAAAAGCCAAGGATCAGGAGAAGATAAAGAGGAGTCCAAAATAAGCCCTAACTCAGTCTTAGACATTTCGCTAACTGTTTTAAAAGCGGTTTCAGCCACCTGCATATCTTTATCTTGTATAAGTCTAAGCAAGTGCACAAAATGCGTTGGTCTTCCACTTTTTGCAGCCACTCTGCAAGCCATTGTTCTAACTAAAGGGTCAGCAGAGGTCAAGCAACTTTCTATGAAATTATGAGCCGCAATAGGAACCCCTTCGATACAGCCTAAGACAGAAATAGCAACCTTACTAGGTGCACTATATTCTAAGTATTTCCACTGTTCTAAAAGCAAATCAGAAGCCCCTCTGTTCGTTTTTAGCATTCCTAAAATGCGTTTTTCTACTTCAATATTTCGGGGAAAGCTCCTGAGAACCATACAAACTTGAACCATCAAGACTGCAATTTTTTCATCTTGCTCAAAATTAACGGCTTTTTTTAAGTCATGCAAAAGATCT
>JAQVCG010000104.1 GCA_028689875.1 Candidatus Rifleibacteriota bacterium | reverse complement strand
AGCATCAACATAGTCATTCAATACGAGAGCTGAACCGTGAGTGTAGAAATCGCGACCGAATTTGAAGTCGCCGCCGAAGCTGAACATATCTTTTACGTTCAAGTAAGCAGTGTCAACGTCATTCTGGAATTCGCCAGTGAGAGCGCCGATATTAGCGGCAGCGCCACCGAGGTTTCTACCATAGTTGTCAGCATACATAACATAGCGAACAGCTGCAGTTACGTTTTCGTCGATGTTAGCATCAAAGCGAAGTCTGAACATAGCTGAAGTGTGAACGTTGTCAGCTACTACTGGTTTGCTCTTAACCATGTCATCATGTCTTACGATCATATCGCCGCTGATGGCTACTTTTTCCATTCCGCCGCGTGACATGTAACCTTTGATGCTGTCAACGTCTTTTTTAACGCCGGCTACATCTTCTTTTACAATCTGCATATCGTCTTCGAGAGCGGTAACTTTAACGCCGAGGAGAGCGAGTTCGTCTGCGAATTCAACAGTGAGTTTTTCGAGGGTCTGGAGGTCAGCTTTGGTTACAAGGCTGCTACCGGTGCCGGATTCGAGCATCTGTTCTACGTTAGAGAGCATTTTTGCAACGACCATGGCGAGGTGATAGCGTGTAACATTCTTTTCACCTTTGAAAGTACCATCGGGATAACCCTGGAGGATACCTTTAGAAGTGAGTTTGTTTACTGCGTCATATGACCAGTGTGAAAAAGGAACATCAGAGAAGGGATTTGCGGTTGCAACTACGGTTGAAAGAACCATAACTGCTACGAGAAGCATAGAAATACGTTTCATTGTGTCATCCTTTGATAATGAAATTTGTTTACAACTTTAGAACATTCAGACACACTTCTCTGTGCTTCGTTCGTTATAACCCTTTACTCTTTTGCCTAATAAGTGGCCTTGTTTCCTTTTAAGTTCGAGAGCATCGGTGCTACTTCAAATTTTTGCACTTTTAAAGTATATCCTTAAGCCGAAAGAATAATATCAAATCGAATTAAAGTCAAGTATATTTTTTTAAATTTCAAAAAATAATTTTTAAGTTTTCCTTCTTCGGCATCACAAGGCCAAAGTCTTAGCACTTTTTATGTACACTGCAAAAAAAAAGTGGCTTACCCAAAAAAGTAAGTCACTTTTTGAAATTACGGCTTTTTCAATGGCAAAAATAAGCTGCCCGATGCATTAGGTAATACAGGCGGAGCCACATTCAGCTCTCGATCATTTTTAAGGGGTACAAATCCGCTAGATTTTGCGGCAGTCGGTTTTACCGGAGCCGGTATCGGAACATATTTGATCTCAAGTTTTGATTCAGGCACAACAGCTTTGGGCGTAGTTGCCGGCACGGCTGTCGGCAAAGCTACGGGAACCGGAGCGCCGAGACTTCGTTTGTGGCGATCCATTGCTGTTACGACGGGGCTTTTGCGTTCGCTGTCTTTATAAACAAAAGGCACTTCGGCATACTGAATGTTTTCTCTAAAAGGCTGCGCTTTATGGCGCTTAAGAAAATCATATTGGTCGCAGCCCTTTGGCATGATTAAGTCAATGATGCTCGGATCGCCGTAATAATCACTGCCACCGCCAAAATCATCCTTAGTTGCGAAACTCTTCACATCTCTGTTTATAAGCCTATTCGGAGAAACCAAATCTTTGTACCCCATTGCAAATAACTGAAAACCCGAGCGCTCAGATATGCGCGGCAATTTCTTTTTTGCTATGCTTATTACCAGTTTGTCTCGATATATTTTTACATATTCGGGAAAAAGAATATCGGGTATTTGGTCTTGAAACTCAAGTTCATCGATTTTGTCGTTAAGTATTTCTTCTAATTCTATTTCGCTTATAGGCGAAACTATTATCATCTTTTCCCAGCCCATGTTGTCGGCAAAATTAAGGTCTCTGCCGGGAAGCGCATATTTATAGCCTGAACCGGGAATCCCATCTATATCGATGTAAATATCCCATAAGTTTGCCACGAAGTCTTGGTAGCCGGTCTTTTTACTGTCAGGCCATTCGCGCATAATATAGTTTCGCATTTGAATCTCAAAAGTAATAATATTGCCATCATCTTTTACTTTGAAACTCTTAATGTCGAAGGTTCCTCTTTTGAGTCTTCTATCAAGGGGATATTGATAATACCCCGGACCTTTGTCATCACCTATATTGTCTTGTATGTAAAGCAATTCGCTTTTATCGGTGTTTTCTGCGCTTTCAGCCGCCACTGAGGCAAACATTATCATACAAGCTATTAACAGACAGCCCCATAAGCTGCATTTATTCTTAAACATATAAAACCCCTTATCACACATCAAAACTGCATAGTCACCGTGGAGTAAGTACCGTCATTTCCCTCTTCATATGGGTCTCTGACTGTGTCTACTCCGTTAACGCAGAAGTGATATTTAAGCGTCGAAGAGCCGGTATAGGTAACATTATCGTAAACTCTGGTATAAATGCCGTCATTTGCAACTTCGTCTCCGTAGGTGCCGTCATCAAACATTTGGTCTTGGCGCCAGTTATTGAAGTCGCCCATTACCACCGGAGCGCCTGTCGCATCAGAGAATTCTGATTTAATGCAAATCATCTTAACTCTTTTTGCAACTTTTGCTTCGATTTGGGTCGGGCCATTGTCTAATGTCGTAACCTTAGACAAATCTATAGGAATAGCCTTCACGTCGAAGTTGTGACTTCTGAATACAAGATATTCGGTGCCGTTGCCCTGAACCGCAAAATTGTATTGCCCTTGGCTGTTAAGGAAAGTCGATCTGGCGCCTTTATTTGTTGCAACTTTTACGCTTGCATACACATTGGTCGACGCAGCGCTAGTAATATAACCGGTAACTGTTTTAAGAGCGGACTCGGGTATATATACAGTTGAGTTTCCATTTAAGGATTGCTCTGAATTTGGGTCGTTTTCATCTTTATCGCCCACAACAATTTTATATTGCTGGTAGCCGCTAACAAGGTTGTCTTTTCTTAATGTAAAAATTCCATCTTGGCTCAATGTGTCGCCGTGAGTGCCGTCATCATACATTTTTTCGGTTTGAGTTCCCCAAACCGGGTTAATAGACTTAATCGAAAAGCCATCTGCATCAGGATAATCAATTAAGTTGGCCATCCAAATTGCTTCGCCCACAATTTTGCTATTGAGCCTTATATCAGGCGCACTTACAGTTTTTTCGAGTTCTGTGTCAACCCACACATAATTGATGTCAAAATCAACGCCTCTTGCCATCAGCAAGTAGCGGCCTTCTTTGCGCATTTCTATTTCGTATATACCTTTTTCATTGGCATATGCATAGTCGCCTTCACCGGCCACACGCACTTTAACACCCGTAGCTACTTTTCCATCGGGCACAATAATCTTGCCCGTTATTGTCGACACAGGTATAACCGTTTTTTCCTGAATGCAGCCGGTATTTAAAATAACTGCAGCCAGCGCAAGAATCATCATTACAATCTTTTTTTTCATTGTTTGCCCCTAAAAATTCGATCTTGCTTCGAAGATAAACATCTTCTGAGTGTGAATATCTACTTTATCGCGTCCGTTGTCGTAATCGCTGACCGCCCAACGAGATTCGTCGGGGTAATCATAACCGAACTTGAAGCGCACGCTTGCGTCTTTACTTACGTTATAAATGAGCTCACCATAAAGGTTTTCTCGGTCAACCGAATCGGTCAGACCGTCTTTAAAATCAATAATAGCTCTTGAATAAAACGCTCTGCCTCTGAACTTATTCGTAAAGTTCTTTTTCAATTCGGCCAAAATTGCGTTAGCAATGTTTGAATTCGTTTTGGTGTAACCGTCTTCGAAGTCTACGTGCTGAATACCGCCGATAAGTGTCGTAGTCGGTGTGAGGTTATATGTAACTTCTCCGATATAATCGACCCTTGTGCATTCTTTTGGGGAATTAGAGTTCTCTACTTGGTGCTCGACGCTGCCTTTAGCAAACACTCTTGGGTTTATATCTGAACTCATTTCAAAATAACCCACCCGCTCTGCATAGTCATAGGTTTTTCCATCATCGTCGGTGAATATGTCGTCGGGGTCAGACATTACATAAATTTTACCCTTAGCATTGATGTTTTTTGCAACCTTAAGGCTCAATTCAACGTTGTTTGAATGTTCACCGTCTTCTTCTGCAAAAGCATCAAGCTTTTTCTGATAATCATACTTAAAAGTAGTGTTGTCGTTAAAGTCAGATACTAAATGGAAAGTGAATTTTCTTCCTGAGTGCCCGTCTGTATCTTTTTCTTTATTGGGGTCCGTTTCCCAGGTTTTTGATAAATAAGCCGCTTCAACCGAAAGGTTATTTGCAAAAGCTAAGATTTTGTTGCCAAAGTCATAGTTAAGAGCAAACCTGGTTAGTTTTTCTCCTTCGAAGTCGCTTCTGCCATAGTTATCGCCGGAATCAACTTTTAAATCATCGTAGGGGTAATAATCGCCGTAATCGCCTACATCGTAAGCCCAGACGGGTGCCATCATAGCTCTAAAGTTTCTGCCAAAATCGTAATGTTTCAAGGTTCCGGTGAATCCACCATTTTGGATGCTCATATCAAACCTTGAACCGTTGTCTTCGAGGCTTTTCTTAACTCCGTCTGCTGTGTCGGTCAAATAGGCGTCAGAAGTTAAAAACTCTGCATTAGCTTGGATTTTTCCAACTCTTTCGGTAGAAAAGTTGAAGTCAACCCCCTTAACGGTATTAGAGTTACCTCTTGTTTTATAATCAAATATTTTTTCAGCGAAGGTTGTGCCCACAGCAAAAGAATCCTTGCTGAACTTTTCGGGCAGCTGCCATACAAGTCGTCCTGCAACCATTTCTGTCGAATCTTCAACACGATTTGACCAATCATTCATATTACTGTCGGTTCTTAACAGAGCACCCTGGTAAGAAACACCGCCTTCTGCACCTGACACTTCTATACCCTGATATGGGTCTACCACATCGGTATCTTCAGTCAACAGATTCATCGGGTCATCAATACCTGTTGCCGACTCGCCTGAGAACACTCTAACTTTCATCGACTTAGCTTTGCTTGTAATATGCATTCTGCTCGGCGTAACATACTGGCTATCTCTCACGCTTTTGACATAGTCATCTATATTGTCATATGCACTTGGAGCTGAATTACCGGCAGTATTATATATTATCCGGTTTGTAAATTCGCCCATCATTTGGCCTTTAAGTTCAAGGTAAGTTTCGATCTTATCGCCTATCGGGTTACCTTTAAA
>JAQVCG010000103.1 GCA_028689875.1 Candidatus Rifleibacteriota bacterium | reverse complement strand
CAATGTTTGTTGTTATCCGCCTTTGTTCATAACTTTAAGCTAAACAAAACATCATATTTGTCCGAAGTGTTTTATGGATTTGTTTGCCTCCTTATTTTTCAGTCCGGGTTAATACCCGGATTTTTTTTACCCAAAAGCCCGGCGACTCCCCACCCAAAAGCTGCAACTTTCCCTCTCAAACTTACAGTTAAATCACGGCTGTAGAATTCGCGGTGAACGCAGAGAAGTGGGGCACAGAAGCGAATATTGGAGCGAGGGCCATAACATCCTGCGAAAGAGGCCGCTAAGACCGGAACTTTTGCCACGAGGGCAAAAGGCCTCCGTCACGCGCCTGAGGCGCGTTACGGGGGTTCTCCGGTCGTGCGAGCCGAAAGACGCAGCCGATGTTATGAGACCGAGCGATTTTATGAGCGCTGTGCCCCCGCCTCAAGTTCACCGCAGTTGCTATCACCTCAATATAATAAAATGCCATAACTACTCTTTTTTGCGCCCAAAAAGTAAGCCGGGCGACTCACTACCCAAAAGCTGCAACTTTCCCTCTCAAACTTACAGTTAAATCACGGCTGTAAAATTCGCGGTGAACGCAGAGAAGTGGGGCACAGAAGCGAATATTGGAGCGAGGGCCATAACATCCTGCGAAAGAGGCCGCTAAGACCGGAACTTTTGCCACGAGGGCAAAAGGCCTCCGTCACGCGCCTGAGGCGCGTTACGGGGGTTCTCCGGTCGTGCGAGCCGAAAGACGCAGCTGATGTTATGAGACCAAGCGATTTTATGAGCGCTGTGCCCCCGCCTCAAGTTCACCGCAGTTGCTACCACCTCAATATAATAAAATGCCAAAACTACTCTTTTTTGCGCCCAAAGTAAGCCGGGCGATTGAGAAGGGCGAACAAAAGCCCGACACGACACATGGTTTGACAATAAACCACAAAACCAACTTTGATTTAATCTCAAAAAGTGATAATATCATCTTTGATGAATAAACCCAACCTGCTTAAAACACTAAAAAAATATTGGGGTTACGACCAATTTCGCCCATTGCAGCAAGAAGCAGCCCAAGCCGCATTAGACGGCAAGGATTCTCTTGTCATATTGCCTACGGGCGGGGGAAAAAGCCTCTGTTACCAGCTGCCGGCAGCGTGCGGCATCGGACTCACGATTGTCATTTCCCCATTAATTGCTTTAATGGACGACCAGGTTTCGGCTGCAGAAGAAATGGGGATTTCAGCAGGAACTTTGCATTCGCAGGTTAGCGAAAAACAAAAGAAAATTACCTATGCAAAGTTGTTCAATAATGAGTTAAAACTGCTTTATATAAGCCCAGAAAGACTTGCCACACGCGATTTATCAGAGATAATCAAGTCGTCGGCGGGACTTTTTGCGGTAGACGAAGCGCACTGTATATCGCACTGGGGACACGAGTTCAGGCCCGAATACAGACAGCTCAAAGAAATTTTAGGCGAGTATCCGAATGTGCCAAAAATGGCACTTACAGCCACAGCGACCACTCTAGTTCAGCAAGACATAGTTGTTCAGCTCGGGCTAGCAGAGCCGATAAAGCTGATTGGCTACCCGGACAGGCCCAATCTGACTTATAGGTCATTTTACAGATACGACCAAATGGCGCAGATTTTAGAGATAATCAGAAACCACCCTAACCAAGGGGGCATCGTATACGCACAAACCCGCAAAGAGGTCGAAAAAATCAGCAAAGGATTAAAGCTGGCCAAGATTTCTTGTGCCCCGTATCACGCAGGGCTCAGTGCTAATGACAGGGCAACGGCACAAAACGATTTCATTCACGAAAACATTGATGTTATAGTCGCCACAATAGCTTTTGGAATGGGCATAAACAGGTCGAACGTGAGGTATGTTATTCACGCTAATACTCCGAAGTCGATTGAGCACTATCAGCAAGAATCAGGACGTGCGGGCAGAGACGGCGAACCGGCCGAATGCGTTTTGCTTTATTCATCAGCAGATATTATTACGCATAAGTATTTGTCAATGCGCGAAGAGGGAATTTCGCCCCAGCGAAAAGCGGCTATTGAAAAGCAACTTAAAGAAATCGGCAGATACGCGGTTTCGCCGATTTGCAGACACAGGCTGCTAACTCAACATTTTGGGTTTGACTACCCTCAATATAGTGGCAAAACAACTGTAAAAGCAGAGCACAACTGCAATGCGTGTGATGTTTGCCTTAATGAAACGCAAGAATTGCCAAAAGAAGAGGCTATTTTAAATGCGCAAAAAATAATCAGCGCGGTATACCGAACTCAAAACAGGTTCGGTGCAAGTTATATAACAAAAATACTTAAAGGCGCCCAAGAGGCCAGAATTATCGAAAACAACCACCACACGCTCAAAGTGTTTGGAATGATGAAAAGTGAAACAGAAAAATCAATCAGAAACTGGACAGACCAGCTTGTTGTACAGGGATATCTTTCAGTTACAGACGGCCAATACCCGCTTTTGCAGGTAACTCAAGCCGGCCTTAATGCGTGCAAAAACCTTGAACCCGTAAAGCTCAGTAAACCTGTTATACAAAAGCTGAAACGTAAAGAGGCAATAGCTTTGCCGCTATCGTCAGAGAACACAGCTATTTTTGAGCAGCTGCGCAGGTTAAGACTATTAATTGCCCGAACTCTCGGACTACCGCCGTATATGGTTTTTGCAGACTCTGTTTTAACGACTATGGCAGAAAAAAAACCAAAGAACTTAGATGAAATGCTGCAAATAAAGGGAGTCGGCGAACATAAGCTAGCCTCTTACGGCAAAGTCTTTCTAGACTGCCTTAACGGCACCGACCCCGACACCGCCGCTCAAATGTTTAAGAAGTAGATAAACGCTTGACTTATTATTTAAGAATAAGTAAAATTAGTTAACGTTAACTAACATTATTTTAATTATGACAAACTTGGCAAGGGACCATTATGAACAAACAAGCAAAAAACAAATATGTTAAAACCTCTTACGCAATAATATTTATTACAATCATATCTATGGCCGGCATTTTGCTTTTCAGCTTAACCAAAATTAAAGCAAAACTTGCCGAAGCTAAGCCTGAGTTTGCCAAACCTACGCCTGTTTATACGCTGAAACTAACCGCTAAAGACATATACAAGACAATAAATGCGCTTGCTACCGTAAAAAGCGGCGCGACTATTTTAGTTAAATCAGAGTCGGCGGGCAGTATCGTAAAATTGCCATTTAAAGAAGGTGACCCGGTTAAAGCGGGGCAAGTTATAGCCTTAATTGACAGCCGCGAGCAAAACGCGCAGCTTAAAGCAGCAGAGGCACGAAAAAATACTGCACAAAGCCAGGTTGAAGCAGCAGAAGCTAATTTACTTGCGTTAGAAAGTCAGCTTGAATCTGCCTTATCGAACCAGGAATTTCTGAAAAAAGAACTCGACCGCAACCAAAGTTTGCTTAAAGAAGGCGCAGTCTCTCAAACCGTATACGACAATGTTAAAAACAAAAGCACAGAAGCACAAAGCAGAGTTTCGGCACTAAAAGCGCAAATTAGCGCACAAAAAGCGCAGACTGAAGCGGTAAATGCCCAGCTTAAAGCTGCCGACAGCGATGTAAAAATATGGGAAGTAAGAAAAAACTACACCGAAATTACAGCACCTGTCGATGGAATTATCTCGGCTAAATTTCAAGAAGAAAACAATAAAATCAGTGTTCAAGCCCCTATTTACAATATTGAAGACACCTCGGTCACACGCTTGATAACCGAAATACCTCAAGAATACGCCTTTGAAATAAAACTGGGGCAACCTGTGCTTCTCTACGACGAAAACGATTACGGTTTCAAAATTTCGCGCATTCACCCGACTTTAAACCCCATAAGACAGATTACTCTCGAAGCGCAAATAAACGGCAAACCCCAAGAGCTCATTTATGACATGCAAATACCCGTTAAAATCATTATTCAAAAAGTTTTTGCAACATGCATACCTCATAATGCCAAGTTCGTAGACTTTTTAGATTCTAACAGCTTTTATGTTTATAAAATCGTCGACAACAAAGCTGTAAGAACTAAAGTAACGCCTATAATAGTAAATTCGCAAAACCAAACCGGCGTCGACACAAAAGATTTGCCACCCGATACCGAAGTAGCCTTAGGCGCTTATCTCGAAAATTTAAGACTGCCCGATTCGTTCGATATTGAGGTGGTTAAATGAGAATAATTGACCATTTGCTGAAACACCCGGTCATTTCTATCGCATTCTGGTTTTTAATTGCCTCGATCGGAATTATTTCTTACAATTTTATGCCAATCGACCTTTTTCCGGATACAATGCCGCCTCAGATTACGGCAATGACAATGGTTAAAGGCGTATCGGCAGAAGACGTTAACAGAAAAGTTACCGCTCTGCTCGACCGAGAGTTTCAGGGACTTACAAACATTACAAAAGTTGTCTCGACTTCAAAAGACGAGATATCTTCTGTTAATGCACAATTCGCCTTTGGAACAGACATGTCAACCGCTATGACAGATATTACAAATGCCGTATCAAGGGTTAAAAACTCTTTTCCGCCATCTGCCGCAGAAACGCAATTTTTTAGAATAACCGACGCGAACAGACCCGTTGTAACAATCTCACTCAGCCCCCAAAAAGACTCTAGCTACGACCTTAAAGCCATAAGAATTCTTGCAGAAAATGATATTAAAGAAGAATTGCTAAGAGCCCCCGGAATCGGCAAAGCAGACATATTCGGCGCAAACGAAACAGAAGTTTTAATTCGGTTAGACCTTAATAAGCTCAGAAATTTCAGAATTTCACCCGTAGCCGTATTAAAAACTATCGGAGCATCAAACACTTCTTTACCTGCCGGATACCTTGAAAGCAATTCATCAGAATCGCTGGTAAAAGTAATTAACGAAGTACAAAACGAGCACCAGCTGCTTTCTATACCCGTTAAAACCACCGAAAAAGGCGTTATAGCTTTAAGAGATGTGGCACAAGTAACTTTAGCCTCTAAAATACCGAGAAGTATTTATCGCGGAAACGCTAAAAACGCCATTGCCATAAATGTTCTTAAACCTGAAAAAGGCTTTGCAGTCGACGCCATAAACGCGGTAAAAGAGATTTTGCCCCACTTGCAGAAACAATACCCTGAAATCTTATTCGAAATAACCACCGACCAAGAGCCGATAATTTCTGTAAATGTTGCGGGTATGAAGAACTCGCTGTTTTCAGCTGTTTGGCTTACAATGATTATAGTCTTTATTTTACTCAAACGATTTTCCGCGTCACTTGTCGTCGGCA
>JAQVCG010000102.1 GCA_028689875.1 Candidatus Rifleibacteriota bacterium | reverse complement strand
CAGACGAAAAGTCAAAACGTGCTTGGAGAAGGCTTTTAAGAGATATTGAAAATAAATAAAAAAATAGCTTGCATTTTAAAAAATATAGTGTTATTATTAAATCATAGGAACACGAACGAAATTAAAAAAGAGGTAAATTATGAAAAAGCTTATCAAAACAATCGAATCTGTCGGCGGCGAATTATATATCGTCGGCGGAGCAGTCAGAGATGAGCTTCTTGGAAAAGAAGCCAGTGATATAGATTTCCTTGTTACTGGCGTTGAAGTGGCTAACATGCCATTTGACAAAGTAGCTGGTTCAGACTTCCCCGTTTTCTTGGTGGAAGTAGACGGCGAAACTTGCGAAGTTGCCCTTGCAAGAACAGAGAAAAAAGAGGGCAAAGGATATCACGGGTTTTCCTTCAACTCTTCTGCCGAAACAACAGTGGAAGAAGATTTGAGCCGTCGCGATTTGACCATAAACGCTATGGCAAAGAACATCAAAACGGGCGAAATAATAGACCCGTTCGGCGGCATGAAGGATTTGAAAAATGGAGTTATTCGTCATGTATCCGATGCTTTTGCAGAAGATCCGACAAGAGTTTATCGAGTTGCTAGATTTGCAGCTAGATTTGGATTCAAAGTTGCTGATGAAACAATGGCTCTTATCGCAAGTATGAAAAATCAGCTTGCGGAAATAACCGCTGAGAGAGTTGGCAAAGAGCTGGAAAAAGTAATGAAGTGCAATAAGCCCTCTGTGTTTTTTCAGATTCTCAAAGACACTGATTTGCTCGATGTGCATTTTGCGGCTGTCGGGGCGCTAGATGTGCCGGACAAGCACGATGGCACAGCATTTAATCATACTATGAAAGTTATGGACGCAGCAGATAACGCAATAGACAGATTTGCGTTATTGTGTCATGACTTCGGCAAGGGCGCAACACCCAAAGACCAACACCCAAGTCATCACAATCACGATAAATTAGGCGTTGATGTTGTCAAAATGTTTTGCGATAAGCTCAGGCTACCCAATGTTATGAAAAAATCCGGCGTTTCTGCTGCTGCAAATCATATGAAAGTCAAGCATATTCTCAACATGAAGGCATCTACTCTTGTAAAATTTGTTGGCACGACAAAAGATATAGACGATGCAGTAAGAATATCGAAAATAGATTCTATGGCAAGGGGCGGCGCTGACGTTGACGCGCAAAAAATCTTGTTTAATGCAATAGCTCTTAGGGTTGCAGCGGTTCAAAAAGTATTGGCAACCGTTACAGGTAAAGTATTGATAAGTCAAGGCGTAAAGACTGGCAGGCTGCTCGGCGACAAGCTGCATCAGGCAAGAGTATTAGCAGTAAAAGAAATATTTAAAAAATAATGCTTGCAATTATGTTTTTTTGTGCTATACTTAAATTATACGAACGAAACAATTAAAAAAGAGGTAGAAAAATTATGGAAAAGCTGAACAAAATGATTGATGTTTTGGTGAAGTTCACTAGAGAAGGCCGAGACAACGAGCTGACCCGCAGATTGGCTCACAATCTTGGCAAAATAGCTCTGGCTATGAACACAAGAGAAATAACCGAAGCTGACTTGGCTCCGGTTATCGCAAAGCAGAGCCTTCAGTCTGCAGTTGAAACTTCTGCAAAGCTTGTGGCAGACATTGAAAAAATTGCTTTGCAGAAAAACCTGGCAACTAAACCCGTATCTCTTGCTGACGAAGTTTTTGCAACTCAATGGCAAGAAGATATTTAATTATTATTAAAACAATAGCTTGCAAAATAAAATTACACGTGCTATTATAAAAACATGAGCTTGAGGCTCAAATTAAAAAAGAGGAAAATAGATATGAAAAAGACGTTCGGGACTGGGCCTGACGCAGTAGAAATAACAAAAACAAACAAAAACACTTACGCAGTCGTCGAAGTGGGCGACATAGTGAAGCATTTTGCGGGATACTACACCGCAAGAAGTTATGAAGACGCTCATCTTGCTTATATCCGTGAGCCATTCGGCCAAAGTGAAACAGAAATGGAAAAGGAATAAAATAAAGGGGAAAAATTATGCTGGAAGTTCAAACGAATTATCACATAGACGGATGCGTCTATGTTGGCTTTACATTGAATAGCAAAACCGGGGAAGCTTGGTTACAGTTACCGAGTTCGCAAACTTCCCGACATAATATCGAGCTTGATGGTAACGAGCTTGATATCGGCGGGGGGCTGCATCAATGGATTCTCGATGGCCTGCTGGTTGAGCTTCATCAGCTTTACCCTGACAAAGTCATACGACACTTATTTTATGCTGGCTGCGATGTTGACAATGTCAAAAGCATTACAGAAGAATGGGAAAAGGGATGGAGATATTACATTGTGGAGCTGAATGACGGCACAATCGAGAGATATGAAGAGGTTCCCGGCGACGTCAACGAAGATGACTTTTATTTCGTTAAAGAAGAATAGTGGTATCGATCTGCTCAGATCGTTAAACTGCACAAATTCAAAAACGAGGTGCTTAAAATGAGAAAATATGAGCTAATGGCTAAGATAGGGGAAGCAGCCGATAGACAGATAAAAATCATCCTCGATTTGGACGGGTCTGACAACCCGCAGGTAATAGAAATACGGAAACGTGCGGAAGCGAAGAAAGAAGCTTTTGAAGCTGTCCTGCTCGCAATGCACGGGAATAGTGTCTATCTAGATATTGAAGCTGGATATTGAAGCGAATTAAGGAGAAAAAATGAGAAGGTGGGAAAACGTAACGATACAGACAGAAATCGCGCTGACAGACGAAATGCGCGACGAATTAGGGTTGTTCGATGACGCAAAGAGCTTACTCGTAAGAGTTAAAGACATCGACGATGACGGCAACAAGATATTTGAGGGTGAAGTAATATTTGGGACAGGCAATACTGAGCCTATGAGCGTTGAACAGATCGCGATTTATACAGAAAACTACGGAGAAAAAAACAATGGCACTGTTGAAAACAATGAATAAAATAATCGGCAAAAAGATAGCTGATTGGCTTGGAACTATTACAGACAAAGAGCTTTGCAAGCTTATCAAAGAAAATATCGTTATCACCGGTGGCTGCTTTCCGAGTATGATTCAGAACGAAACGCCGAAGGATTATGACTGCTATTTCAAGACCAAAGAAGCGACAAAAAAAGTTGCAGAGTATTATGTTAAGCAGTGGAATGAGGCGCACAAAGACAAGAAGAAAGTTTTCGTGCTTGACGGCGCAGAACCGTCAAAAGAATTGCTTGAATACTATCATATCGGCGCATTAAGTGAGTCGAAGTCTCGTATGATTGCTAACACCAAGCCGGAAAGACTGAAAGTTATATTTCCCTCAGACGGCGTAGTCGGCGACCCGCAAGAAGTCAGGGCGGACGAAGAATTAGGTGATGTTTTGAGCAACATTACCGAAATCGACGAAATAAAAGCCGATGAAATAATTGAGCAAGAAAAGAGAAAATACTTCCCTGTTTTTCTTTCGACTAACGCAATCACGCTATCAAATGGCATTCAGATTGTCGTGAGATTTTACGGTGAGCCTGATAAAATACATGAGACGTATGATTTTGCACACACAAAAGCATATTGGACGAGCGCGACTGGCACAATCATACCGAATGAGGTTTATGACGCGGTTATCAACAAAACGCTGATTTACACCGGCAGTAAATACCCTGTATGTTCAATATTCCGTATGAGAAAGTTTATCGAAAGAGGCTGGAGAATAAACGCAGGGCAAATGCTTAAAATCTGCATGCAGGTATCGGAGCTTGATTTGATGGACATTGATACTCTCGAAGATCAGTTAGTCGGCGTAGATTCCTTATATTTTATGGAATTGATTGAGCAATTCAGGCGTATGAAAGAAAAGAACGTTGATTTTGACCTTACGCCGCAATACATTATTTCGGTGATAGACAAGATTTTTTAATGAAGACAGATAAAATGATTAAGCTTTTGAGGTTAAGAAACCATTTGACACGCGTGATTGCCGAAAACAATTACTACCTAACAATAAGGCCGCTTGAGTCTGTAAAGGCATATAATCGGCAGCTTGAAGCAGAGTTAAGCGCAGTTGAGCGCATAATAAAAGGAGAATTTGCATGATAAACGAAATTGAACTTGAAAGCGGAAGAATCAGCCTGAGCTGTTTTGATTTTACTGGGAACGCGAAAGAAAGTATCGACAATGGTATTAAATTCAGTATCGAGAGCCAAGAACCGGGATTCCATGACTGCGACTTTGCAGAAAACTCAGCAAGAGGTTATTTCAGTTTTGTCGAACCATACGAAGTCGAAAACATCGTAGACGGTATGACAACAATGGAAGCAAAGAAGCGTATTAAAACCGCCGAATTTGTGCAGGCTGGCGACTTTCTATTTACTTGGGGCAATTCAGGCGCAATTAAGCTGCTGACAAGCTATATTTCAAGTGAATTTGCGACGGCAACAAAGATTGAGTTTGAATTTAACGACTTATTCAACCTACAATCGCGTTTTGAACTATGCAAAAGCGTTAAAATCAAGAATCCGAAAGAAAGCAAAGTTAAGACGGTATCGCTGACAGGCACGCTCGATTGTTACAGCGAACACGATGTCATTGAGCCAAGAAATCACGAAATCAAGTCTGTGTCCGGTATTATGAACACGCCAGCAATCGGAAAAATCAATGTAGCCGTGAATAACAAAGGCGTTATCAGAATCGGCACAAAAAAGGGTTGCATTTTGCCGTTCGATATGATAGTATGGCTAATCAAGCTGATGAATGAGACTGCCTGAAAAGGCTTATCGTTAATTCCCTGACCGCTAAGGAGCAAAACTTGAAGGGGCAAGAAGCGGTGACAGCACGGAGAGACGGCGATTGGAAGATTGGCAGAGTGGTTTAATGCGCTGGTTTGCTAAACCAGTATCGCGAAAGCGGTCGCAAGTTCAAATCTTGCATCTTCCGCCGAAGCCCTTGCGAGATTAGATTAGTGGTAAATCAATCGGCTTTGAACCGATAGAGCGCAGGTTCGACCCCTGCATCTCGCGCCGAAATCGCTGCCGAAGAGGAAAGATTGCTTATGAGAAAGCTATTTGGTCTTGAAAAAAGGCTAATCAATCATGACACGTCAAACGGCCTTTATCCGAAGTGCTATTATCACGAATGGCGTTTGTGGCGGAAATATGCAACGGAAAAGCAGCGAGACGAGGCATTTAAAGCATTGAGCAGCAATAAATTTATGTGGGAATATCGGAAAATCAATTTATAAAGGAGTTTTTATGATTATTAGGCGTGACAACGAAGGTAAAAGGGAAGGGGTAGAGTTGGCAGGCGTATTGCCGGAGGGTGCAGAGGTTATCGGCACCATTGAGCGCAGCATTGCAGACCGAGGG
>JAQVCG010000101.1 GCA_028689875.1 Candidatus Rifleibacteriota bacterium | reverse complement strand
CTGCAGTTTCAAATAGCATATTTTCACACACAAATGCAAAGTTGCCAAACTTGTTACCTGTGTGTTAATTTAATGACACTTTACGCAAATCAAATCAAGGAAATGAATTATGAAAACCAAAATTAAACAAGCAGCTGATTTTATTCTTTCAAAGATCAGTGCTAAACCGACCGTTGCTTTAGTATTAGGTTCAGGCTTGGGCAAATTTGCCGACGGCTTAAAGAACGCTACAGCCATATCTTATTCTGATATTCCCCATTTCCCGGTTCCAACCGTTGAAGGTCACGCCGGCAAGCTTATCATCGGCGAAGCAGGCGGCAAAGTTGTGGTTGCAATGCAGGGTCGTTTTCATTATTATGAAGGTCACCCGATGCAATCGGTTACTTTTCCAATGCGCGTTATGCAGGCTATCGGAGCCGTTGACCTCATTATCACAAACGCGGCCGGCGGCTTGAACCCCTCATTTAAAGTGGGCAGTCTCATGCTCATGTCAGACCACATCAACTTCATGGGCACCAACCCCCTAATCGGGCCTAACGACAGCGATTTGGGCGTAAGATTCCCGCCAATTCAGGGCATTTACAACAAAGATCTTATCAACGAAGCTTTAAAAGTTGGTAAAGAAATGGGCGCTCCAATTGAAACAGGCATTTATATTGCTGTCACAGGACCAAGCTATGAAACAGCAGCCGAATTGCGTGCATTTAGGAAACTGGGCGCGGATGCGGTCGGTATGTCGACGGTTCCTGAAGTTATCGTTGCCGCTCATTGCGGAATCAAGCGTGTTCTCGGAATCAGCTGCATAACCAACCTGGCAACGGGCGAATCTGAAACAGCAGCAAATCATGAAGAAGTTATTACAGCAGCTGCACAAGCAGAAGTTTACTTTTTGAAACTTCTCGAAACAATGATCGAAAGGCTTTAATTTGTGCTTGATAAGCTAGAGTCTATTTACGGCCATTTCAAAGAGCTGACAGATAAGCTCTCGAATCCGAAAGTCATATCTAATCAGTCTGAATTTCAAAAGTTAGCTAAACGTCGTTCTGAAATGGAACCGATGATAGAAGCTTACATGCGCTACAAATCGTTGCTTGAGTCGCTTGATGGTGCCAAGTTTATGCTTGAAACCGAAAGCGACCAAGAACTTGTCGCCATGGCAGAGCTTGAAATATCTGAGCTAGAGCCCAAAATCGAGGCATTAGAAGCAGAACTGAAAATGCTTTTAGTGCCAAAAGACGAAGACGACGGCAAAAACACTATTTTCGAAATTCGTGCAGGCACGGGCGGCGAAGAGGCCGCCTTATTTGCCGCAGATTTATACAGAATGTATTCAAGATATGCGGAACGCAACGGCTGGAAATGCGAATTAATGAGCATGAGCGAGGCTGATTTAGGCGGCATCAAAGAAGTTGTTTTTAGCATTCAGGGTACCGGAGCTTTTGGCAAGCTCAAGTTTGAAAGCGGTGTTCATCGTGTTCAGCGCGTGCCTTCGACCGAAGCGGGCGGCCGCATACATACTTCGGCAGCAACAGTAGCAGTATTGCCCGAAGCAGAAGATGTTGACATTCATATAGACGAAACAGAGCTTAAAATAGATGTATACAGATCTTCAGGCCCCGGCGGACAAAGCGTCAACACAACAGACTCGGCGGTGAGAGTCACTCATATTCCCACAGGCCTTGTTGTGACTTGCCAAGACGAAAAAAGCCAGCACAAAAACAAAGCTAAAGCTATTCGCATATTAAAGGCGCGCTTACTTGATCATGCAAGAAGCGAACGTGATAAAGACAGGGCCGCCAGTCGCAAAAGCCAAGTAGGTTCGGGCGATCGCTCAGAGCGCATAAGAACATATAATTTTCCTCAACAGCGCCTGACCGATCATCGCATAAACTTAACTCTCTATAAGCTTAACGAAATAATTGAAGGCGATATTGGCGAAGTAATTGCTGCCTTAACCGAAGCCGACAATCTTCGCAAACTTGCCGAAGAAGAAGCATAATTAAAGGTTAATAACCGATTTAAGCGCCTTATCAACTTGTTCGGCACTAATATTTCTGCATTTAAAATGCCCTAAAGGGCATTTTTTATTTTGCCCATGAAGCGAACACGGCTTGCATTCAAGCTCATTCGAAACCACAACGGTTTTAGAAGATGGAATCGGAGCGAACCCAAGCGAAACATCGGTCTGAAAAAACAGCGCAACAAGAGGCACATCAACTGCCCTTGCAAGATGCATCGGCCCGGAGTCAGAAGATACAACTGCGCGTGCTAAGCTTAAAACACCGGGCAAGTGGTATAAATCAAATTCATTTCGCAAATCAATGTATTTTTCGGGAACATCAAGCTCGCGAGTGCCGGTGCCAACAATTGCTACAGGCAAATCAAGCATTGGCGCGAGATTTGTCAAAAGCTCATCCGGTATTTCTTTACCCGGCTTTGAAGCGTCGGGATGTATTAATAAAAATTCTTTTTCAATCAAATCATGTTTTTTTATCAATTCGCGGCATTCGTCTATGTATTCGGCAGGCATCTCGAATAACGGGCTGCAATCTGCTTCAACACCGCAAACTTGCGCATATTTTTTCCATACCGGCCTTTGGTCTTTGAGTTTTATAGGAAACTGTTTTGTGGCCGCCACAATTTGTTCAGCCAAAGTGCGCTTTTTATAAACTCCCATTACCGGTGCGCCTAGCAGGTTTCGCATTATTATCGTAGAAAGTTTGCCTTGCAAATCGTAGACTTTATTTGGTTTTAAGGCTCGCAACTCGCTCACAAGGCTTAGAAGTTTCACCCCACCCTCATAATAATGCACCGCCGCCGGAATAAAGGGAGCAAGTGCGCACCATTTTTCATTTACCACCACGTGCACTTGAGCGCCTGTATTTTTCAAAGCGCGCAAAGTAGGTATTGTAAGAACGATATCGCCCATTGCGTTAAGTCTGAAAACAACAATCTTCTCGCCGGTCATTACGGTAAGTATCCCATTTCTTGCAGGGCAGACAAGGTTCTGTCAGACGCCCCCGCCATTGTCTTTAAAAGTGCGCCGGCATTTTCGCCAAGCTTTCGGTATTTATCGGGGTTTGCCATGAAATCTAAGATTACATTTCTGAGGTCTTCGCTGTTATGAACAACGGTTACGGCATTCGCCTTTTTCAACGCCATCATTTCGTATCTGAAATTAAAAGTATGCGGACCGCTAATTATAGGCTTATTAAAAGCCGCCGGTTCCATAAGGTTGTGACCGCCTCGCTTAATGAGGCTTCCACCCACAAATGCAAGAGACGAAACCGCATAAAACTTGCGTAACTCGCCCATTGTGTCAACAATCAGAATTTTTTGCGCTTCTTCAACGCCTTCAGAAACTTTATTGTATTTAAGACCACGCATTTTAAGCAGTTCTTCCACTTCTTCGACCCGTTTAATGTGACGTGGCGCAATTATTACAACTGCATTCAAGTCATTTAATATAGGGGAAAATGCATCGAAGATCTGTGCTTCTTCGTTGTCGTGTGTGCTGCCGAAACAAAGTATGGCGGTGTCTTGTGCAATTTTAAACTGTTCTCTGATTTCTGCTAATTCAGGCATTTTTTCGCTTATATCATATTTGAAACAGCCTAATATTCGCTGTTTTTCGGCAGGTATGCCAAGTATTTTGAGACGTCTCATATATTGTTTTTCTTGCGGAAAAGCAAAAGCAATATTTTCGATTGCTGACTTAAATAGGCTCCAAGCAATTCTCATCAGTTTAACGCTGTTTTCGTTAATTCTGCAGTTTACTATGCCGTATGGAACCTTTTTCTCGGCAAGGGTTGCAAGCATAAGAGGCCATATTTCTGTTTCACTTATAAGCAACACCTTAGGATTTATCTTTTTGATAAAAGGTATAATAAAGGCGGGCAATTCTATAGGCAAAACCGATGCGAACCCGCAAAGTTCGTCTTTAAGAAGCTGCCTGTAACCATCCATTGTAGTAGTGGTGCAAACAATTCTTTCACGCCCGTATTTTTCACTCAACTTCTTCAAAAAGGGACGTAAAGTTATAACCTCTCCTAACGAAGCTCCGTGAACCCAGATAGAACCTTCTTCGTGAGGTTCAAAGTCTCGAATAAAGATTCCTTTGCGCATTGCAAATTCCTCTTTTTCAATTCGTTTGGGAGGAAAAACATCTAATAGCTCAACCACAAGACGAAGAATCCACTGATAACTTTTTAAAAAAATGCTTGCCATAGGTTCATAATGAATGTTTTCAGCCCTTTTGTCAACATATTGGATAGAAGTAATACCTAAATCATTGCTAAATTTTCATGAAACATTTATAAAAACTAAAAAACCGGTGCGGTGCACCGGCCAAAACTCGCTCAATCAGAATAATAGCAAAGTCTCACATCATGAAACCACCATAAACAGTACGAAACAGCAGCAAAATATAACTAAAAACCCTTGATACAGGGATTGACGGTTTTAAAAACGGTACATATAATTTAGATACTATGAAAAACATTATATTACTGAGTCTGTTGATAATCGGCATGATCATTACCGGTTGTTCGAGCACTGTAAAAACAGGAGCCTTGGACGACAAACCGGTAATCAGTTACATCTCGCCGGACTCCGGCGACAGTAGTACACTGATTACCATTACAGGCAGCAACTTTGGTTCTGAACGGGGCGAAAGCAATCTTTATTACGGCAGCCAAAAATTGTCGCCAAACACTTGGAGCAACAATCAAATCACAGTCAGACTATATGACAACACTTTACAAGCAAATCCGACAGGAAGATTTCGCGTCGAAGTAAACGGCACCTCTTCAAACGAAAGCCCTCAGACGTTTAAGTCTGCCTCTTCGGCAGGTATATTGAGTGTCAGTCCGTCACAAGGAACGACAGGCACTCTATTGACACTTACCGTTGCAAGTGCCACCGAAAGCCTCGTAAATTTCGTAACTTTCTTCGATTTGTCTAATCCGAGCAATTCTGCCACAGCAAACATCTACAAAAATAATTCAACAAGTTTTTACTGTTATGTTCCTGCTTTAACAAACACTGATTCAAATAACGTTGGAATCCAGTTCGGCGCATATTCTCAAAATTCGCAGACTGCGTTTTTTACTTTCACTTCCCCGTCATTAGGCGGTATATCCCCGTCTTTTGGCACATTAGGCACAATGGTTTCGATTTTCGGCGACGGATTTGGCAATACTCAAGGCACTTACAACAGCAGAATCAATGTTGAGGGAGTCTACGTAAACCCCGAATCTTGGAGCGACAGAGAAATTAGGATAAGAATACCTAATGTCACATCTGCAGGCAGCAAAAAAATAACCCTAACTACGTCTCAGCCCAGTAAAACATATGAGTTAGGCACTTTTGAAGTTAGAGCACCCAGTCTC
>JAQVCG010000100.1 GCA_028689875.1 Candidatus Rifleibacteriota bacterium | reverse complement strand
TTATACACTGAGAGCAGTCGACTTTACCGGCAACAGAGCGGTCGATGGGTCCGGTAATTACATCACAGCTACAATAAACGTTGTAACAAGCGACTTTGCAATGACAAGTGCTCAGCAGCTGGCATCTGACTCTGCAATTATTTACTTCAATCATCCTATTGCTGACACAGCCTTTACCGTGCAATACAAGCACGAAAACGATGCATCTTGGACAACAGTTGCTTCAACCGATATAACCAAAGAAACAAACAGCATTGCATTCACGCTTTCGCCCTCGTTCAAAAGCGGCGTTTATGGCATCAGAATCTCTAATGTCACCAGTATCTACGGTGTTGCACCTCAATCAGACAACATTTCGCTCACGACAGACGGCGACGGCCCTGTTATTACAGCCCACTCATTCACCGGCATCAACGCCCAAGATGCTAAGAGCGTTTTGGTGACCTTCAATGAGCCTGTCAAAACCGACTCTGTAAGCAATGTGCCAACAGCCTTTAGTGCCACTAAAACCTTAAATGGCGTGACAACCTCTATTACTGTTAACACGGCAACTTACAAAACCGAAACCTCTATCTTGCTGACTTTCGCCGAAGACCTCCTAAATAGCGCAACTTACAAAGTCTCTGCGCCTCTCTCGCGCGACCTCTTTGGCAACTTAGGTTCTTCGACACCTCACATCCTCAGCGGCCGCGACCTGACCGCCCCAACTATTAAAGTTTCTGCCTTCTCTAACCCGATGAACGCACGCGATTTGATCGTGGTTGCAACCACTAACGAAACCCTTATAGCGCCTCCGACACTATATGTCGAACAAACCGGCTACTCAACAGCGGCCATAACCATGAAAGCCCACCCGACTAATCCGATGGCCTACATGGCTTCAGTCTCTGTTCAGTCTAACAGAAGCAAATTCGGCAATTTAAAAGTCACAGCATCTGATCTCTCTAACAACATTGGCACCTCCTCAATTCAATTCTTTGTCGGAAGTGTTCGTGCAAACGTTGCCTCAGAAATTCTCTCAGACGACAAATCTGTGCGCTTGAGCTTTAAAGTCGACAGTCTTAAAGCCGATTCTGACATAAGACTTTTAGAACGTTTACTGGAAAAAGAAAACGAAGCCGATCAAACCATTCGCAGCTCTCTGCAGGACGAGTATCTTGTCGGCACCGGTCTGCGCGCTTCTTCACTGCGTCCCTCTAAACAAGAGCTGAGTAACAGTGCTGAGCTGGTTCCGATTTCTCCCGCTTACGAAGTGACAGTGCCCGCAGAAAATGTTGCGTCTGGCTTTGACGTAGCAATTAAATCACCTGTTGCAACAACGACTATCGGTGTCGGCCTCTTCTACCAAAGCGGCAATACCTGGAAATTCGTCAGCGCCTATAAAAACGCCGACAACGCTTACGCCGCACGCATAAGGTCAACCCAAGTGTTTGCAATCATGCGGGATATGGCGGCCCCAACCCTGACTCTTGACGAAAAACTCGATTTAACAGTGCCTTTCACCACATCGCGCCCCGAATTTTGCGGCAATATCATTGACGCAGGCTCCGGAGTCGACCTCTATGCCCTCGAAGCCGTTATAGACGGAAAACTTACACAAAAGTTTACTTGCAACGACGACGGCAACTTTGTCTTTGTGCCATTAACCCCCTTAGAAGGTGGCGCACACACAATCGAAATTAAGGGTGGCGACAGAACCGGCAACAAGGTTGCATCACCCCAATTGCGATTCGAAGTGGTTAAAGAACTTAAAGTTACCCAAATAGTTCAATACCCGAATCCCGCTCGCGGAAATTATATGAATATAAGGTTTATCACCAATCGTTCCGATATTACCGAAGACAACGTAAAAATAAAAATCTATGATGTGGCCGGTCACCGTGTCAGAACAATCGACTCTGCACCTCGAAAAATCGATACAACATACGATTTCAGATGGGATATGCTTAACGGCAAAGGCAAACGCGTCGCAAACGGCGTTTACTTCGCAAAAGTTGAAATAAAAGACCCCAATAATCCCGCTATAAAGTTTAAGAAAACACTTAAACTGGCAGTCTTGAGGTAACAAATGAACTTTAAATATAAAAATATGCTCGGCTACCTGATTGCATTTATAACAATAATCACTGCCGGCCTCGTCGGCTGCGGCGATAGCGGCAGCGGCCGTCAGACACTTCCCGGCGAAAATCCTTTCGGCCCATATATAACCGGCACTGGCACAGGCACAACTACAGCCACCGGCACCTCAACCGGCACTGGCACTGACACCGATACCTCGCTCACGCCCGAGCAAGCCATCAAAAACGGTAGCGACAAAATGCTCGAAAGCAACTACATTGCCGCTGTGCAAGCCTATACAACCGTAATATACGATTCATCGGCCACCGCAGCGCAAAAGCAAGAAGCTTATTCCGGCAGAGGCTGGGCAAAAGCAAAACTCCCCGTCGACCAAGGTGGCGGAACTATCGCCGCAATTCCTGACCTGAAGCAAGCTTCAAATATGACTCCCGGCGCCGATGCAGACCCTGTTGTTACAAATGAATCTAAACTTGGATATGCACTTGCTTTGATTCAGCTCGTAGTCAGCGGTAGCGACACTTCAAATGACTCGGCAAACCTAAATATTGCGATTAACATAATCGAAACTCTTCTCGCTGAACCTTCTTGGAACGGAGATGTCATAAGGGAAAAATACCAAAGTGTCTATGTAACCGCTCCGGGTGCCCGCGCAATGCTGGCTTTAGCTTATGACCTATACGGAAACACCGCAAAAGCAGACTACCACATTGCCATAGCCCTTGCAGACGCTCCTAACGACGAAAACGTGCAAAAGGCCAAAGCTACAATAGATATTTTACGCGGAAACATTTAAAACTATGAAACTTCTTACCCGTTTACTTTTGGCCGTTTTTCTTGTTTTTGTGTCGCTGCCCGTCTACTGCATTAGCGGCCCTATCCTTATAATGGATACAGAACCCAAAGAAAGCGAAGCTTTCGTTTACGGCATTGGCCCGGTTATAAAATACAAGCATGCTAAAGGCCTCGATGATTTTGAAGGCGACATGGGTATATTCGGTGCCCGCGCATATCTCGGAAGAATAAACGATCCCCAATTCGGAATAATGTACGGTATGGGCAGTATTAAAGGCGAAGCATACAAGCTTGAACTCAAAATGACCGGTGCCACAATTGAAGATTCCTTTCGTGAAGACCCGAGAGTGAGATGGCGCGTTACATGCGGCATCGGCAACTACGACTACACAAGCAGGGCATCTTCAAGAAGCCTTAAAAGCTCTTCATTTGGCTTTTGTGAACCTCAAATTGTGGGTGTTCTTCCTTTAGGTCGGCACATTGTCTTAGAATTCGCCCTTGGATACACTTTTACCAACACAAAAGGTGTGCGCCTTGAAGGAGTTGCATTCAATGGCGAGCTTCTACTCGGCAGATTTTAATTTATCGGTGCCCGAGTTTTTTTAAAACAGAAAACACCGTATCTCGTGCCGTTACAGGAATTCTTTTTACTCCAAAAAGCCCTGAATCTGCTTTGTTGGTTCCTGGTATGCTTGTAAAATGTATTTTAAAGCCATTTTCTACAGCCGCTTCGGTAAAGTGTGCGTTAAATTTGCCATACGGCCAAGCCAAAGCTACAGGTGCACTGCCTATAATAGTTCTTATGGTCTCTGCAGACTTTTTTAAATCTTTTTTAACCAAATCTATAACCGGATTTGAGCTGTCGGATATTTTAAAAGCTTCAAATATTCTTATTGTGTCGGTGTGCAGGTCATGCGTGTGAGAGCCAAACTCAAAATATCCGGAATCGTGCATTTCTTTAATTTGCTCTCGGCTTAAATATTTCGTAAATTGCGGTTTCTTGCCTAATCGCGCAGTTATGACAAAAATTGTCATTTTAACTTCATGTTTTTTTGCTGTCGGGTAAGCATATTCATAAAGACTTTCGTAGCCATCGTCAAATGTTATTAAAACCGGCTTTTCGATGTCTTTTAACCCGCCCGACAAAAATTCTGCGGTTTCAGCCAGTGATAAAGCCGTAAATCCCGCATCTTTCATAGCCTTTATTTGTGCTTCAAAATCTTCGGGAGTGCAAGACACGTCAGATGTAACTTTTTCTTGGATATGATGGTAAACCAAAACAGGCAAAGCCGCACCAAAAGCTTTGCTTAAGCAAAATAAAAAAACAAGTGTTACAAATAAAAATCTGTGCATAAATCAAAAGAGTTAAGAACGAAATTATCGCTCTTAACTCTATTTTCTTTTCGAATTACATCAATTTCTTGATTGCATCGACCTTATCAAGTTTTTCCCATGGAAGGTTGAGGTCGTCTCTTCCAAAGTGCCCATAAGAGGCTGTTTGTCTGTAAATAGGTTTTCTCAAGCCTAAATTCTTGATAATGGCGCCCGGTCTCAGATCAAATACCTTCATGATGATTTCAGCAATCTTTTCTGTGGGTATTTTTTCAGTACCCTTGGCATTTACGTGCACAGACATCGGTTTGGCAACGCCTATTGCATAAGCAATCTGCAACTCAATCTGGTCAGCTACGCCCGCTGCAACAAGGTTTTTCGCAATGTATCTGCCCATATAAGCGCCCGAGCGGTCAACCTTGGTGGGGTCTTTGCCCGAAAACGCGCCGCCGCCATGTGCAGCCATTCCGCCGTAGGTGTCTACTATGATTTTGCGCCCGGTCAAACCGGAATCGCCCTGTGGTCCGCCCACAACAAATCTGCCGGTGGGGTTAATGTAAAATTCGGTGTTAGCGTCTATAAGTTCAGCCGGCATTACTTTTTTTACAACTTTTTCGATCAAATCTTTTTCGATTTGTTCGTGGGTGACATCTGGGTCATGTTGTGTCGAAAGTACAACCGATGCTATGCGAAGCGCCTTTCCGTCTTTGTATTCGACCGTCACTTGCCCTTTTCCGTCAGGGCGCAAATAGCTGATTTCTTTACTTTTTCTTGCATCTGCCAATTTTTTGCACATTTTGTGAGCATAGTAAATGGGAGTAGGCATGTAAGCAGGAGTTTCATTGCATGCAAAGCCAACCATCATGCCTTGGTCGCCGGCTCCAACATTAAGTTCTTCGTCGCTGCCTTCGCTGTCTTTAGCGTGGTTAACGCCCTGAGCGATGTCGGGTGACTGTTCGTCTAAGGTTACGATAATGCCGCAGCTTTTGCCGTCGATACCGTAATCAGAGTTTGTATAACCGATTTCGGTAAGAACTTTTCTTGCGATGCTCTGCACATCTACATAACATTTGGTGGTTATTTCGCCCATAACCATGGCAAGTCCTGTTGTTACTGCTGTTTCGCAGGCAACTCTGCCCATGGGATCATTTTCAAGAATAGCGTCAAGTACTGCATCGGAAATTTGATCGGCAACCTTATCAGGATGCCCTTCGGTTACTGATTCAGAGGTGAAAAAATATGTGTTTGTCATTGTCATGACCTCCGTTTTCCTTCTTTAGTGC
>JAQVCG010000099.1 GCA_028689875.1 Candidatus Rifleibacteriota bacterium | reverse complement strand
TGTTAAAATCGCCAAAAAGATTATCGGCGGCGTCTCTGCTTCCGTCTTGCTTCTGCAGCTTTACGCTTTTGTTTTTCGCTAGGTTTTTCATAAGCTCTGCGGCGTTTGATTTCCTTAACGATTCCGGCTTCTTGACACTTCTTTTGAAAACGCTTTAACGCCTTTTCAAGTGGTTCATCTTTGAGTACTCTTACTTCTGCCATTCAATTCACCCCCTTCCGATTTTTTAATCAGAGGGATAACCTCATTAGTTCGTTAATATTGTAACTGATTGCTTCGACATTGCTGTAACAGACGAACATAATTAACCCGGAGGCCAATTGAGATGGCGCTTACCCAACAAATGGAAATGCAAGTGCGGGACCGTCTGACCGCCGTCCTCTCCACAATTACTTACAACCCTGTAACCTTTTTCGCAACCGTTTCTCTCTGCCAGATCTGCCACAACCTTAAAAAGCCTGTTCAAGGTGTCGCCTTCTGTAACAGAAGAATCTGACACTCCGCTCAAGTGTTTCGTTGGTATGACAATCAAATGAACCGGCGCCTGAGGGTTTATATCTTTGAAAGCAACGACGCTTTTATCTCTATAAACAACTTCAGCAGGTACAGAGCCATCGACTATTTTACAAAACAAACAATTATTCATACTTGTTTTGTACAACATATTTAATCAAAAGTCAACAAATTGATTAAATTTTAAAACAAAAATCCCCTACTATTTATTCCCTATCAATCCTAACCCCTCTGACTACTACCAAACTATACTGAAACTAACTCACAAATAATCACCAATTTTCGATAAATGGTCTGTTACGACTGTTAAATCGCGGCGAACCCTAAGAAAGGTGAACAGAAGCGAATATTGGGGCGAGGGCCACAACATCCTGCGAAAGCAGGCGTGCGAGCCGAAAGACTCAGCTGATTTTATGAGCCTAGTGACCCCGCCTCAAAGTTCGACACCGCAAGCACTAACCCCATGCGGCTCATAATATCTCTCTGTACATTAAAATTAAAATGTGTTACCGTAAATAGGAAAATAAAAAACATCGGAGAAACATATGACACAAACCAATGAAAACGTCAATGAAACCACCAATGACATGCCCGATAAGCCCAAAAAAGGCTTCTTTTACTATATAAAAATTGCAATCGTCGCAACCTCAATCGCCGCCCTAGTCGCTGCAGGCGCCGCATTTTACGTTTTTCACAAACTCACCACAGACGGCAATCTCGAAAAACTAATCAATAAAGAGCTTACAAAAGCAACCGGCATGCAGGTCAGCTTCGAAAAAATCGCAATATCTTTTCCAACAATTAACCTAATTAACACAAAAATTGCCACCGACACCCCCGAAATTACCCTGATCTCGCACACAGAAACAATTTCTGTCAGACCCGACTTCTTCGCCGCGATTAAGGGCAAATTCTTCATCGATAAGCTCGAAATAGCTTCTTCCACAAACGATTTCACCAAAAAAACTTCTCTGAGCAAAAAAGACGAACCCAAAGACAATAAAAGTGAACCGCAGTCTCAAAACAAAAAAATCGACCTCACACAAGTCGAAATTCCCTTTAAAAGCATTGAAATCTCCGATATTAACGTGTTTTACAAAGACGTGCCCAAAGCTCAAAACTACAGCATAAAACTCAACAAAGCACAAATTTCTTCTTCGATGCTCTCTAAGGAAATTCCGATTTACTTAGACGCTGAAGTTAAAGACATAGCAGCACTCAGACTCAACGGCAACATCGAATGGCCCGACACATTAGCCGCCAATGCCAATATTCAGGTCATTAAACTCGACAAAATCAAAGAAGCAATTCCAAATGAATACGCTGCAAAAATCGACATTAACAAGCTCTCTGACCTAACCTCTCAAGCCTTTGTCAATTACAACTTCGCGCAAAACACTCTCAAACTAAACGACGTAAAAATCAGCGCTAAACCAAATATTCTTATTACCGCAAACGCAGATTTTAGTTCATTAAGTCCTGTTTTAGGGAAAATCGATGCGCAGCTTAAATCGACAGATGCGATGTTCTTAACCCAATTCGCTGCTCCGTTCGTTCCCCAAGAATACCAATTCGAAATTTTAAACGGCAAATTAGCAGCCAGTGTCGAAGCTGAATTCAAACCAAACTCTATAATAGCTTACCTTGCGAACATTATACCGGATAAAGTTCACTTTAAAACTCCAATGTTCCCGCAAAAAATACAAATTCAAAAAGCACCTATTTCATTTGATGGAAACAAAATAAATGTGGTTGGCGCTGAAATCTTGACTGCAGATCAAAAAATAAATATTCCTAACTTCTCGTTTAGCATCAAAGACAGCACTTTCAAGGCAAATGCAGATTCGTCTTTGCAGCTCGAAAAAACATGGAAAGATATAGCATTGCCATTAATGGCTCAAATACAGCCCAAGAATGAAGAAGTTAAAAGTATTGATATAGCCGGCCTTGCAGCGCTTAATATTGAAGCATCAGGCAAAATCAGTGACCCTCAAATAAAAGGAACTGTGAACCTTAATAAAACTAACCTTAAACACAAAATTTTACCCGAAAAACTCACAGACATTAGCGGATTGCTTAAATTCTCACTTAAACAAATCGAAACAGACAAGTTGGTTGCAAATTTTGGCAAAACAAGCGCATCAGTTTCGGGCAATGTAAGCTTAGGCGAAAAAATTGCATTCGACACTTCATTAGATATTGCGGCTAACATCGGCGAAACGCTCACTACATTAAAACCTATACTGCCCGAAAGCGTAAAAGCAATAGATGCCATCGGAAATTCTGATATTAAAATAAAAATATCAGGAACCACTGACAATCCGGTGTTAAACGGGGTTGCAACCTTAAAAGATGCAACATTTAAACACCCTGCTACGCTCAGACCAATAGAGAAGATAAACGGACCAATAGAATTTACGCTCTCTGACATAACATGCAAAAATCTTTCGGCCTACTGGGGCACTTCAAAAGCAACGGTTAACGGCAAAATCACCGATTTCAGTAAATTTATGACAAACTTTGCTTTCACCGTTGAGCCCCTCGACGTAACAGATGCCGCAGGATTTTTCCTCACAGGTTCTGGTTATGAAGTAAGAGGCAACGGCAAAGGAACTGGCACAATAACAGGTCCGCTTGAAAAAATTAAAGTTAATTGTGAAGCACAGGCCTTCGAGGGCACTGCCAATGCTACGCTCACAGAAAATAAAAGCATATTCAAATTCCCTTATAAAAATCTTAAAGCAGTTTGCGTATATCAAAACGACGTATTTACAGTATCAACCGCATCAATGGAGATTTTTGGCGGTAACATCTATGCAAAAGGAAACGCATACATAGCATCTGACCCCATATCTTTCGACTTTCAAACAAATATAGATATGATCAAAACCGAAGAATTTTTAACGCAAAATCTCGACAAGAAATATGCAAACATGATTGCAGGCGGCTTAAAAGGAGCATTTAGTGCCCGAGGTAACACACTGGGTCTCTCCAGCCTAACAGGAACAGCCAACATTTCGATGCCAAAAGGCACCTATAACTCGCCGCCGATAATATCTCAAATTGCAAACAAATTTAAAGAAGCAAAATTTGCTTCCGGCGTGATAGAAAATGTTTCAGGCAACTACAGACTCGAAAACGGGAGAATTATTTCTGACAACGCATTAGCAAACATTTCAGAAGGCAACATCTCGTTTAGTGGCTCTATCGGCTTAGATGCAACAATAAACGGAACAAGCAAAATAAATTTAAAACGTGAGGTCAGCTTAAAAGATCCCACATTAAAACAGCTTATCGGTGATAATAAGCAGTTAGAAATACCAATTAAAATTAAAGGAACCTTAATGTCGCCTGAGCTGGATATGCCAATAGACAAAATGCTTAAACAAGCCTTAGAAGAAAAAAGCAAAGCACTTATCAACAAAGAACTGCAAAAGCTAACGAACAAACTTGGCTTGCCCGGTGTTTCCTCAAAAACGCCTGCAAAGCCGGCCGACGCAAAAGCTGCCGAGGTTAAGGCAACCGAAAGCAAAAGTGAAGATTTAAATAAAAAAATCGATGCAGAGAAGAAAAAGTTGGAAGAAAAATTGAAAAAGGGATTAAATAAATTGTTCAAAAAATAATGGCCTGTACATAGATTGCTGAAAATCTAGCACTTTAAGTGCTGAATTTTTGTAAATATCTGTTGCCATTTAGGCAAAAAATCATTAAACTTAGTAAATGTAGACGTTTTTGAGGTTGGTACACTTATTGCAGTATCACTCGCGTGTTTATTAATTATTAGTATGGAGGCGTAATCAGATGTCTAAGCCTTTGAGCAAAATTATCGCATTAGTAACAGTGTTCGCTATGCTGTTCTCGGCTGATGCCTATGCAGGCAATGGAAGCCAGAAGTATGGCAAACAAAAACAAGGATTCTTCTGTAAAGTTGGTGCTGCAATTAAGAAAGCCAGCCAAAAAGCTGCTAAAGCTATTAAAACAGCGGCCCAAAAGACGGGCAAAGCGATTAAAAATGCTGCCGTAAAAACCGGCAAAGCAATTAAAAACGCTGCTATAAAAACCGGCAAAGCAATCAAAACCGGTGGAGCTAAAATTAGCAATGCAATACACGACAGCGCAGTATGGGCAAAACAAAAGCTCACCGGCAAGAAGAATAAAACCTGGGTATGCGGCCATTATGATAAAAACGGCAAATGGGTAAAAGGTCACTGGAGAAAACTCGAAACCAATACCAAACCCGGCTCAAATCATCCTGGTCAGGGCAATTATCCCGGACAAAGCGGAGATCCTTTACCTCCGGTAGGCGATGAACCCGGATTCCCAGGCGGTGACGAATCAATGCCCGGCGGCAGCGATGAAGCATTACCAGGCGGCAACGATGAAGCAATGCCCGGAACTAGCGATGAAGCAATGCCCAGCGAACCAGCCCCTGAAGATCCTGTGCTTCCTGAACTTCCCGGCGAAGAAGGAATACCCGGCAGCAGCGATGAAGCAGCTCCCGTTGGAAGCGATGAAGCAGCTCCCGGCGACGAAGCAATGCCCGGCAATGAACAGGCTCCTGAAGACCCCGTGCTTCCGGAACTTCCCGATGAATCAATGCCTGCTGACCAGTCTCAAGAATCTGAACAGACTTCTCAAGAATCTTCACAATCAGAACAGTCTTCACAGACCTCTCAAGAATCTTCACAGACTGAACAATCTGAAGAAGCAACTCAGTCCGGTGAATCTGAACAAGCCAGCCAGTTCCAGAAAGAAACTCAAATTTCTCTCAGAACTATGGGTATGCTGATGAACGAAATCGTTGCAGACTCAAGTGAAATCACTAACTTCAAACGCACTTCAAATTCTAACATCAGCTATTCAATGGACACTCAGGTTAACATCACAGCAACCTATGAAAAGCGCGACAAGAATGCTCGCCTACTCGCCAGAGTCATAGTCTGGGATCTCCAGAACAACAACGGCAAGCCCGGCAAAT
>JAQVCG010000098.1 GCA_028689875.1 Candidatus Rifleibacteriota bacterium | reverse complement strand
TCACCGTTTCTAAGTCGAACTGTTATAGTGCCGTTTTCTGCCTCTTGATCACCTAATACTATCATAAAAGGAATCTTTTGAAGCTGTGCTTGGCGGATTCTATACCCAATTTTGTCGTTTCTGTTATCCATGTTACAACGTATAAATTTTGAGCGCAAGGTGTCATAAACCTTTTGTGCATATTCTCCGTGTTTTTCAGTTATAGGTAGAATAACTGCCTGAACTGGAGCCAACCAAAGAGGCATTGCTCCGGCATAGTGTTCGATTAATACGCCGAAGAATCTTTCTAATGATCCTAATAAGGCTCGGTGGATCATATACGGACGATGCTTGTTTCCATCGGCGCCTACATAAGTCATTTCAAACAATTCAGGAAGGTTCCAGTCGAATTGAACAGTAGTCATCTGCCATTCACGGCCGATAGCGTCTTTGACTTTTAGGTCTATCTTCGGACCATAAAAAGCTCCGCCACCTTCGTCTACTTCCCAGTCAATGCCTTCTGCAATAATTGCCTGACGCATGGATTCGGTTGCTTTTTCCCAACGTTCGTCATCGTGGCCCACTGCTTTTTCAGGTCTTGTGGCAAGATAAGCTTTAATACTTGAAAAACCGAATGCTTTCCATAGTTTTAAGCTGAATCTTAATACTTCTCTGACTTCATCTGCCATTTGTTCGGGAGTGCAGAATATGTGAGCGTCATCTTGAGTGAAGCCTCTTACGCGCATGCAACCATGCAATACACCGCTCTTTTCATATCTGTAAACGGTTCCAAGCTCAGCCCATCTTAAAGGAAGATCACGATAAGAGCGCATTTGAGACTTATAAACCATGATATGGAACGGACAGTTCATGGGCTTTATATAATAGTTGCTGCCATCTATTTCCATGGGATTATACATGGCATCTTTGTAACATTTTAAGTGACCGCTGGTTTCCCACAACCAACTTTGTCCTATGTGAGGGGTATAAAGAAGTTCATACCCATTCTTATAGTGCTGTGCTTTCCAGAAAGTTTCGATTGCATGTCTTATTCTCGCTCCGTTAGGATGCCAGAATACAAGTCCGGGGCCGACATCTTCTTGAGTAGAAAATAGATCAAGATCTTTACCGAGTCTTCGGTGATCGCGTTTTTTTGCCTCTTCAAGTCGGTCTAGATGGGCTTTTAAATCATCTTTTGATGAAAATGCCGTTCCGTAGATTCTTTGAAGCATAGGGCGTTTTTCGTCCCCACGCCAATAAGCACCTGCGACACTTAATAATTTAAAGTGTTTTACAGCACCGGTATCAGGCACGTGAGGGCCGCGGCATAGGTCGGTAAATAAGCCATGAGTGAAAGTTGTAATTACTTGATCTTCTAATTCTTCAATTAGTTCAAGCTTGAATGGCTGATTTGTCTTTTTGAATAAATCAATTGCTTCACTTTTGCTCAGCTCTTTTCTTATGAAAGGCAACTTGCTTTTAATGGTTTTTTCCATTTCTTGTTCGATTGACTCAAGATCTTGAGATGTAAGTGCTCTCGGTAACAAAAAGTCATAGTAAAAACCATCTTCGATAGCCGGCCCAATACCGAATTGAGCTTCGGGGAACATTTTTAAAACTGCTTCGGCCATTATATGTGCCATTGAATGGCGACAAACTTCATTGGCTTCTGCAGACTTTGAAGTTACTATTTCAAGGTCTCCTGATGCGGTTAGAGGTGTTCTTAAATCTAACAGCTGACCATTTATTTTTCCTGCGAGAGTTGCTTTCGCAAGCCCGGCACCAATTTTACTTGCTGCATCCAAAATTGTTGAGCCTGATTCAATCTCTATGATATTTCCATCGGGCAACTTAAGCTGAATCATGTTGGACATATTTTCTCCTGTGCGTTTATGTGAAACGACTTATTTCAATATAATCTTTTTAAAGTTTCTTTTCCCGGCTTGAACAATCAGTTCGTCGCCTGAATTATAGGTTTTTTGTCCATTTGTTTCTTTGACCTGATTTACCTTTATTCCGCCTTGTTGAAGCAAACGTCTTGCTTCGCCTCCGCTTGGAGCTAATTCGGTAATAGTCAAAAGCTTTTGTAAGGTTACTCCTTCCGCAGGTGCGGAAAGTTCTACCTCCTCAATGTTTTCAGGCAACCCATCACCTGTTTTTCCAAAGATTTTTTCAAACTCAGCTTCTGCATTATTGGCGGCTTCACTTCCATGATACTGGGCGGTGATTTGTCTTGCGAGCCTCATTTTGACTTCTTTAGGTTTATTAGGTATTTCCTCTTTTATTTCCTTAAGTTCAGGAACAGATAAATCTGTCAAAAGTTCATAATATTTTATCATTAGCTCATCAGGTATAGATAAGATTTTTCCATACATCTGACCCGGTTCGTCATTTATTCCCACGTAGTTGCCAAGACTTTTTGACATCTTTTCTTTGCCGTCAAGCCCTTCTAAGATCGGCATGGTAATTGTAACTTGTGGAGCTTGTCCGTATGACCGTTGAAGCTCACGCCCAACAAGCAGGTTAAATGTTTGGTCCTGCCCGCCAAGTTCAACATCTGCATGAAGAGCAACTGAATCATATCCTTGCATTAGCGGATACATGAATTCAACAACGCTTATGGGGGTTTGGCTTTTGAAACGTTTTTCAAAGTCGTCTCGTTCTAGCATTCGCGCAACGGTATATTGTGCAGAAAGCTTCAAAACGTCAGCAAAGGTCATTTTTTCCAGCCATTCGGAGTTAAATACAACCTTTGCTTTATCTAAATCTAATATTTTACCAACTTGTGCTTTGTAGGTTTCCGCATTTAGTCGGATTTCTTCTTCGGAAAGAGCCGGTCTGGTTTTTTTCTTGCCGGTCGGGTCACCTATTCGGCCGGTGAAGTCGCCGATCAAAAAAACAACCTGATGGCCCAATGATTGAAATTGACGCATCTTTTGCAATACGACCGTATGCCCAAGGTGTATATCAGGCGCAGAAGGGTCTGCACCCAATTTTATAGTAAGAGGAGTGTTGGTTTCGTATGATTTTTCAAGCTTTTTAAGTAATTCATCGCGGGAAACAATGTCTGCTACGCCGGTTGATACTATTTCAAGCTGTTCTTTGGGGGTGGCGCTAAATTTCACTTTCAGAGACTCCTGAGTTCTTTTTGATATTCTTGTAGCTTTGCCAATTGTTCTTTATAGCCTTCGACATCTGTGCGTATCTTTTCGACAACATCAGACGGCGCACGGCTAACGAATGATTCATTTTCAAGCTTGCCTGATATTTTGGCCATGTTCTTTTCAGTGTTGTCAATTTCTTTTTCGATACGTAATAACTCAGTTTGAATATCGATTATTCCTGCCAAATCAAGACAAATTTCAGTTGAACCCATTAAGCCTATTAAATGCCCTGTAGGCTTTGTGTTAACGGTTTCAAGCCTTTCAACACCGGCCAAAGCTTTGATCATATTTTCGTGAATTGCAAAAACGTTGCTCAAAGACTGATGCTGAACAACTTTTATGCTCAATTTTTTTGCAGGAGAAATATTCGCTGAAACGCGCATATTTCTTATTACGCGTACAGCAGACATAAGATCATTAATTTCTTCTTCGAGAGGAACATTAACAAGCTTACTGTTATATTCAGGGAAAGATTGTTCCATTAAAAAGCCTTCGCTTCCCGGAAGTTTTTGCCATATTTCTTCGGTTACAAAAGGCATAAACGGATGCAATAAACGAAGGGCTGTATCTAAACAACTAATCAATACCTGCTGAACTTCGCTCTTTCTCTCGAGATCAGAGCCGAATAAAACAGATTTGCTCATTTCGATATACCAATCGCAGAAGTCATTCCAAATAAATTCATATACATTTTTTAACGCATCGTTAAATTTGAAATTTCCTGCTGACAGATTAGCTTTTACCTGATCAACAGCATAGTTCATTCGCGATAATATCCAGCGGTCAACCGAATTAAGCTTTTCAAGTTGCGGAAGAGGTGCTTTAATTGAAGCATTGCTGTCTGTAAGGTTCATTAAAACAAATCTTGATGCATTCCAAAGCTTATTCGCAAAATTTCTGCCAATTTCAACCTTGTTTTCTGAAAATCTTATGTCTTGCCCTACGGGGGCAAGTGAAACTACGGTGTATCTTAAAGCGTCTGCACCGTATTTTTCTATTATATCTAATGGATCAGGGCTGTTGCCAAGCGATTTGCTCATTTTGCGGCCCTTCATGTCTCTTACTATGCTTGTGAAGTAGACATCGGTAAAAGGACATTCGCCGACAAAATGATAACCGGCCATAACCATGCGGGCTACCCAGAAGAAAATTATATCGGGCCCTGTTACCAAGGTGTCAGTCGGATAAAATTTCTTGAGAGTTTGAGTGTCTTCGGGCCAACCCATAATAGAAAACGGCCAAAGCCATGAAGAGAACCAAGTGTCAAGGACATCGGAATCTTGAATTATGTTTTGAGATGAGCACTTAGGGCACTTGCTTGGTGCTTTTGCAGAAACAACTATTTCTTTGCAGTCTTGGCAAGTGTATGCAGGTATGCGATGCCCCCACCATAGCTGACGGCTTATGCACCAATCTCTGATATTTTCCATCCAGTGAAGGTAAACATTGCCCCACCGGTTTGGAGTGAAACGCAAAGTTCCATCTTTATAAGCCTTGATGGCGTTTTCTGCCAGAGGTTTCATTTTTACAAACCACTGATCAGATAAATATGGCTCAATGATAGTTTTACATCTTTCACAATGACCAACTGCCAAACTGTGCGGTTCAATTTTTTCTAGTAAATCTTCTTCTTCGAGTCTTTTTACTATGGCTTCTCTGGCTTCAAAACGATCCATGCCTGCAAATTCGAAAGCATTTTCGTTCATAACACCGGCTTCATCCATTACTATTATCTGCTCAAGATTATGACGACGACCAAGTTCAAAGTCGTTCGGGTCGTGGGCAGGAGTAATTTTAACTGCACCGGTTCCAAATGATTTATCAACATAATCATCTGCCAAAACAGGAATTTCTCTGCCGGTAAAAGGTAATATCAGTTTTTGACCAATAACGTCTTTGTAGCGTTCATCAGTAGGATTAACAGCTACTGCAGTGTCGCCAAGCATGGTTTCTGGGCGTGTGGTTGCAATTACAACATAACCCTTTTTATCTTTCCGAGGGTAACGCATATACCAAAGACTGCCATTTGTGTCTTCGGGAATTTTTTCTTCGTCTGAGAGTGCGGTTCGGCATCTGGGACACCAGTTTATTATGTATTTGCCTTTGTAAATGAGCCCATCTTCATAAAGTTTGATAAATGATTTTTGGACAGCGTCGCTCAAACCTTCATCCATTGTGAAGCGTTCGCGTGTCCAATCGCATGAACAACCCAGTTTGCGAAGCTGTTTTAGAATAATTCCGCCGTATTTTTCTTTCCATTCCCAGACTTTTTCGACAAACTTTTCACGACCTAAGTCGTGTCTCGAAACCTTTTCTTTTGCTAAAGCTTTTTCAACAACATTTTGTGTCGCAATGCCTGCATGGTCAGTGCCTGGGACCCATACGGTTTC
>JAQVCG010000027.1 GCA_028689875.1 Candidatus Rifleibacteriota bacterium | reverse complement strand
AGCTTTGCTGGTATGACTGCGAAGCTCCGCTTGATATTCCTGACTGCGGAAGATATTCATGGGAAGACTGCGTAAAAACAGTAGACGATGCTTTTGGCAGGGCTTATCCGGCACTTCAAAGCTATTTCAAAATGGCAATAAAAAACAAATGGGTCGAATCAGAACTAAGGCCGGGCAAACGCCCCGGCGCTTTCTGCAGCGGCTCTTCTTTAATTGATGAATCACGCGTATTCATGACTTTTGGCGGCAGCCACAGCGACGTTTCTACCTTAGCTCATGAAATTGGACACGCGTTCCATTCTTATCAGCTGAATGGTGCAAGACCTTTTGTTCAAGAATACCCGATGACATTGGCAGAAACTGCCTCAACGTTCAGCGAAATGTTGCTCGCCGATGGCATTTTGGCTAATCCGAAAACTAAAGATGCCGAAAAACTCAATGTAGTGACCAATACTATTAACGATGTAATTGCGTTTTTAATTGATATTCCCATACGCTTCTTCTTTGAAAAATCATTCCATGAAGAACGCATGAAGAACGAAGTAAGCGTTTCTAAGTTAAAAGAACTTATGAGCAAAGCTATGCAAAACCAGTTTGGCACTTTGCTTGAAAAAAATGGTGAAAATCCCATGTTCTGGGCATCAAAGCTTCACTTCTATGCCACAGAAGTCACGTTCTACAATTTCCCCTACTCTTTTGGATATCTATTAAGCAGAGGTCTTTTTGGAATGTTCAAAAAAGAAGGCAAAGACTTCTTACCCAAATATGAAGCCTTTTTGAAGTATTCAGGCAGCGATATGGCACATAAGGTTGCAAAAAAAACGCTCAAAGTAGATTTAGAAAGCAAGGAATTCTGGAAAGAAGCTATAATGAGCCACGAAGAGCCTCTTAAGCTATTCGAAAGCCTTGTTAAAAAGGTTTTAGCTAAATAATGTCTGATTGGCCTAAGAATCGACGCACACTTATTTTGCCAAAGCAGTTTAAAGACAGTTTTGGCAAAAATGTGTGCGTTGCTTTTTTTGATGCAGACCAAACTTTAAGAACATCAAAATCCGGTAAACCTTCGCCCCACGGAGCCAAGGACACAGAAATATATAAACATTGCACAGCAAAGCTTTTTGAGACAGCTCAGAAGAAATATCTTCTGGCAATTGTTTCAAACCAAGCCGGTATAAAGCTTGGATTCATAACTGAGAATGAAGTTATCGAATCTATGCACGCAACCATAGAATATTTTGCTTCTCAAGGCATATTTTTTAATTATTACGACTTTGCAGAAAACTATGATGATCATCGCAAGCCAAACACGGGCATGGCTTTATTGCTTGAACAGAAATTAAAAGAATCAGGACTAACTCTTGACTGGAACAACAGTTTCATGGTCGGAGACGCCGCATACAAAAGAAAAGTAGACATACAGCCGAACGGCAAGCCGGGCACAGACCATTCAAATACCGACAGACTGTTTGCTGAAAACATTGCAAAAACGCATAAAGACTTTAAATTCTATCATCCCAGAGAGTTTTTTGGCGCCCCCGACACAATCAAACGAGGACAAAAGAGATGAGCACACCGAGTATTTTGCCCGGGACCATAATTAATGGCTGCAAAGTTCTTAAAGAAATTGGTTCCGGAGGCATGGGAACCGTTTACAAAGGCATAGACGAAATTTTATCAAGAAACGTAGCCATTAAAATTATGCATCAGCCCGGGCAAAACAGCACCGGCAAAACGCGTTTTTTAAGGGAAGCTTCTGCCATAGCAAACCTTGACCACAAGGGCATCATAAAAATTTATAGCTACGGAGAATATGAAAACCGGCCTTTTTTTGTTATGGAATACGTTAACGGATGGTCATTAAAAGATTTTATAAGCCGCTATAATTACATTCACAATTCGGGCACAAACCCTGAAGACTTAAGATTAGCGGGTTATATAAAAGAAAACGACATTAGTGGTCAGTTTTTTTTACACGACCATATCGAAAAACTTACCGAAGATCAGATTTACCCTAAGAAAGTAAGAAAATTGCTGACCACTGCGGTATCTGCACTTGCTGAAGCGCATAAAAACGGCATTATTCACCGCGACATTAAATCTTCGAATATATTAGTAATAAACGATGACAATTTAAAACTTATAGACTTTGGATTAGTTAAACAATCAGGAACAAGCGATTTAACAAAAGACAAGTCATTCATGGGAACCCTTTCGTATGCAGCTCCTGAACAGCTTATGGGCGAGCGGGGCGAAATAACTTTTAGAACAGACATTTATTCCATGGGCATAGTTATGTATGAGCTTGCAACACTTACACACCCGACCCAGTGCGATGATGAGGCGGCAACAGTAACAAAAATAGCACTCGGAAACATAACTCCGCCAAGACAAATCAACCCGAATATATCTCAAGAATTTGAAAAGATAATAATGAAATGCCTTTCGAAAGAACCGGCAAAAAGATATGCGAATGCAAAAGAGCTCGAAAATGCTCTTCTGAATACCGCCAATGACGAAAGCTGGTTTTCGAGTTTTACACAAATGCTCAGAGGGTGGTTTGCAAAAGAAAGTAGTGTTCCTACCCCGAAACCGGCAATCGAAGTAATCAGTGCGACAAAAGCTGCTCCTGAAAAAGAGCTGTCTCCGGCAGAACTGTTTCTTAAAAGCGCCCGAAAGAAGTTTTATCGTAAGTTTGCAGTCATGGAAGCAATTGATGATTTAAGACAAGCCTATGAGCTTGAAAAGACAAACACAGATATTTTATTTTTACTTTGTTTTGCCTTAATGACCGTTTCAGCAAACAGTGACCTTAAAAGCTATATAAACAGAACCAAGTCTTCACATGCCGATTGGTCGCCCCTTGAAAAGGGCAAATTTGAACTCGTCGAAACGCTTTTTCTTAACAGAAACTACGAAAAAGGGCTCAGAATAGCAGAAAGATTAGGCAAAGTTTATCCCGACGATTACGACCTTCAAATGGCTACATTCTTATGTCTTGAAACAATCGGGAACTACCCGAAAGCAATAGAAAAAGGAAAAGCCATTGAAGAAATCGGAAAACAGAATAATATTGTTCCGGTAGCTTTAAGCGAGTGTTACCTTTCGATAATGGACTTTGATAACGCTATAAATGCTCTACAAGACCGAATAACCAAATACCCCGATCTTTACAATCTTCAATTAAAGGTTATTCAATCTTTTCTGTTAAGCGGCAAATGCAATGAAGCTAATGAACGGGCAAAACAAGTATCTGACAAAGATCCACAAAATATATTTTTATTGATAACGCTTGGCAGAGCATTAGCTTGCAGCAAAGACTACGAAAAATCTTTCGAAGCATTCAGACGAGCGGTAGGCGTAAAAGGTGACGATGGACTTCGCGCATGGGGGTATTATTCCCTTTATCTGATTTCTGAAATAATGGGAAGGAACGGAACGAGATACCTTAAAAAAGCAAAAGAGCTTAAGCCGACCATGAATTTTTTGTCTAACCCGGAGCTCAAAAAACTTGTAGAAAAAGAGGATATAATAAGCATTCAAGAAGAACTACGCGACAAACCCTGGCTTAAGACATTTCAAAACTACGCACACAAAATTTGTATTGATACAATGAACATCAGATCGCATACGATTGGCAATTATGGCGCTGTATCGGCATTTGAAATAGATCTTTCTGGTGCATGTTCGCATCACAGACTATTCTGCAATTTCAACCCGCATGACGTAGAAGAACAGTTTGGGCAGCTTTGGCTCAGCGAAATGCCTATAAGCGCTTTTTTAGACAAAGAAAGCAACATAGTTACCACAGCTACATATAAGATTGAAGCCCCGATTCCGGGGCATTTGGTTTCACTAAAATTTGATAAACCCTGGGAAGCAGGCTCTACCAGTTACATTTATTGCAAACAACCCGACGTTGAGCTTATTAAAGAAGACGACAGCATTTCGTTTGAGCTGCCCGCCCTACCGCAGCCGGCACGCAGAGAACAGGCTTTTTTAGTTGCCGTGCCTGACAACGTAGAAATTCAAAGCTTAACAAGTGTACCCGACGAGAAAATCGAATGCGAAGGGTACAACGTTTTATGTTTTAAACCGTATCTTTGTGCAGGAGAAACTTATAATTTTAAAATATTTTTTAAATATAGTTAAATTAATTTCAACTTTCGTCGAAATCGGTAATGGATTTGTTTGCCTCCTTATTTTTCAGTCCGGGCTAGTTCCCGGATTTTTTTTGTACATTTTCACATGAAATACTACTTAACACTACTTATATTGACTATTCAAAATTATTATGTATAATCAATACTATGACAACCATTAAAAAACAACTTATCTGCATAACATTAATATGTGTTTTTATGTACACAGCTTCGGTCTTCGCATCAAACGCTTTCGACGGCCGTGAAGGACTAATTAATGGACCCACAAAAGCTGAAAGAATAGTCGTCACGTTTCCTATGAGCGTAGGACTTCTTTATATATGCAACTTAGCAAACAACATTGTTGGAATTCAAACTCGCACAATGTATTTGCACAACCAAGAATTCGGTGAATTTTATAGAGCCATATCACCTAAGTTGGCTGAAACAACGGACATAGGCAGTATAGGTGCTTCTAACGTAGAGACCGTATTGCATCTCAAACCTGATCTTGTTATGACGCAAACATACGACACCACAGTCTCTGCAATGATAAATGTTTTAAGTAAAAACAAGGTTCCGGTTTTAATGCTGCAAGCTTCGAACGGCAGCATTAAAGACTGGCTTAAAACTGTTGCTATAATCGGCGAAGCAACAGGGCGCAAGAACCGCACAGATGCTTATATTAAACATTATGAAGATTGCATAAATTTAGTTGAATCAAGGGTAAAAATGATTCCTGAAAGTGCACGACCAAAGGTTGCATTGGTTAACACAAATCGCGGCAATATGATATTAAGAGGCGCTCGCACAAGATTTTTGTATGACTTAATGGAAAAAGCCGGTGCGAAGCTTATGGAACGAGGCGAAGACCCTGCAGATTCAGGCGCTTGTGCCGAAATTTTGTTTTCGTTTGACCCCGACATAATAATCGACGATTCACGCTCAAATGAATTTTACAATGCATCGTGGTGGAAGCTTTTAAAGCCGGTTAAAGAAAACAAAGTTTACTTAACCCCTCAAGACGACCCTCAAGCTTGGGTTACCAACTGGAGCCAGCCTACTTATTCAGCATTAGGATTACTCTGGCTTGCCAAAATTATTCATCCCGAATCATTTAAAGACATAGATTTAAAAAAAGAACACGATAGATTTTGCGAATTAATGTATGGGCGCACTTTGAGCCATCACGGCACTGCTTTTTAACACTTAATTTTATTTAGTTGCACAAAGTAGCAAATGGTGTTATTATTTAAACACAATAAAACACTCTAAGTAGTATAAGTTTTTAAGGAGTTTTAGATGAAACGTTTTAGAAGCATTTTAAAATACGCGATGTTTGTGTACATAGCCACAACATCTATCGCACTGTTTGCCGCTGACGCTATTGAGCCAACCGAAGAAGACTTAGTTTACATTATTCCTTCAATGGCTGTAGACGCTGACCGCGCAACTTATCAAGCTCTGATAACACGCCCGCAAGATGAAATTTCTTCAGAAAAAATGCAGGCATTAAGCACACACAACCCGGTCAAAATGATCAGATCTCAAAATTCTTCGTTAGTTACCGGCGGCGGGCTTGGCGGAGCAACCATAAGCCCGGCAATAAGAGGTCTAGAATCACGCTACACAGCCGTAACAGTAGATGGAGCATCTGTAAACACTCCTTGGAACTGGTCTTCACCTCTTTCTGGGTTCCCATTAAGCAGACTTAAGAAAATAAGCGTTGCTAACACCGGCTCTTCGATGATTTACGGTCAAAATACTGTTGCTGGCGCCGTAAACTTTGTATTGCCAACAGCAAAAGATTTAGAAGGCTTTACAGTAGTACAAGAAGTCGGCGGCGAAGGCACCAGTCACAAAGAATACATTTTCGGTTATGCCGGCGAAAAAAGCGAACATTTAATTGCTGTTTTTGATGACATTTACGATGGCGACCGAAGATTCGACAATGGCGCTGTTATAAATAACCGCAACGATAACAGAATGTTTTTCTATAAAGGTTCTTTTAATTTAAAGAACGGCTGGAAATTTAATCCGACCATCATGTCAAACAACGGCACCGTAAGCGTTGGCGATGCTTGGGGCACCTTAGAAAGATTTGACCCTTGGAAAATGTCTTTATACAACTACACACTTGTTAAAGACTTCAACAACAATTCAAACCTTTCTTTAAGATACACAAAATACAACGACTATTCACAAGACGTGTTTTATAACGACAATGCAATGACCGTTGTAAAAAATCCCGGTACAGTCGACGGAACCACCAATGTTGACATGACCACCACTGAAATGCTTTACAACTTTGAAGCAGACTCTCGCAATTATATAAACGTTGGTGTACAAAACCAAAAAGTTAAAGACAGCCACGATTCTGTTTCTGCAGACTTTTATAAAAAGGAATTAGACAACACTTCGTTCTTTGTAGCCGACTCATTCAGAGCAACAGACGACCTTGATTTACACGCAGTAGTGCGATCTGACGAAGATTACGAAGGTGAACGCGACGTTTCTTACTCATTAAATTCAAACTATGCAATTTCCGACAAAACCTCTGTAGGCTTCGGATACAGCAAAACCATGCAGCTGCCCACACTTCAAGACTTATATATGGGCGGCAAAGGCAAAACTTACGGCAACCCGGACTTAAAAAATGAGCAAGCTGACAACTATGAAATCAGACTTTCACAAGAACTCTCTGACAAATGGAATTTCAACATTACTCATTACAATTACAACGTTGAAGACAAAATCACCACCAAAACCGCCGGCGAACTTGGCTTAACAGGCAAAACCTGGTTCAGAGACAGAAAAGGTTTACCGGTTGTTCTCAAAGCTGCTGATTTAGTTAAAACCAACGTTGAAGAAGCAGAAATATCCGGTCTTGAATTCGGCCTAAATGGCACTATCAATGACAAATTCGAACTTTGGGTAAGCTACACAGACTTCACTAAAGCGGAAGACAAAGCAACAAAAGTCAGATTTATCGATGTTCCCGAATACAGAGCCACCGCAGGCCTTGTTTACAAACAAGACAAAACCACTGCAATACTTTCTGTATCACATCAGGGCGAAATCAAGGCAACACAGGGTTTCAAAAAGGTTGATGCTTCAACCCTTGCCGACTTAAGCGTCAGAGAACAAATAACCGACGACTTCGCTTTATATGTTAAAATCGCGAACATAGGCAACGACTCAACAGCTGTTCTGAGCCAAAACACCCCCAGCAGAACAATCGCTCCTAACGCCTATTACTACGAAGACGGCAGAATCGTAACCCTAGGCATGGAACTCAAATTCTAAGCCTCTACGCCTAACAAATAGCGGACTAATTCAATTAGTCCGCTTTTTATTTTCTCTAACTTATCTGCTTTTTTAAATGCACACCGAAACGGGCATAAAGACGCTGTTTTTCTCGGTTTTAATTTCTTTCGCCTTAACCTGAAAAATATCAAGCAAAAGCTTTTCGTTGATTATGTCGGCAGGCTTGCCATCTGCGGCAATTTTGCCACCGTGAATAACAATCACCCTGTCGGCAAACTGCATAACATCATTTGGGTTATGCAGCGACATCAAAAGCGCAGCCTTGCGCTTTTCAGAGATGCGCCTGACCAAATCCAATACGACAAACTGATTTTTAAAATCGAGGTGCGTGCTCGGTTCGTCAAGTATAAGCAGTTCAGATTCTTGCGCCAAAGCCCGCGAAATTACCGCCAACTGCATTTCGCCGCCCGACAATGAGTTGTAAGGTCGGTCGAAAAACTTATAGGCGCCGGTCTCTTTTGCCGCGTTTTTAACTACTTCCAAATCTTCTTCGCGTGGTATGCCAAAGACGCCTAACCGCGCGTATCTGCCCATTAAAACAAAGTCTCTTACAGTAAAAGGGAAAAGTGGTTCGTGTTTTTGCGGCACCAAAGCTAGTTTTTTCGCTATATCGACTCTTTTCAGTTTTTTAATTTCGGAGCCCGCAAGCTTAATGCTACCCTCATAGCCCTCAATAAGACCGCTCACCAAATTAAAAAAAGTAGTTTTACCTGCTCCGTTTGAACCTAATACGGCAACTTTTTCTCCGGCTTTAAACTCGCAGTCTATGCCGGTAAGAACCGTATTTTCACTTGCCGGATATTGGTATTTTAAACCGGAAACCTTGAGTAATGAATCGTTTGTCAGTTCCATACCGCAGTTTCCTTTTTGCGCAGATAATAAATAAAGAATGGAGCACCAATTATAGAGGTTATTATGCCCACAGGAATATCGCCTGTAGTTATTGTGCGCGATATGTTATCGGCAACCAGCAAGAAAATCGCCCCCAGCAAAGCTGATAATGGCAGCATGGTTTTGTGATCGGGGCCGCCGATCGCACGAGAAATGTGCGGAACAACAAGGCCAACCCACCCTATTACGCCGCTGCGTGCAACACACATGCCAACAGACGCGACCGACAACAATAAATAAAAACTTTTCCAAAATTTTATATTCATGCCTAAAAACGATGCTTCGCGGTCACCCATAGCCAAAACATTCAGCTGCCAGGCAAAAATTATCATCAAAATTATCGAAATCGGAATCAAATAAATTACGTAGTCGAGGCTTCCCCAGTCGATGTTCCCAAAGCCGCCCATCATCCAAAAAGTTATGGCCGGAAGCTGCGTTTCAACATCTGCAACGTATTTGATTATACCCACTAACGATGTAAACAAAGACGAAACAATTACTCCCGCCAACACCAGCGATAAGCGCGGCATGTAGCCGTCAGGGCGCCTTGCAATGACAAAAGCCGCCAAAACAGCGACCAAGCCCCCCAAACCTGCGAAAACATCTACCGAGTAAGCGATATGCCCAAAAAACACAATGGCAACCGCAGCCCCAAACGAAGCTCCGGCTGAGATTCCCAAAACGAAGGGACTGACTAACGGATTACGAAAAACACCCTGAGACACACCCCCGCTCACCGCTAAAGCCGCACCAACCATTATAACCATAAGCATTCGCGGAAGCCGCAAATCAAATACCACAACTTCTTCATAATTATCAGTTTGAGGCATTTCGGTGTTAAACAGCCGATTTCCGATCATTGCCAAAACTTTTTTCGGCGCAACAGAGTAATTTCCCACATTTAATGAAAAATATGACAATAAAATTAATAACGCAGTTAATACTACGAAGGTAACAGCTTTTTTCATAATACCAAATTCTACTATACGCTACTTTATACGTCAATAAATTATTATTTTTGCTCTAGAAGCTCTTCAACCGCCTCAATTTGATGTGCCGGCGACATCATGGCAGCACCCACACGACTTTTTATGGCTAACGATTTAATTTTATAATTTTTATAAGAGTTTTTATTTGAATGGTCTGCAAGATTTTCGACCATTTTATTTGACTCCATCACAAAGGCATCAAAACGCCTATAAAATTGCTCAATTTGCGTGCTAGCGTGACAGTTCCGGCAAGTCTCCTGCATCATAAGCCGCTTATCACCCCAATTATCGGTATGCGTCGTTTTCAATGCCGCTAATTCCCATGAAAGTCTTTCAGAAGGATTATGTGTCGATTTTTGCCCTTCTTTAGCAGCTGCAATGTGACAAACAAAACAGTCCGGCCTCATAACAGACTCATTCAAAGCCACAAAGCTTGTTTTATCAAGATTAGCGTTTTTCGCGTATGCCTGCCAGCTCGCCCCATGTTTCGAATTTTTCCAAGTTTGTACCGCAGGTGAGAAAGAATTTGAATGGCATGCAACGCAAGTGTCAGAATTTCTGACCCGCTCTAATGAATCTTCGTGAAAACCGTGGCAAGCAGAGCAGTTTCCACGGCTGCCGTCTGTGTTTATTCTTCCGATTCCGTGATTTGGCCACGATTCGTCTACCGCTTTACCGCGCTTTAAAGTCGTTTCGTTTCCGTGACACGATGCGCAGGTTGTTTCAAAAACAATAGGCATAGTCTGCCTTATGGGGTCATTCTTGATTGTATCGTAAGCCAACGCGTGCGAAGAAGAAGCAAAAGAGGCATATTGCTCTTCGTGACAAGAACCGCACGTCTTAGGCGTTACAGGCAGTTTCACGCAAAACCCGAAGTGTCCGGGAACCGCTGAAGGGTCGTTCGGCTCCGCAGCGTGGCACTCGAAACATCCGACCTGATTGGCAGCATGTTTTGTTTTTTCCCAGCCTTCAACAAGTTTTATCTGCCGCGAAGCGTGGCAATTAAGGCAGCGCGCCGTTTCATCGGTTGTAACAGCCTTAGACACATACTTTTCAAAGACGTTTATATCGTCTATGCCGGCACTGTCGGCACAAAAACCTGTGCCAACCAAAAGTAAAAAACCAAATAATGTTGTAATAATTATTTTTTTCATATTAAAAATCGAATGGGTCAGAGTATATTCTATCAGAAGAAAAGCCTTTGTTGAAAAGTATTTTTTCGCACGCTTTCATCATGGGCTTCGGCCCGCACAGCATGCAAATTTTATTCGCCCCACCCTCTAACTTTGCGTTCAACAGCTGATGAACCATACCCTCAAACCCTACCCAGCCGTCTTCAAGCAAAGGCGCAGAGAGCGCCGGGAAATACTTAAAATTTTTGTATACCTTTTCAAGGTCTCTGTAGTGCTTTTCCATATACAGCCCCGACCTGCTTGCAGCGCCGTGAAACAACATAATTTCGCCCCCATTAGAGTTTTCTGTCAGCGCCGCCGCAATCGAACGCATCGGCGCCAGCCCGACACCACCTGCGATAAGCACTACTCCAGGTTTATCGTCGCTCTTCAAATAATCTTTCGGCAAATGCATCTCGCCAAAAGGCCCGCAAAACTCTAACTCGCTGCCAACCGGCGTATGATGCAGCATGTTACTCACTAATCCGCCTTCTACAGCCTGCACATCTAGCGTGAAACTAAGTTTATTACCGGGCGCTGACGATATTGAATAAGATCTTAAAACTGTTTCCCATGGCTGCGGAATGCGCACCTGCACGTATTGCCCCGGTTCAAAACTCGGTAAACCGCCTTTGCCGCATTCAAATTCGAGAATTTTAATTTTTGGGGAAATGGCCTCGCTTCTTATCAGTTTTGCCTTAAATGCTGCTGCTGAAGCGGCTTTTTTGTCTACTTCAATATTCAGATTCTCTCTTACCTTTACTTGGCAAGCTAATCTGACGTTTTCTTGCGCATCTTCTTTTGTAAGCTGGATTCTCTCAAAAGTTGTGAGTTTACCGCCCCCGGAATGCACTTTTAATGCGCACTTTCTGCATGTTCCCTTACCACCACAAGCCGCCGGCAAAAAGACTCCCGACTCAAAGCAGGCGCTTAACAGTGTTTGACCACGTTCAACTTCATTTTCTTGTTTGTTATTAATCGTTAGCTTTACTTTGCCCGATTGATTTAGCAGGTAATTAGTGATAACAAGAAACACACAAAGCAAAAGCACAAAAGCATTAATAAGCAAAATGGTCAGAATAAACTGCATTACAGGCCCACCCCGCTAATAAATTCTGCAACACCGCCGAAAGCCATGGCTAAAACCGCCGCAATAACCATTGTTACACCGATTTTACCAAGCTGCAAAGGCACTTTGTCAAAAGAAATTCGCTTTTTTATAGAAGCCAGAACACATATTACGAATGTCCAGCCTATACCGCTTCCAAGCGAATAAACCGCTGTAGTGAACAAATCGTATTCTCTTAGCATTGAAAACATTGCAACACCTAAAATAGCGCAATTAACAGTGATAAGAGATAAAAATATACCAAACGATGCATATACTGACGGGAAAAATCTGTCTAACAAAGCTTCTAAAAACTGGGTTACTGCCGCAATAACAAGTATAAAAAACAATAAATACAAATATTCTAAATTGTAAGGTGCTAAAACATATGAATAAATTATATTATTTGTGCAAGCGGTAATAACCATAACAAAAGTAACGGTAACCCCCATCTGCAAAGAGGCTTCGAGACTGTCTGAAATAGATATGAGCGGGCAAGCGCCCAAAAAATAATATAAAACCACGTTTTCAACAATGGCAGCTGCAAAAAATATATTTATGAATAACATGAAAAGATTATCTGTCATTGTTGTCAGCCTTTAAACCAGTCTTTCACGAGATTTACCAAGTATAACATCGCCGCAAAAGTCAAAAAAGCTCCTGATGGAGAATTAAAAACTCGACATGGCACATAAGAACTTGGCATAACATACAAACCCCATAAAGTGCCGTTCCCCAAGATTTCTCTAAAAAATGCAATACCTAACAACACCAAACAATAGCCTATAGAAACACCTATTGCATCAAAAAACGTTTCTTTAGGCCCATGAGAGACCGCAAACGCCTCGCAGCGACCCATTATTACGCAATTTGTCACAATTAGCCCCACATATTGCCCCAAAGTGCGCGCCATATCAGGGTAATATGCGCGCAAAAGCTGTTCTACGGATATAACAGCAGTAATTATTATTAACATGTAAGACATCAATCTGAATTTGAACGGAATCTTGTAACGCAGAGCAGAGACTATTACAGTGCTGAATATGGTGGTTATGCCCACCATTACACCCATAAAGAAGGCAGTGTCGGCGCGACCCGTAACAGCTAATGTTGAGCAAAGCCCCAAGGCAAGCACAAAAACAGGATTCGAAGAGAATATACCCTTGAACATTATCTTAAGATAATTCATTTTCTTTTGAACCTCCTGCTTTTACTTTTTCGCGAAGCATTGAAAGCGCCTTATTCAAAAGCTTTTCAACAGATTTTGAGCTTGATGTTGCTCCGCTTATGGCATCGAACTGGTTGTTCTTTATTTTGAAAGGAGCCATTTCAACGCCATTTTCCCCATTTAACCCAGTAAACTTTTCAACAAAGCGGTCTTCCGAAATCTGGCTTCCGAGGCCGGCAGTTTCGTTTTGTTCGACAATTCTTAAGCCCATAATTTGCCATGTTGTGGTGTCGATTACAAAAGCTAAGGTTATTTCGCTCCACATGCCGTTGCCTGAAGCTTCGCACCCCCAAAAATCCGGTTTGTCAACGGCCCGCCAAAACTTGATTTTACCACTTTGCTGGCGCACAAATAATTCTGAAAAGGATTCAATCAATTGATCGTCTGAGGGCAAAACCTCTTTGCCAATAATTTTAAGAATTGCGTCTGCCGTGCCTGCGCTCAATTCTGCTCTTTCGCCAACCGCACTGCGGGTTGTCAGCAACAAAAAAGCGCAAAAAGACGAGAGAATCAACATAAACAAAAGGTCTTTTAATGAGTCTTTTAAGGGGCCTTTCATATTCATTTCGCCGCCTTAAAAAACATTGTTTTTATGTCAGATATTAGAGGTGTAAGAATTTGCATAATCAAAAAGGCATAAACAGGCAAATAAACATTTTCAACATTAAAAGAAAACAGCACAGCGAAAAATGAAAAAACAAAAGATGCCGCAAGCTGTTCAAAAGGGCTTTGCGAAATTGTCCCAAAATCATAAACACCAACAAAAAGCATGATAGGAACTAAACCAAATAAAAGGGGGTAAAAGCTTTTTATACCTAACGCAGGCTCAAAAATAAAATGAGTTATTAAGCCCGAAAAAAGCACGGTAAAAAGAGCGCAGCCCAGTATCCAAAGGCGGCGGCGTTTAAACGCAAACGAAAATAAAATAGAAAACAATAAAATGACAGCTCCTCTTGAGGCGCCGGGAACAGAAGGCAGCTGAGACGAAGCTGAAATTTTAAGCGCCGACTCAACAGGAACCGAAGCGTATATATTCCAGATAGGCTTTGATACCGGCATCCCGGAAGTCCATGTTTTATAGCCGCTGTTAATTGGCAGGGGTCGAGAGACATTAAGAACAGAAGTGTAACCGTAACCGCACATCATAAAGACAACAGCCAGAATAACCGGGTTAAAAAAATGATTTTTAAACCCGCCAAAAGCGCCGTAGCAAATTAAATATGCAGAGATAAGAATAAATGGAATCAGCCACAGAGACAGCGACAGCGGATAAAAAAGAGGAAAAGCGAAGAAAAGAAGCCAGCCAAACCTGCCGCTCAAAAAATCGTTAGTATCCTTACCCGAAAAGTTGAATAATATTCTTAAAAAGCCCAGCAACAAACCGGTGCCAACAGAGATAGCCACCGCAGCGGCGAACTTTTGTCCAAAGCGCTCAAAAACCGAAAAATAGTAAAAGAATAAAAAAACCACCGCACAAATATCAGGCATTAAATCGGTGCGACTGCTAGTTAAGGTTTTATCGGCTTTTTCCATCGCTGTATTCTACCAAACTTGCGAAAACAATACAAGATATCACTCACTTAAAGATATGATATATCAGCATATCAGTTACGCAAATATAAACAAAAAACAAGTTTATTTTGTTGATTTAATTCACAAAACGGTATAATTTATAGATATTGCAAAGAAAAAAGAGGCTTTTTATGTTTATATCGTTTCGAGTCGAAAACTTTCGCTCAATTGTTGACACTACGATTTCAATGACCTATGACGAGGGCAAGGCTCCGAACGGATACAAAAGCTCTTCACGACTGCCTTTTCTAGAGCAATCAAAGTATCGATTAATACCTTGTTTAGCCATATATGGCGCGAATGCCAGTGGAAAAAGCAATATTATAAGAGCTTTTTCTGTTTTTGTCAGACTTTTGAAGTTTGGCATACAGGGAGCCTTTGATCCGAACAGACTGTGTCCCCAAAAAGAAACAAGCGCTTTCGAAGCTCAGATTCTATTAGACCAATCCGTTTATCTTTATCGTATTGAATATTCAGACAAAGGAATTGTATTAGAATCATTAAAAAAAACAGATAAAACGATTTTTGAAATTCAAAAATCTAATATCGTTGAATCGCGTGCAATTATTTCAGAAACATATGGTGAGAGACAATTAAAAGACTTTTTACGAGTAGAGTGTTCAAATAAAGATGGTATACAAAATCGCACTTTTCTAAATTTGATCGGCGAAAAATATGCGGGGCTAAATAAGGACATGGCCTCCGTTTTAGAATTCTTTCTTTCATCTGTATTCATAACTTCAGATGATGATATACTGGAATTATTGGACTCTTCTTTATGTGACAAGTTACAAACAATTATCGCACAACTAGACTTTGGTATTCAACGCATAGAAATCAACCAAAACAAGCTTTTACAAAGACGTAACAGACAGCTACATTCACTGGCTTACCCTTTAGACGATCATTTTGCTGAGTATCTTTATTCATATCATAAAGATAACCAAGGGAAAGATATTCGATTTGATTTTCAAGAAGAGTCAGATGGCACACAAATCGCTTTTGGCATTTTAGCCAATATACTGGCAGCATTAGACAGGGGTGGGATTGTGTTGATTGATGAGTTGGACAGATCTTTACATTCATTAGTCTTTCAGCAAGTAGTGGCACTTATTAAAGACAGACGCTATAATCTGAATAACACTCAATTTATTTTTACTGCTCATAATACAGATATTCTTGACAGCGAGATTTTGAGAGTTTCAGAAGTCGGCTTTGTTAATAAAACTACGAAAAAGGGTACAACTCTTCAAAGGTTGGTTGAATTTGATAAAGTTCGCAATGTTGCAAATTTCAGAAAAAGGTATCTCTCCGGAGAATTTGCAGGTATTCCGTTCCCCTATTTATAAAAAATTATGCAAGTAAACAATCAAACAATAATTGTTCTGTGCGAGGGAAGCTCAGAAAATGCATATTTACAAGAGCTAAACCGATTTTTGCGCGAAGAAGAAAAGCATATCGTATTTATTCCGAAAATAATTGGTTCCGGGCATTACAAAGAAGTAATGATGAAATATTTATCAGAGAGGAAAAGTAATCAAAGGAGCAGAATAGAAGTTTGGATAGATGATGATATCTATATTCGCAATGAGCGAAATAATATGACAAATTATAATAAAACCAGAAATAAAATAAATTTTTTATTTAATGTACATAATTTTGAAGATTTTCTCGTTTTACACCACAAAGACCAAATACTTGATGATTGGATTCAGATCTGTCGAGATCATAATCACGTAGAAAAGCCAATGATAAATGCTGTTTATGAACCTTTAATAACAAGCGTTTTCAGCAATTATACAAAAACCAATTGTCCATTAACCTCTATTACTCAAACAAACTTAGATAATCTTTTTAAGCATAATTCTGATGTTAATATATTTATAAAAAGTGACTTTGGATCTTTACTTTACAAACTATTGTTTGAATCAATTAAAAACTAAAGTATATAGAGAGGTAAAGCATGAAAAAAAAGAGTCAAACATATACTGTTTATGAACCAAGTATATTGAAGCAGGTTAATAGGCTTGGAATGCTGATTTTGGTTGCTGCTGTTCTTTTTGGCGGTTTTTTTGTTTGGATGTGCGAAGAACCTACAGCAATTGAAGAAATAAAACAAATGATAATGAAAAGTATTATACCCGTTTTACAAAAAGCCATTTTGGCAGCATTAATGATGATCTTTTCATATTTTGCATTTTTGGGAGAGTTCGTTTTTGATGGAAATAAAAAGTTATTTATATATAAGAAGGCGTTCTTTTTCGTAAAGAGCAGTATTACTTACGGAAGTTATACCGATATAGATGCGCTAACAATTTCATATTTTTACAAACCGAATAAAGACATCAGAGTTTTGATGACAATAGTATTAAAAGATGGCAAAGAAATAGACACAGAAATATTTGATCCGGCACTTTACGCACAAAGAATAGAAACTATTAACAATAAAGCCCAAGAGCTTGCCAAAAGTATAGGATGCAAATTTTTACAGGGGACCTTTGAAAAAAGGGTTATTCCAACACAAAAGCCCGACGGTACAATCATTTATGAATACGAACCGGCAAAAGTTCGCTATTAAACTGTTTAATTATTATACATTTTCAGCAGAAATGAAAAAAGTGCTAATGAAAACAGGGGGGGCGTGCCGATATATATAAGGGGAGACTGTTTTTAGTCTTCCGATAAGGATGTACAAATCTACTCACGGAGGAGTAAATATGTCAATTTCAGCCTACGCTTCAATTGCGTATTCTCGAGTCGGCACACGAATGTCACAGGCACTCGAAGCATTTTTCCCCGAAGACAACAAGGTAAGACAAACCAGAAAGTCTGATTCAAAGGGTTCGATTGCTGAAGACTTAGTTTCACTCTCGCCCGCGAACCAAATGCGGCAGACTATTAGTCGTTTCAAAGAAACCACCAGCTACACCGAGATGAACCTTAGTATTGAAATTAAGATTCAAAGTTCACTCGAAAGCAAAGAAGGAATCGAAGAAGCGGTAAATAGCATGGACAGTATGTTAAGGCTCATCAGCAAAGATGAAGATGAGTACACAGCTGTAAAAGGTCAAATCACTGACCTGCTTACTGAGCGCAGTAAAATCATGGATGCTTTCAACGCATCTGAACCATCTGCAAGCAGTGAGCTAGAAGCGCTTGATGACGATGAAGCACCCACGAACAAAGAACAACTAAAGGCTCAAATTGTAAAAATGATGCTCAAAATGAGCAAAAATGGTGAAGGCGCCGAAACTGAATTTGAGCCCGGCTCAGAAGAAGAATCGCAATCTATAAGCAAGGCGTTTTTCGCGGCAATTTCAAGTGTATTTTCATCGACGACAAAGGTAGAAGCAGCAGTGCAAACTCCGCCTAAGATAAATGCTTCTGCGGCACAATTCCGTTCACAAACTGAATCTTCGTCATTGCGAGTTGAAGAGGTTACAGCACAAGTGTCTGACCCGCTGGTGCTAGACTTGAGCGGCGAAGGCATAAAACTGACTAAGGCAGGCGAAGGCGCCTACTTCGATATCACAGGCGATGGGAAAAAAGAAAATGTTGCATGGGTAAAAGATAACACAGCTTTTTTAACTTATGACAGAAACGGCAATGGAGTCATTGACGACGGCAAAGAATTTTTTGGCGATCAAAATGGTGCGGCAGACGGTTTCAAAGAGCTGGCAAAATATGACGACAATAAAGACGGCATAATTGATAACAAAGACAAAATTTATGCGGCTTTAAAACTTTATCGAGATCTTGACGGCAACGGCAAAATCGACAAAGGAGAGCTGTCAGGGTTGAACGAAATGGGCATTAAAAGTTTGAACTTAAACTGCGTAGCCGTTGATAAAAACGTAAACGGCAACAGTTTGATTTTGAACGGCAGCTTTGAAAAAGCCGATGGGTCTAAAGGGCAGCTTGCAGACGTGCTGCTCGGCTTTAAATAATCATTTTTATACAGATTGACTTGTTTACCAGCTTTGTTTATTATGCGAGAGGGAGGAAAGCATGATAAACAAACTGGTTATAACTGAAGAAATCAAAGAAGCTATAGCGGGCAACAAGCCCGTTGTAGCGCTCGAATCAACGATTATTTCTCACGGAATGCCCTACCCTCAAAACATAGAAACCGCTGCCATGCTCGAACAGACTGTCAGAGACAATGGCGGCATACCAGCGACAATAGCTATAATTAAGGGTAAGATTCATATCGGCTTAAATAAAGACGAACTCGAATTCATGGGAACGAGCAAAGATATAAGCAAAGCCTCGCGCCGCGACATTCCTGCTGTTCTGGCTCAGAAAAGGAATGCTGCGACCACCGTTTCTGCCACAATGATTTGTGCGGCACTGGCCGGCATAAAGTTTTTTGCAACCGGCGGCATAGGCGGTGTTCACAGAGGAGCAAGCGAGACGTTTGATATATCGGCGGATTTGCAAGAATTTGTGCACACGCCTGTATTAGTGGTTTGTGCCGGGGCAAAGGCCATATTAGACATACCTTTGACAATGGAATACATGGAAACACTGGGAATACCCGTATTGGGCTACAAAACCGATGAAATGCCGGCGTTCTATTACAGATCAAGCGGAGTTAAAGTGCCTTTGCGCGTAGAAAACGCAGATGAAGCAGCTCAAGTGTTCAAACAATCGTTAGAGCTTGGCTACAAAAGTGGTATTTTAGTTGGAAACCCTGTAGAACAACAGTTTGAAATGAACAAAAATGAGATTGAAGCAAAAATAGATGAAGCTCTTTGCGATGCTAAGAAGCAGGGCGTTAAAGGGCAGGCTGTTACCCCGTTTTTGCTTTCTAAGTTATATGAAATAACCGGCGGAGACAGTCTTAAAACCAACATTGAACTCGTGCGCAACAATGCTGCAGTTTGCACTAAAATTGCGGTATCTTTTTACAAATAAAAGGAAAAATCATGAAGAAAACAATTGAAATGGCTCTTGAACTGCTTGTGAAGAACTCGGGTGAAGGTTGGTTTTGCATCTTAGAAGAACCAAAAACCGAAAAATTTGTGCAATTTGCCTATGATGAAGGCGAAGGCATATTTTTCGACCTGCCCAAACCTGCACTGACAAACAAAGAATTTGACTCAGCCTCAGAAGTTCTTTCAGGCTACGACATCACACTTTCTGAAGCACAACCTCACCAGCATGATGAAGATTGCGATTGTGACGACGAATGCTGTGACGACGATTGCTGCTGTTCACACAATGAATCTTTCGAAACTTTCAACAAGCAATTGGGCAACGACAAAAATTTAGCTGCTGAAATAGCATATGCCGTAATGCGCGAAGTCTACAAGCTTAAAGAAAATACCAAAATCAATGTAACAATAATGAGATAAACCCCTCTTTTAACCTGCCGTTTAAGCAATTAAGCGGCAGGTTTTATTTTTTGCATAATGCAAAATAAAGGTCGTTTACATTTGTTTTTGTGTATCCGGTTTTGCAAGTATTACCTAATTTTTCAAAAAAGCTGTAAGAATCATTCGAATTCAAATAAGCCAATGCGTCTAGCCCAATATTAGAGGCAATTTCAAAAGTCTTTTCATTAAAAAAGGCGCCTGCCGAATCTGTTGGCCCATCTATGCCGTCAGTCGCCAAAAACGCGCCGGCAAAAAAGCATTTGTCAGGCAGTAATTTTTTACTTTCAATCAACCCTGCCAAAGCCATTTCGTGGCATCTGCCCCCACGCCCGCCACCGCGAACAGTTACTCCGGTCTCGCCGCCCCCTAAATAAGCAAGCGGCTTTTCGCTAAATTCGATTTTGCGCGCAATTTCGCTAAAATTCTTCCAAAAAACATTTTGCCACGCTTCGCCGCTTATAAAAGCTTTTTCAACATAAATCTCATAACCAAGTTTTTCTAAATAGCACGCCGCCGCCGAAAGAGCGGTTTTATTGTTTCCAACGATGTGGTTTGTTACATTCACAAACTTTAATGCGTCATTTTCATCGTGGCAAACTGTCGGCCCGGAGCCTATCACCGAAATATCGTCGTCTTTTACGTCTGAAATAATCACAGAAATTACATTAGCAGGGAAAGCTGCTAACGCAAGTTTGCCGCCCTTTATAGCCGAGAGCTGTTTTCGCTGCCTGTTTATTTCTTCAATTGAAACCCCGCTTTTTAAAAGATTATTGGTGATTAGCTGTTTTTCAAGCAAACTTATGTTTTGCTCAGGAAGCGCCATCAAAGAAGATGCACCACCCGAAATTAAAACTATCACCAAATCGTTTTCTTGGGCTTTGTTAGCAATATCAAGAATTTTTAAAGCGGCCTTAACAGATTTTTCGTCTGGCACCGGATGAGAAGCTAAATGAACATATTTGCTTAATTCGCTATAATCAGAATCAAATTCAACAGCCGCAAGAGCAGCATCATGAATTCTGGTTTTAAGCAAATCAAAAACAGGCTTTGCCATTCCTAACACAGCTTTTCCCGCACCAACAACGTAAATGTTACGTATTATATCTAAATCAAAACTGCGGTTGCATATTGTTAAGGTATTTTTGCTTAAAGAAACAGCAGCCCGAACCAAATGTTCGGGCTTAACAGCTTCTAATGCATATTTATAAGCAGATAAAATATGATTTATCACAACACTTAAAAGTTATTTAAACGATTTTTAGGTTTATTGCCGCTTAATGCTGCAATAATATTTTCGGCAACCATTACAGACATTTTTTCTCTTGTGGCAGTGCCGGCACTTGAAATATGCGGGGCAACCACAATATTATCAAGCGAGAAAAGAGGATTGTCAGACGACGCCGGTTCTTTGCTGAAAACGTCAAGGCCTGCACCCGCAATTTTATTTCCTTTTAGAGCCTGATACAATGCAGTCTCATCGATTACCGGCCCTCTTGCGTTGCTTATCAAATAGGCAGTCTTTTTCATCAAAGCCAGTTTATCGGCATCGATAAGGCCTTTGGTTTCACTTGTAAGAGGCACATGAAGACTGACAAAATCTGACTGTTTTAGCAGTTCGTCAAGTTCAACGCGTTTAGCGCCGCATTCTTTCTCAAATTCCGGTTTTGCAGAACGTGAGGTATAAAGAATGTTCATATTAAAGCCCTTACCTCGTCTTGCCATAGCGCGTCCGATTCTTCCTGCGCCAATTATGCCTAAGGTTGCACCATATAATTCGCCGCCAAGCATCATTGTGGGGTGCCAGGCAACTTTCCAATTTCCGCTTCTGACGTATTTATCAGCCTCGACAACGCGCCTTGCAATAGCCATCAGCAATGCAAAAGAAAAATCAGCCGAAGACTCAGTCAAAACATCGGGAGTATTTGTGACATAAATTTTCTTGGAAGTTGCATAATTCACATCAATGTTGTCATAACCAACAGCCAATTGAGAGATGACTTTCAAGTTTTTAGCCGCATCTATAACACCTGCATCTATCTTGTCAGAAAGCATTGTGACAATTCCGTCACAATCTTTAACTTTATTCAGAAGTATGTCATACGCTGGTGGAGCATATTCTTCCCAGACTTCAACATCGTGATGAGCCTTTAAAAGACTTAATCCTGCGGGCAGAATCTGTCTTGTTACAAAAATTTTCATTAATTAACCGCCTTTTCTGACACAGTGTTTTCCGGTTTTTGAGAATTGTCTAAAAACGATTCGAGTATTTTTGCCGCATCTTCGACTTTTTTAACGCAGCCCACACCGTCTTTATTCAGCAAAATTTCACGGCAAATTAATGAACCGTATGCACCTTTAAAATTACCGGCCGCATCACGAACTTTTTTATAAGTGATGCCTCTTGTTTTTCTTGAGCCGGGAGTTCCATCGCTGTTCAAATAACTTAAAACCGTAAACATACCGGAGACGGCACCGCACGTTTCTTGTAAACCACCCATACCGCTACCAAATCCTTCGGCTAAGCGATAGGCTTCTGATTCGCTTATTCCCATTACTGCAGAATAAGCACATAAAATAGACTGAGCGCAATTATAGCCGGAGTTGTAATTATCAACAGCCTTTTTAATACGTTCATTCATGATTTGACTCCTAGTTAAAGTATTATTACAAACGTTATTATAAAACAAAACAAGATATTTTTGTTGTTTTAAGTGCACAATTATATGATAATGATTGAAAACCATTTATTGGAGGGAATATGGACTACGGAAACATGAAGAGTGCTAATCCGGGGCCGCAATTTGATTTTACCAAAAGTTTCGGCAACCTGTCAGAGATTTTTTCTTTTAAAACCATTGCAATCATCGTTGCAATTTTTGTTGTAATTATTGGCGCAACAAGCTCATTTTACACCGTTGACGCAGAAGAACAGGGAGTAGTATTAAGGTTTGGCAAATTCAAAGAAATTGTACAACCCGGTCTTCAATTTAAGCTTCCATTCGGAATAGACGACGTTTTTCTGGTCAAAACGGGCAGAAACATGAAAGAAGAGTTTGGCTACAGAAGCAGCGGCAGCGTCAGCGGACGAAGCAACTACAAAAAGAAGGGTCTTGAAGACGAATCTCTTTGTCTTACAGGTGATTTAAACGTCTGCGACATTGAATGGACAGTCCAATTTATGATCATGGACCCATATAAATATTTATTTAATGTTCATTCACCCATTGAAACTATACGCGACATATCTGAAGCTGCCACAAGAAAAATTATTGGAAACGCTAATGTTACCGACGTCTTAACAACCGAAAGACCGGTTTTGGCGTCACAAATTTTAAAAGAAATGCAAGATATTCTTGAAAGCTACGACATAGGTGTAAAAATTGTAAGCTATAATTTTCAGGATGTTAATCCGCCCGAAATCGTTAAACCGGCTTTTAACAGCGTAAACGAAGCTGAGCAACAAAAAGAAAGCATGATACAACAAGCGCAAGAACAATATAATCAGCAGGTTCCACGCGCTCGAGGGCAAGCTCAGCAAATGATTCAGCAAGCAGAAGGTTATGCACTCGAAAGAGTAAACATGGCAAAAGGCGATGTTCAGGCATTTTTGGCTGTTCTTAGCGAGTATCAAAAAGCGCCGGAGGTAACAAGGAAGCGCTTATATATAGAAACCATGGAAAGGGTACTTCCAAGGGTAGAAGAATTATATTTAATTGATCAAAAAGACGATAAAAGCTCAGTATTACCCTTGCTTCCTCTCAAAAACCTTCAAGGAGTAATAAAATGAAAAAATTAATATTTGCAATTTTAATATTTGCGGTAATTTTAGTTGCTGTGAATGGACTATTTGTTGTTTATGAAGGCGAGCAGGCCTTTGTTACGAGATTCGGAAAACCGGTAGGTGAAAGGCTGACTGCCGGTCTTCACTTTAAAACTCCGTTTATTGAAGATGTAACAAGATTTGAAAGCCGCATTTTGAAATGGGACGGGGATCCTAACCAGATTCCGACCAAAGACAAAAGATATATTTGGGCAGATTCGACTGCAAGATGGCGCATAATTGAGCCGTTAGTATTTTTTAAGACCGTTGCTACCGTAAGAGGCGCTAAAAGCAGATTAGACGATATAATAGATTCGGTTGTCAGAGACGCTATTTCGAGCAATTATTTAGACGACATTGTTAGAGGACCTGATTATAAGGCTCCTGAAGATGGTTCCGGCGAATCAAGAATCGAAGAAATAAAGGCAAGCGGCGAAACCAGCAGAGAACACAGAAATCGCGAAGATATTATTAATGAAATTCTTCAAAAGGCTAAAGCACAAGTGCTTCAATACGGTATAGAGCTGATTGACGTGCAAATAAGAAGAATTAATTATGTTGAAGACGTGCGAAAAAAAGTTTACGAAAGAATGATTTCTGAACGCAGCAAAGTTGCAGCAGAATTTAGGTCAGAAGGCGAAGGTAAAAAGGCTGAAGTTTTAGGTGAAATGCAGAAAGAACTGCAGCGAATTAATTCAGAAGCTTACAGGAAAGCAGCAGAAATAAGAGGTAAAGCAGATGCTGAAGCCGCTTCTGTTTATGCTAAGGCGTACAGTCAAGATCCTGAATTTTATAGTTTTTTCAGAACCCTTCAGGGCTTAGAAAAAATAATCAACAAAAATAATAAATTTGTTCTTTCAACAGACTCAGAAATGTTTAAATTTATTAGTGACCCAAGACAAAAATAATTTTTTTATTTTTTTCTTCCTGTTGCACTTGCGGGTTTTATCATAATTCGTATAATTAAAGAAACGCCTCGGTACACAGGTGATTTTAATTTAGAGATTATTTGAAGGTAATTAAGGAGTAAAGTTATGAGAAAGAGAACGCTTAGAGCCCTCAGTGGTCTTATTTGCCTCTTCTTTCTGGCGAGCCTTTTCCAGGCTCCGTTGCTGGCAGATGTTTCAACCATCGCCGTCAACGTTGGCGGACAAACATTAAATGTCACCCCCGGCCAGTGGGTTTCAGTAAAATCAGCCACCGGAACCACCCACTACAATGTTCGCTTTGTAGATGGTAAACCCGTTGCACTTGAAATGAGTCAGTTCACAAGACTCGTATTCGGCGATGGTGCTGCAGCAGGAACAACAGCCGGTCAAACCGGTCAGGTTGCTCAGTCTAATCAGCCCACACAAACAAGCCAAACTTCACAAGCAGCTCAGACCACTAAAACAGGTCAGGCAGCTCAGTCTAGTCAGTCTGCACAATCAGGTCAGTCTTCACAGGCCGGTCAAGTTGCCCAATCTAATCAGTCTGCACAATCGGGTCAGTCTTCACAGGCCGGTCAAGTTGCTCAGTCTAATCAGTCTGCACAATCAGGTCAGTCTTCACAGGCCGGTTCAAATGTTGGAACAGTAGCAGACGGTTCTAGCGCAGCAAATCAAAGCCAGACGACCACCACACCAAAGAAAACAACCTGGGATCCCGCAAAGCATCCCAGAGATCCTCAGACAGGCCGCTTTATTTCAATAGAAGAAGCTATTGAACGTGGTATATACGAAGGCGGAAATACAAATTCACAAACAGCCCAAACCGGAAGCAGCGATGCCTCTCAAGCCGGTCAAGCCACCGGCGATGCTTCACAGGCAGCCCAAGGCAGCAGCGACGCTTCTCAAGCCGGTCAAGCCACCGGTGATGTAGTAGCTGATGGTTCACAACCTGCTCAAACCGGTTCTGAAGGTGCCGCACAGGGCGCAGGCGACAAAGGTTCTGCAAAACCCGGCATTGGCGACAAATTCAAATCCGGTTACCAAACAGGAAAAGCTTTAACCAATCAAGGGTTCCAAAACGTTAAAGACAGTTTAAAATCCGGTTTCAGCGCTAAAAACCTTCTTGTAACAGCCGGTATCACCGTAGGTGTTGACCTTGCTACACAAGTTATGCGCGGCGAAAAACCCTCAATCAAAACAGCTCTCAAAACAGTATGCAGCGCTGAATTTGTTGGTGGAGTAGCAGGATCAGTTCTGGGCGCAGCTACAGGCTCATTCTTCACTCCTTTCTTAAGCGCTATCCCAGTAGTTGGCGGCGTTCTCGGTGCTCTTGCCCCAACATTCGGCTCAATCATCGGCTCATCTATGGGCGCATACCTTGCAGGCGACCTTAAAAACGGCAGATTCTCAATTAAAGAAGCTTTCAAACGAATTGACTGGGTTGGCGTAACAGGCCAGGCAATCGGTTCAACAGCCGGTGCAGCTCTCGGTTCGTTCTTAGGCCCTGTAGGAACAGTAATAGGCGGTATGGTCGGCGGTTACCTCGGCAACTGGGCGGCACAAAAAATTGCGGGATTGTTCAGCAAAAACAAGACAGCTGATCTTCCTACAGTTTCTATGCCTGTTGGCGCAGGCACAGGTGATCCTGTAACTGTTAGCTCTGTAACAGTTGGAGGGGAGAACGGAACAAGCGATATTCCTGAAAGCTCCGGTTCTACCACTTCTCAGGCAGACATAAACATCCCGACCGACGATAGCTCTTCAGTCTCTGTATCATCAGAAATCAGTGCCAACGACGCTTATGCAAAATATTCAGCCCTCTACAATGAATATGCAAAACTTGTTGGCGAAGGCAAAATGCAAGAAGCAGTTGTAAAAGCCCAAGAAATGAATGCGGCAAAAGCATTGTATGACCAATTATTGGCCGCAGGAAAATAAACGTTAGTATCTTTACTCCTTAATCTCTAAGCACAAATTGCATAACTTTTTTTCGAAGCTGTCTCAAATGGGGCAGCTTCTTTTTATTTAGTCATTTAAGCTTTTTATAGCTATAAAAAAAGGGGCAACATTAAATGCTGCCCCTTTTACATTTGCTTAAGTCTATAGATCTACATCTTCAGGCTCTTCTTCAGACTCGTCAAGGTCTTTTAACTCATCAGGGTCTCTAAGCTCCTCAGGGATATCGAATAAACCTAATTCAGAATTATTTAATAAATCTGTTGCTGCCTGAATATCTTCTGATCTAACGACAATTTTCGGAAAACTGCGTGCTAATGGTGTATTTTCTCCGAAAACGCTGCCCAACAAATTTGGCTGTTCATACGGAGTAACAAAACCAAAATCAAACCCTTCTTCGTCTAGCAGCAACATAATTTCATGCATAATTTCCATGTCTTCTGATTCTAAAAGAACTTCTGTGGGTTCTTCGCTTAAATCAATGCAATGTTCATATTCTGATAAATCGTATTTTTGAGTCTGAGAA
>JAQVCG010000097.1 GCA_028689875.1 Candidatus Rifleibacteriota bacterium | reverse complement strand
CGTGAACAGATTTGACACCATCGACTTGCAATACAATTTGCTCAATCGTTTCGAGGCAATTTTGATCTGCTCCAGCATCTGAAAGCTCTCTTAGAGATGGTAATGAGATTTTATACGCAGTTTGAATTATAAAAGCAGAGACTGCGAGAGTAGCTACCGGATCCATGAAAGCCCAGTCAGGATTGTAAACTGCAAGTCCGATTGCAACGGCAACCGGTATTGAAGATAAGCTGTCGCTTCTATGGTGCCAAGCATTGGCAATCATGGCAGACGACATTATCTTTTTTCCCCATTTGTGAGTCCAATGATATAGCCATTCTTTTGTTAGGATGGAAATTAATGCAATAATTAAGGTAAAGGATTCAGGGGCTTGATAATTAGAAGAACGAAATTTTGTAATTGCACCGTAGCCTAACATAAAACCTGCAATGCTAAGAGCAATGGCTATCAAAACCGAAATCATGGCTTCAATTCTGCGATGACCGTATGGGTGATCTGCGTCGGGTGGTTCATTCCAGTATTTTACCCCGATTAAAACGGCAATATCGGTGGATAAGTCTGATAAACTGTGTATGCCGTCTGCTATTACAGAGCTACTGTTGCCTAAAGTGCCGGCTATAACTTTAGAAATGGTTAAGAACAAGTTTACAAGCATGCCTGTTAAGGTAACTTTTTTAGTAATTTGGCTGTTTTGAGCTAATATAACATCGCTATTTTTGTTTTTCATTTTTTACACCCACTTGTTTATTACGAGCAATAACTAATAAGTGATTCTATTGCTTTTATTAAAAATTAGCAACGTCTTATGTCAGATTTAATAAATAAATAATGCTGTTTTGCCGATAGTAACTTTGAAGAATATCAGGAGGCGGTATGAAATCGCATATTGAAAACAAACCAAAGACTCAGCATAGTTTATTTCTATTTTTTTTGACGGGATTGTTTTTGCTGCAAATAGCTTTTGCATTCACTATTCACGGCGATATTGGCCCGCAAAGCGACGTTGTTACGGGTATTGAACGCCCGGCTTCGCCTATACTTGTTGGCCGAATCGACAGTCTCATAAGCGAAGCAAATATTAGAACTGCCTTAAGAGTGACCCCTGAAGGTGCGTTTGCTCCTGCCAGCAGAGATTATGCCCGTTGCAACCTTCCCGATGCTAAAATTGATACTGATTTGGCTCAAAATGAGGAAGATGGCATTTGTGTGCAGTTGAGCGGCGATAGATTTGTAGAATATAGAATTAGATCTGGCGACACTTTAGAAAAAATTTCCAAAAAGCTATACGGCAATAGCCAATTACTTCAATCGCTTATAAGACTTAATCGAATAACAGACGATAAAACTTTGCAGCAAGGTGCCATGATCAAAGCTCCTAGAGCAGGCTTGCTTAGCAGTATAAAAGTGAATAACTGACGGAATTAAATAATGTTTAACAGCTCTAAATTTAAAAGCATACTATTTTTTGTCACCTATGTGACATTTTTAGTATTTACTTTAGATTTAAAAGTTGTTGACGCTTTGTCGTTGCCTTCCGGTAAGAAAAATACTGCTGAAGGCGTTTCGAAAAAATTCGAGATAACCCCTACGAAAGAGCTGATGAAGGCAAATTCTGTCATAAATTCGCCAACAAATGATACAGAAAGCAAAGTCTTAATAGAGAGCGGAGGGGCGCAAAAGGCAGAAAACAATGTTGAAGAAACTGTAAAAACCGTTGTCAAAGAAGACAACGGACCTTCTGCTTTAGATTATATCAAAGCTATTAAAGAGAAAAAATGGGAGTATGCACCCATTATAGATAGATACATTGTAAGATATGATGCCAATAGTTATATAGTTTTAACAATTCGTCCGGAACTTCAAGAAATGATTGAATCTGTTTTGGCAAAATATGATACAAGAATGTCGGTCGGAATAATTCAAGATCCCTATACGGGCGAAATACTTGCAATGTCTTCAAGTAATAAAAATTTGGTTACCAACATTCTCGAAGATGACTATAAAACAGACAACTGGGCACTTCAAGCCGCCTTTCCCTCGGCTTCAATATTTAAAATAATTACTTCTGCTGCCGGAATAGATAGCGGTAAATTAACACCAAACAGTAATTTTATTTCTGAACAGAAGCGCTACATGAAAGTTTGGAAAGCATTTGCTACATCGCATAATGGTGTTTTCGGCAGAATGGCCCGACAAATAGGGAAAGAAACATTAGAAAAATACACTAATTTGTTTGGGTTCAACCGTCCTTTCTTTTTTGATTTGCCCGTCAGCAAGTCTATTGCAGATTTTCCCCAAAAACAAGCTCAATTTGAAGAAGCGGCTGCCGGTCTTAATAAAAGCTTTTTGATTAGTCCTATTCATGTTTCTAATATTGTTTCTACGGTTATTAATCGTGGCAGAACACTTAAGCCTTATTTAGTAGACTACGTTATTCGAAATGATAAGGTTGTGTTTAAACGAAAGCCTTTTATGCTTGGAAAACCGGTAAAACTGGAAACAGCAACGCTTATGCATAAAATGATGTATGCTACAACGGCAGTCGGAACAGCTAAAAAAGGTTTTGGCGGATATAAAACATGCCCCAATTTATCAAAATTTTGTGGTGGTAAAACCGGAACATTAACGGGCGCTTACCCAAACTATCTATTTACTTGGTTTGGCGGTTTTACGAAGATTACAGGAAGGATGCTTACCATTACAACATTGGTAGGACAGTCAGATCATAGTGCTGTTAGGGCGCCTTCTGTGGCCGGTCAAATAGCTTTTGAACTTTTTAAAAAAGCGAAAAATGGCAAAGCAGAGCAGATTGTGTACAAATAATAAATAAACTTATTTCGTTTTTTATGGTAAAGTTTATATAAACTGTCAGGAGAACCATGATGAAACGATATTTTAAGTTTTATATGTTTTTTGCTTTAATTTTATCGTTGTTTGCAAGTATTTCTTTTGCAACTCCATTTGAAGGCAACCCCGTTAGCGTTACAGCTCGTTCTGTGGCTTCTATGCCCGCTAATATAGTTGATGTTGATGTGGCATTAGCTTCGGGAATTACAGAAAAAGAAGGTTTTCCAAAACTGGGAACAGTTAACGTAGGTGATTCAACTTTGCGTTTGCGCTCTTGGCCGTGGGGTGATGTTAAAGCCTCTTATACTACAGGCACTTCCCTTAATGTTTTGGGCGAGTCGGGCGAATTTTACTTAGTAGAAATTAATGGCCAACAAGGCTATATGCATAAAAACTATGTTTCAACAGCGGATAAAGAAGCTTCCGGTGTAGAACCTTATTACCCCGGTGACACAAAAAACGGCGGTGCTCTTGCTTTAAAAGAGGGTGTTGCAGCTTCAAAAGACGGAGCAGAAGGCAAAACTCCCAAGACTGCAGTTGTTAATGAGCAGCGTGAAACAAATACTACCGGTCGAATTAGTACAGGCAGTAACGGAAAAGTTATAATTAATGTACCAAAAAAATGTCAAAGACAAGTTAATTGCCCGGCGCCAAACTCTGCTTGCGGCCCAACTTCGTTGGCAATGGTATTGAGTTATTATACAGGCAAAGATGTAAGCGAATTAGCATCTAATCTTTGGAACATTTGCGGTAGCACTGCAAGTAATGGCACAGGTCATGCCGGCTTAATTCGAGGAGCAGCGCATTACGGTTTCCCAAATGCAAAAATGAATTGGTGCGTCTCAGAATCATGGGTGCGCGAAAAAATTAAGGCGGGCAAGCCTTTGTTGTCGCATGTTAAGGGCCATTATGTGGTAATAACAGGCATAGACGATTCAGGCAGAATTTATTTTAATGATCCGTGGCCAACTACCGTAGAAAGATCTATGTCTTTTTCCGAATTTTCGGCTTGGTGGAGAGGCGCAGGAACTCATCCTTGTCTAACAATTGATTAAATAGAAATTCTCAGTTAAGTGGAGAAAAATAAGTGAAAAAAATAATGCTAATCATTATAGGGCTAATAGTTATAACCCCGGCAATTATGTTTGCATCATCAGCTGTAAAGTCTCAGCGAGAGTCTTCTGAGGGCGGAATTTTTGTTCCCGGCAATTTTGTAAGCATGGCAGTTGCGCAAAATAATACAGTTTATTTGCTGACAAAAGATCACAAGCTTGTTCAAATCAACTCAAAAGGTGCGCAAAAAACCATTAGTTTACCAAAGTTAACCGCTCAACCCAATGAAGAAGCTTCATTGTGCGATATGGCGGTTGATTCGGGAAATTTGATATTTTGCGGTTATTCTTTTTCTGAAGTATTTTCATTAAATTTGAAAGATCCAAAAGCATTTAAGCGTGTAAAACTTCAGTTTGAAGGTTCAAAAGTTAAGCCCTTGATGATTTCTGCGGGTAAAAACTTCTGGTATCTGAAAGATTCTGAAGAAAGGGTCTTACAGGTTTCGCGCAACGGAGCAGCCTCTTTAATGCCTCAATACACTGAAATTGAACCTCGAAACAACGATTCTGTGCAAATTACTCCGCCCGAATACACCGAAAACGGTGTCGTTTACAATGACAAGGCATTTATTAATGGAAAAACCGATTCGCCGCTTTGGCAGGCCCCTAAGCCTGCTGAGCCAAAGGTTATCTTAAGTGTCGAGTTTCTGGGACAAGATAAAAATCGCAGAGATATCTTTAAAGTGATTACTGCTGCGGGCGAATTAAATCAAGAAGTAACGGTTTATGCAGTCAAAGACCAAGAGATTGTAGCTCAAAGAGTGATTACAGATTCACCGGCCGATGGCATAATGAGATATTGCAGGTTAGCACCTGACGGAAGTTTGGTCTTATTGCAAAAAGACCCTGAAGGCAGAAAAGGCATATTGTTAAAACGATTAAACCTGAACAGCAAAAAGCCGGCTGCAGGGTAAAAAACATTTTACATAAACCTGCTTTAAGACCTTTACGCAAGGCTTTGTTCTGAGTATACTTAAGTGTACAAGTATATTAAGAGGTTTAAAATGGTGAAGTTTTTTAGGGTATTACCTTTTATATTAGCTGTGGTATTGGCTGCGGCTCCTATTTATGGTGAGTCAGAAGACAATAAAAAAGAACGCAAAAAAGAATTCAAAAAGTGGATAAAAGCTAATTATGAGGCTGTTCACTATCAGCAGACCGAGCCCAAAATGGTGGATCCCAAAGGCGATGCTTTTCTAATACGAAAACTTGATCAAATACCAATGAAAATTCTTCAGTCGTTGGTCAAAAGTTCTTACCCTCAAGCGGAAATACAAAAAGAAAAAGAATTAAAGGCTCTCGAAGAAGCAAAAAAAGAAGAGTTGGGCTTTGAAATAGGTAAGACAGTACCCATAGACGTAGACCGTCTGGTGAATAAGTGCAGGCAAATTATGCTTGCGTATTACCCTAATATAGTGCCCGAACTCGGAAAAGAACACGAATGGTCGCCGGAAGCCAAGCGTTATCTTGCTTACGGATTTTGGCATCGATTTGGGCGCCACATCTTCAGAAAACAAAAAGAGTTTCCGAGTCCTTTGTTTTTCAGATCAAAAATATTTTTGCTACTTGCATGCGGCTGGACTTCAAGATACACCATCACCGGAAAAGAAGAACCTCTAAGAAAGCGAA
>JAQVCG010000096.1 GCA_028689875.1 Candidatus Rifleibacteriota bacterium | reverse complement strand
TTGCTTAGATTATTTTTCGTTTTTCTATTATTTTTTTTCTTGGTCATTTCAGAAGAAATTATTCCGAAACCAAGCATCATTACTATCATTGAAAATGTTTGTCCAAAAAAAGTTTTCGGGGAAAGATCTCCATATCCGACAGTCGTTAAAGTAACAACAGCCCAATAAATGCTTACCGGAATATTATAAAAACCATTCTCCTCGCCTTCAATGACATACATTGTACTTCCAATAAAAATAACAGCAATAAATACGGCAAAAATAAAAACGATAATTCTTTTGCTACTATCTTTAAGAGAGCGGATCAAAATATTGGCTTCTTTTAGAAAATATAGCAGTTTTAATAATCTAAAAATTCTTAACAATCTAAATAGTCTTATAACAGATAAATAATGAGCACCTGAAATAATGAGACTAGCAAAATTTGGCAATATCGACATAAAATCAATTATTCCATAAAAACTAAAAATGTATTTTAATCTGTCATTAGCTGCGTAAATTCGCAAAGTGTAGTCTAGCAAATATAAAAAAGTAAAACTCCAATCTAGGATAAAAAAAGTCCTAGCGTAGAGTTCATGATATTCAGACACGCTATCAAGAATAATTATTATAAAATTAATAATTATCGTTAACAGCATTAAAAATTCGTAGACACGAGCCTGCAAGACTTTTGGTCTGTACAGTATTTTTCTTATATTGTTTTTAAAGTCGCTTCCTGAGACTTCCCAATGTTTAAGCATAATGGTCAACGAAATGACTCAGTTTTTTGTCGTGCTTCCTGCTCTTTTTTTAATTCTTGTTCTTTTCTGGACAAAGCCTTATTAAGGTCTCCACCCTTAGCTCTTAAAATGGCCATCTTTTTCCTTGAATCTTCTACAAATTTACTTTCTGGATAATACTTTACAATTCTTTCATATGCTTCATAAGCTGCAGTATCATATTGCATTCTTACCATAAAATCGCCTTGCCAGTAAAAAATATGGTCGGCAAAAAAATAGCCAATTATTCCAAGCAATATAAAAAAAACCATAATGTGCTTCATGAACATACTTAGAAGTCCTCCGAAGTATTTATTTAGAAGATATCGTTCTTTTAGCCTTAGAAGAAGCAGTTCCTATAGTAGGAATGCATAGAACTACAGCATTAATTAGTGAAACACTAACTTTAACCCTGAATTTATCTTGTAGTTCAGCGGTCTTTCTTTTTCTTTCTTCTTCTAGGTTAGCTAACATTTTATCAATTTCTTCTTCTTTTTGAAAGAAGTATAGATGAAAACTTACATTTTCTTTTTTCTTTAGTAGTTCATTTTTTTGTTCATCAAGATAATCTTCAAAAACCTTTATGCTCTCATGATATTTTTCTTCACTCCAACAGCGCAATTCCTTAATATCTGTATGTATTTCATCTTCAAGCTTTTGACATGCTTCCATATATAACTTAAGTATATCATATCCTGAATCTTCAATTTTTAAATTTGGGTCAGGAGCTTCAGAAAATTCATCCATATCCACTTCAAAGAGTTTGTCATTTATATTTAAGACACCAAATGCTGTATCTGCGACAACAGAATATAGTTTATCCTTATTTTGTTCGCAATTAAAAGTAACTTTATAATTAAATGCAACTTTTGATCGATAGTATGCACTGTCTGTAACAACAGTAAGAGATTGAGGAGGAGTTTCCGGAATTCGTTTTGAAAAAACTCGACTTACTCTTGGCAATACCGACATTCTTTCAATAATTTTTCTTAATAAAAATGATCCTTCGCATACTAATTCAATGTTTCTATGTTCTTCAGCTAATTCTCTGTTGAATGTGAACTCTAATTTTGAAACATTATCAAAAAAGTTTTTTTCAGCTTCCGGAATAGCAGCAATCCACACTCCTTTCCTAATTTCTTTATATGGTATTTTTGCCATATCCAAGAAAGAAAATACAATGGATCTAATTTTATTCTCCATTAAAAATTTCCTCCTGGGCACGAGTAATCTCTGTATGTGTTTCTAAAGCCTTTTCAAGTTTAGAGCCGAGTGTTTTAAATTTACGCTTCATTGTTTCTCTATTTGGCGACATAGTAACAATATCAATGATAATTTGCTCAAGAGTTCTCTTCGACTGCATATTACCAAGTATCATTTCCAGTTCGCCAATAATTAGTCTGAAAAGGTTGATTTTTTTATCAAGCAATTCAAGCACATAAGATTCTATTGTATCTTTAGCGCTAAGATTTATTATGTGAACATCATCATTTTGGCCCAATCTGTGAATACGTCCTATTCTTTGTTCTATTCTCATTGGATTCCAAGGCAAATCAAAATTTATCAAATATTTACAGAACTGTAAGTTTCTACCTTCACCGCCAGATTCAGTTGAAACAAGAATTTGCTTTTCATTTCTGAAATCTTCAATGCATTTATCTTTTTCTACCTGCGACATTTGTCCATTAAAGACTGCAACAGAGTAGCCTTTAGATTCAAGCATTTTTACAATATAATCTTGAGTTCCTCTAAATTGAGTAAAAATGATTACTTTCTCATTTAAGCTATTAACTATTTCCATCAAAACTTGGCCTTTTTTTGATTCCTTAACATTATTAGCCATATCAAGCATTTTTTTAAGGGAAACGTCAAAATCGTCCTTGTAATAGTTACTTGCAATCATTTTATCCAAAGCGTTTGCAAGAGCATGGGTTGAGCTGCCCATAAGTTTTTGCAGCAAAATCAAAGTAAGTCTATTTATACCTCTTGGATTTTTATGTGTAGGAAGCGTATAATATTTTCTTCTGATAAAATCAGTTAATTCATTGTAAAGTTCGGCTTCGTCATCATTAAGGTCTATACTGTAGGTATGAACAAATCTCTGTGGAAACTTAATAAGGGTATCTGCTCTTCTGTGCCTGATCATTATTTCAGAGAGCATTTCTTTAAGCTTTAAAGAGTTTTTTGGCAAACGTTTATCTTTTTCTGTCAAAAAATCTTCTTTGAATTTTTGCACTGTTGATAAATGTCCGGGTTTCAATATTGAAATGAGATTAAATAACTCAATCATATCGTTTTGAATAGGAGTAGCAGTTAGCATTAACAAATATTTAGTGTTAATAGCATTTACGAATTTCCAATTCTTAGTTTTTTTATTTTTAAGCTTATGTGCTTCATCAACAATCAATAGATCATATTTAATTTTTTTAACAAACTCTTGATTTTTGGTGCTTTTTGCAGTGTCAAGGGATGCAATTATAAGTTCTGAATCATCCCAATCATTAATTTCTAAATGATTCTTAAATGTGAGATCAAATTTTGTTTTAAGTTCTTCTTGCCATTGAGTTATCAAAGAAGCAGGCGTCAAAATTAGAATTTTTTTTGCCATACCCCTAAGCAAATACTCTTTTAAAATAAGCCCCGCCTCGATTGTTTTGCCAAGCCCGACTTCGTCAGCCAGCAAAGCTCTTCCGTTAAGTTTTTCAATAACGGTTTTAGCTGTTTGCACTTGGTGAAAATACGTACTAACACCGAAGCATGATTTTAAAGAAAGCAAGTCTTCAGAACAATATCCGCAAGCGACGTTGGCCCCCATTTGAACCATGTTTGTTTCTGAAACGGGTGAATATTCATTCTTAACGATTCTTCTCAGCACTTCTAGATTGCTGCTATCATAACTAATACATGAATCCAAAGATGGTGAGAAACGAAACTCTATCTTTTCTTCATCTATTTTATCTTCTTTAGGTTCTTTATTTACAAGTTTAAGCTTATAAACTTTTTTTTCTGCATCTATTAGTTCTATTGTAACGATACTTCCGTCTTTAACTTTATTTTTTTCCCACCATTCATTAAAAGTTAAACAAACCATATATCCGCGCATTTTATGATAAATTGCAGAGTGACTAAAATTATCATCATCTATAAATGTTACGGAACAAAGTTCTCCGTTAAAAGGAAACAACTCTTTCATTTGTGGATTCAGGAAGAGATAGCCTTGTTGAAAAGCTTTTCCTTTTATTTGAAAGGTGAAACTAAGATCATTTTTTGATTCTACTTTAATTAAGGGAGCTTTTTCAGCTCTTTTTTTCAATGATGCGGTTACCATGTCTTTTCTCCAGTGCTTAGCCGTGTTTAGATTTGTTTAAAGGTCTGACATCCACAATAATTTCTTCTCCCACTTTTATTGAAGATGTCTTTTCAATAAAGTTCAGATCCGCAATAACACGTTCTTTACTAGCAGAGCCATAGTATTTACTCGCAATAGACTTAAGTGTATCGCCTTCCTTAATGACATATATAATTAGTTCTTCATCTATAGTTTTCAGCTTTTTAAACTCATTTGGATCTATATCTCTGGTTTTTTGGACAACGACGTCTTCTTTAATAATATCTTTATTTTTTAGCTTTTTCTCTTTAACTATTTTGGTATCTTTTAATTTTTCTTTCTCTTTAACTTTTACTTCATTTTTCAGTCTATTTACTTTTGGCTTTTCATTATTCTTAATTTGAGTCGCTACAAGTGCCGTAGTTTTTAACGCTTTGTCTGCAGTAACAGCGGGTGCAGATGCTGCGACAGTAGTGCCTAAAGCCTTATCCAAAGCTTGTTTAGCTTCTTTATGTGCTATTTGCTTGTTATTAATATTGTTTTCTACTTTTGCGATAGCATCTGCCTTAAGCTTTTCGATATTGCTTACAGGCTTTATATCGATATTTTCAACTGGAGGAGCTTCAACATAGAGTGTGGTGATTTTCTTATCACCTTCAATCTTTACACCCTGTAAAAAAGAGTAGCTTTCTGACCAAAGTGTCTGCCCTCTTACTTTACCAAACACGCGAAATTTTCCAGCATTTTTATCAATATCTGCAACGGGAACTGCTAGTCTAAAAGTTTTGAGAGAACCTGCAGTTATTGTTTCAGAGGGCGAAACAATATAAGACTTTTTTTTGCCGTTTTTATCGTTAATTTCTACTCCTACCTGATAACTCCCAGAATCCATATTTGTGTTTTCGCAATTAAATATGTGTGCTAACACAATTCCTTTATCTGGTGCAAGCTCTTTTGATGTAGCCTTTTTAGGAAGTTTTTCAATAAAGAATCCCCTTATAACCGGCTCTGCCGAGAGCATTGAGAGGTTTAATAAAAACAGGGACACGAAACCGGCAAATCTCATTTTATGCCTCATTATTTGCGCTCCTTAACAACATTTTTTATAATCTGCTAACTATATCGGCATTCAGAGAAGTAAAATTAAGCAGATCAAAAAAAGTTGTTTTTAAAACTCAGACCAGGCAAATAAGCTAATCATTTCTTACACAGTAAAACAACTGCATCGCAAGATATTGCCAAACCGGCACCCACAGAATCCAGACCTTCATTTGTTCCCGCTTTAAGAGAAATTCTGTCTTTATCTAACATTAAAATTTTAGATAAGAGCTCCCGAATGGATTCTTTGTAAGGCAAGATTTTAGGACGTTCACAATGAATAATGCAATCAATATTTATTACTAAATAACCTCTATCAGTAACAATCTGATTTACAATTTTAAGTAGTTCTATAGACCGAATATTTTTATATGTGGCATCGTTATCAGGAAAGTGTTCACCGATGTCTCCGAGCGCAAGTGCTCCCAACATTGCATCCATGATTGCGTGTATAAGTGCGTCTGCATCGGAATG
>JAQVCG010000095.1 GCA_028689875.1 Candidatus Rifleibacteriota bacterium | reverse complement strand
GGTTTTATCGGATTATTGTAAATATCGACTGCACCGGTGGCGAGTGTTACGCCGTATTCGGTGTTGGCGGTGAGCTTCATGTTGGGCTGCACGCGCAATACGGTTTGTGTTTCGTCCCAAAGGATTGTTGAATTAGCTGAAGTCAGCTCTATAACGTTGTTTGTGGTTTTATCCGTTAAGAAAATGCGAATGGTAGAGGTTGCCATTACTTTATTAAAGGTCAGAGTAATGGGCGATTCGGGCAGAGCATTAGCTCCGGATGGGGTGCGCGCAATCAGCTCGGGCTGAGCGTCGGCGGTAAAGGTTAAGGTATGGTCGGCAACAGCAAATTCGGTGCCCGAAACGGTGTATTTTCCGTTAGAGACAACGAGTTCGTATTTTGTGTTGTAAGCCAGGTCGTCTTGAGGAGCAATTGTGAGCTGTGAACCGGTTGAGGTTACTGTCCAAACCGGTGCTGTCAGAGAAGCAGGCACAGGCGTGGTGAGAATTGCATTCGGATTACCTAGTTCTGATGTTCTGTAGAAGGCAGTTACAACTTCGGCGGTATTCGAAATAAGTTTATCAAAGATAAAGACTATGTCTGTTGTAGAGGCCACACCGATAGCGTTGTTAGCAGGTATTGAGGTAATTCCGCTTGAGCTGACGGTTTTAAAGAAGAATGAAATAGGTTTTGCGACGGTTAAACCGCCTTCGCTGGCGATTGCGCGGGCCGAGGTGGCAACGGTGACCGTGTAAGTTTTATCGGCGACAAAGAGAGTGTCGGGGGTAATTCTAACAAGCTTTTGGCCTTCGTCGAGAGTTTGCGTGAAACTAATGTTGGTTGCGCCATCTTTGAGGGTAAAAGCGTTGGTCAAAGAGGATTCAACCATTTTGTGCGAGAATTCGATTTTAATGTTATCGGGTGGCAGAAGAACGGCGCCCGAAGCGGGCACAGAAGAAACTATAACCGGGTTGGTAGGCGGTTTAGGAGCTACGCCGAGCAATACGTTTGTTTCAGCCGAGTATTCGGTTCCTTTTGTTTCGCCGGGATAGAAGGCTTTGAAAACAATTTGATGTGGGAAATCTGCGGCGAGCAGGCCCTTAAGCTTGAGGCGCGCCGTGTAGACGGTGTTTACGTAACCTCCCGAAACAAAAGTAGATTTTTTCGAGAAAACCGAGAGAATTTTGCGGTCAGATACGCATACGGTACCGTTGTCGGTCGAGCGCACGTTTGCGGTGCCGGTGGTTTCTTTGCCTTCGGCGTCGGTGTATAAGAAGGTGGCTGTAAATTCGTCATATGCGATAACCTGCAACAAGAGCTTATCTTCAGCGAAAGCACCTGTGACGTTTGGGTTAACGGCAAATTTTACTGCGATATCAAGATCAGTTTCGAATTTTTTAGTGGTATAAGAGGCGATAATAGTCGCGCTCGGAGACGCAGACAGCGATAGGCCCTTTCCCACAAAGGTAGTCAGAGTGGCAGAATTGCGTTTAACGAGGACATAATCTTGGAACAGATTACTTACGTTAATATAGAAGCCCGTAGAAGTGCGGCCTTCGTAAGGAGTGAAATACCAATTGCCGAGTTTATCGCGGCATGCGATTGAGTAGTCGGCGTTCACGTCGAACTGGCTGTTGAGCCTGATTGCGAGTGTCGCGACGCCGTCGAGATATGTGCCGGAGCGATCGATTAGGGCTGTTTGTCGAAGGCTTGTGAGTGAGCTGAGCGGAGTCGATATTTTGAGCGTAAACAGGGAGCTTTGAGGCGTGTAGCCTGAGAAGAACGAGCCAAGGCCGGTTAGCTCGGTATCTTCAACTATAATAACTTCGGTATTTGGAGTAAATGCGTTGGCAGGCAATTCGAGGCGCACAGAACCAACGTCTATTTTTGTTACTTTGTCTTCAACTACTTTTTCTTTGTAAGTGATAGGTGTAGCTACGGGAACATAGACTACGGTGTCTACCGCAGGAGCTGCAGGTTCAGTAGTGTCTCCACCGCCGCCTCCGCCGCCGCAACCTACAAAAACAATAAAAATCATTGCAATAAAGACGATGAATCCGGCAATTAATCGTCTTTTGTCAAATTTATTTAAGTATTTCATTTAATTATGTCGATGGCTATTAAGCCATCTTACAGCTCCAATATCGAATTTTTAGCATACAAAAAAACACAGTATTCCTGAGAGAATACAGCCCGACACATTTTAATAGGAATTCAATGATTTTGTCAATAATTTAAACAAACATTGGCAAACATTAAAACGCTGCAAAATTTTTAAACAAACCTAAACAAACAAGCTTTTTTTGCAAAAAAAATTTACCCCGTGCACTATTTTTATTAATTTGCAGCAAATGTTATGAGACCGAGCGATTTTATGAGCGTTGTCCGCGGGCATCGAAGTTCACCGCAATTGCTACCACCCAAATAGCCCAACCGTCACCCGCAAAGTTTTTACCACCCAAAAAACTATTCAACTTGCAAGTGAGAGTTTATTGAATTAGAATGTCAAAAATAAGTGCAAAATGAACGAAAGGATGATAGCCAATGCCATCGTCTGAAGAAGCCTCTAAAGAAAGATCAAAACAGCTGTCTGAGAATAAAAACGGCTCAAAAAAAACAAATTTAAACGCCTACCTTTTTACAAATCTTATAATTTTAGGCATTTTGTTAATAGCACTATGGACAAGACGCCCGGTGTGGGATGTCAGTATTAGATTCCCTAACGTGCTTCTACTTTTGGTAATAGTAAACGTCTTATTGATATTTAGAAACGTTATAGCGGGCAACATTGGTCTAACAGCCCGAAGCGCGAAAAGAAAGAAAAACAGAAAAATCAAAAATAGCAGCTTGTTACCTTTACGCAACATATTACGAACAAGCGCTTCAGCCAATAATACGACTGTTGAACGCTCGGTTGAAAAACTGCGCGAGCTTTCCGGGGTTAAACGAATTGAACTGCACATTGCAGAAGCACAAAAAAGCGAACTTGTTGCTGAGTCGGGTGCGCCACTTCCCTCAATAAATGGAGCACGATTTTTGCTTAAAAATGATTGTCTGAGCATAATACATACAGGCAAACTTGGCGAAGAAACCGTTTTGCGCCTTGAAAAAGCCGAAATTACGCGCTTTGAATCGACTGTTACAAAGGCTTCGATGATTGTAGTGCCAATAGCGGTGGCGGGACACAGAATCAGCGAACGACTGGCAGTTTTGGTGTTTGCCGATACCGAAGGGCAGGTTAAGCCTGCTGTATCGTTGGCCGGGGCGGCGCTTTATTTTGAGACGTTGTTAGCTCTGGTTGAAGGCACTAAGTTAAACGAACGAATTGAGTATCTCGACAAGGAAACACAAATGATGCTGCCGGGAACTTTTAAAGATAATTTGCAAACCGAAATTGAGCGGTCTGAGCGGTATTCGCAAGAAATGACGCTTTTGACTTTGCAGGCTGAAAATTTTGATTTGCTGACACAAGATGAGCAACAGCTGGTGCACAAAAACGCAGGATCTGCAATCAAGCAGGTTTTGCGGCGTTTCGACAAAGTATTTATGGGTGAGAAACCCGGCCAGTATCGAGTTATTTTGACTGAGGCTGACGAAAAGCTTGCACAGCCGATTGCAAAGCGAATTATGAAAATATTTGCCAAAGAAAATTCGAAAATTGGATTCGACAGCGCAAAGAGCCTTAAAATGCATGTCGGAAGCGCGACCTACCCCACCGAGGGCAGATTAGCCGAAGGAATTGCCGAATTGAGCCTTGAAAATTGCGATAATTTAATCGAAAAAAAGGAAAGCGAAGATTAACCATGAAAATTATTTTTACGCTTAACGGAAAAAAAGTTGAAGCCGAAACAACTGCGCAAATGACCCTCTTAGAGTTACTAAGACAAAACTTCAAACTTACTGCCGCCAAAGAAGGCTGCGGAAAAGGTGAATGCGGCGCTTGCACGGTATTTTTAAACGGTAGCCCTATAAACAGCTGCTTAAAGCTGGCTGCAACATTAAATGAAAACGATTCTATAACAACTGTCGAAGGACTTGAAGAAGACAAGCTAATGCAAAGAATCAGACAGAGCTTCACAGACGAAGGCGCTGTGCAGTGCGGATTCTGCATACCCGGAATGACATTGGCAACTCACCATTTGTTGAGCAAAAATCCGAAGCCGAGCTTAACCGACATTAAAACAGCGTTGGCCGGCAATATTTGCAGATGCACCGGATACAGAAAAATCGAAGCTGCGGTAAAAAATGCGGCTGACAAAGGAGAATAATAATGAGCAACTATGAATTCTTCAAACCGCAAACCGTAAAAGAAGCATCTGATTTGCTTAAAAATGACGGATATTTGGCATTATCCGGCGGAACCGACATGTTGGTCAAAATTAAAAACGGCTTTTTCAAAAATTTGAAAGCTGTGGTATACATTGGCGGGCTTCCTTTTAAAGAAATCAAAAAGGAAAACGACAAGGTAATTATCGGCAGCGGCTGCACCATGGAAGAAGTCGCCACAAACCCGATTATAAAAGAAAACTACCCCACTTTGGTTGAAGCAGCAAACACTGTAGGCGCAACTCAAATCAGACACATGGCCACCATAGGCGGCAATGTAGGCAATTCATCGCCGGCGGGCGATAGTATTCCGGCCTTGTATTCACTTGACGCGCAGGTTGTGATCACAAATGGAACCTCACAGCGCACAGTCGAAATTAAAGATTTTTTCACCGGCCCGGGCAGAAACGTATTGCAAGCGGGCGAGCTGATCGAAGCATTTGTGCTGCCTTTCAGAAAGACCACCGGTAGATTTATGAAATTAGGCGAAAGAAGCGCTTTAGCCATTTCTAAGATCAATTTAGCCGTATCAGCCTGGGAAGACAACAAGAAGCATTATCGTGTTGCATTGGGTTCGGTAGCTCCGACGGTGTTAAGAAGCAAAAAAGCAGAAGAAATTCTTGAGAATGCCGCGCATCCGCTGACCGAAGAAGCTATACAAAAAGCATCTGAAGCAGCACGCGAAACAGCTGATCCGATTACCGACATCAGAAGCACAAAAGCATATCGCAAACAGATGGCCGGAGTGTTACTGCGCAAAGCATTAGAAAAATAGTTTATGCGTTTCGTCAACACCACAATTACAGGGCTGTTACTTGCAATAATAATTGCTCTGCAGTTTGTTAAGTTGCCAATACCGGTGTTAGGCGTAATCATTAACAGCTTTTTCATTTTTGGAGCATTATACACTACTGATAAACACGCGTATGTGCTCGCAATATTAACCCCTATAGCTGCATTTACAACAGGAACATTAGCGGCGCCTCTTTTGCCGCTGGTTCCTGTTATATTGCTCGGCAATGTAGCCTACATATACATTTTCGCGCGTTGCAAAAACTCGTCTTACATAATGCGGCTGCTTTTTCCATCACTTTTAAAAGGATTTTTCATCTCTTTTATTGGCTATTCGCTGCTGAGCCATCTGAATCTCACAGCTACTCTTGAATGGCTGATTATACCTGTGCTGGGCGTTCAATTTCTAACATCTGCACTCGGTATTGTATTAGCCGAAGTCTTACACCGCCACATCCCCAAACTCCACACCAATCAATAACCGCCCGGCTTAAAAGGAATCGGCGAAGATAGTTAGAAGATTTGCGGCGTTGTCGAAAATAATTTCGGGGGTGTTGTCGTCGATTTTCAAATTGATGGCGTTGGGATCGAAGCTGTCGAAATATACG
>JAQVCG010000026.1:1629-27815 GCA_028689875.1 Candidatus Rifleibacteriota bacterium | reverse complement strand
TTTATAATTTACTTTTAATTGTTATTCTGATATAGTTTTTATAAATACATCTTTAAGTGAGGCGTAATATGTGGTTTTTTAGAAAAATATTTTGGATGCTGACATTGCCGTTTGTGGCACTTACGGGCGTTATGATGTTCGCTTTTCCCGAAGAAATGAAAGAATTTAAAAAAGACCTTATCGATATGTGCGATAATAACTGGGTTCGCGGAATCGGCTTCTTCTTTTTCGTGGCTGCAACCGTTCACATCGCCGGCATTTTCAACGGCAAACATACAATCGTTAGATTCTTCGATCCAAATAAATAATTAACCTAACAATATTTCGAAACTATTCCCAAGAGCTGACTTCAACCTTAAATTCGGTCACGTTCTTGGGATAATCTTTTATCAAGATCTCAAATAAACACGACTCGTTGGCCAGCAAACCCTTGTCGTAATTGCGCAAAGTGCCTTCACCTTTCGCAATCTCACGGTTATTTTTATCAAACAAACGCGCCGTCAGCACAATCTTGTGCTTCTTTACGCCCGACAAATTCTTTAAATGACCTACAATGCACAAGGTGTTAATATCAATATAACTGTCTGTGCGCGTTATCGAAAAATTCGGCCGCAGCGCGCCCCGCGCAATTCCGTTAACCATTGAATTGCTCTCTTTGGCATTGTAATCCTCGATTACCGCGTTGTCATAAAGGCCCCAAATATTCGGGTTCAACGGCTCTAATCTCAATGCCGTTCTAAATGCTTCGATTGCCTCGGCATATCGCTTGTCTGCCATTTTTTGACGGCCGGCCTGTACAAAGGGAAAAGCCGGAGAGGTTAACGGTACTCCATCGACGGTCGGCAGTGCTGCGCTTTTTTCGTCTTCTTTTTCAGCCGGAGAAGGGAAAATCTTGCGTCCGGTGCTCTGAGGCAAATTCTGAGCCTCTGCCGAAGCGCTGCCTAAGATAAATAATACAGCAGACATACATAATATTTTATTTCGTTTTAACATCATACTATCCGTTAAACTATCGAGAGCCTTTTCGCAAAGGCTTCAAGTATCAAATTATAAAAGCTTTCGTGACCTAATAAAACCAAACCGCCATGAAGCATCGAATACGCCGCCAACCCGGCTTCATTTTCGTTCTCTGTCAACATGCCTAACATGGTCTCACGGTCTACCGTCATGCTGGTTACACGTATATCATACCCGGGCTTGAGCAATGACGAAATTACACGCTCCGCATTCATTTCGTCAAAATCACTCGTGGCCGCTAAATAAAAAAAGTCTAACGATATACTGTTGTCCAATCCGTCGCCGGCATGAGCTACAGACTCGGGCTCAGCAGCTAATTCTAACATATCGGGTGTTAAAATTATGGCAGCATATAAAGTTCCCTTAGACTCTTCAAACAAAGATTTACGTATCTTTTTAAGCAACAAACCCGCTGCATTCTTTTTACCGATAAAGTTTTCGGTGGCCTGTGAAGAGCCAAGCGCCAGTAATGCCGATGTCATTGCGTTGTCAGGGTTTAACGCACATAGCTTCGCTTTGCCCTGAGGCAAAATCTGCACAATACCTGATTCATGCAACAAGTGAATCCTGTTGTAAGCCGTGCCATAAGGAAGTTTCAGCTTCTTTGAAATCTGATGGATAGAAAGAACACCGTCGGGCGTTTCCATGAAAGTTTTTGCTATGTCTATGTTGGTTTGCATCGAAAGACTATAACATAAAAATCTTCTGTTATCAATTATTTGTTAACCTAAAAGCGCCAATTCATTTTTTTCGCAAAAGACTCAAACTCTGCTTTTTCGCTATCAGAGAGATTCTTAGGAATCTGAATATCGGTTTTTACAAGCAAATCGCCGCCGGACAGCCCCATGCCTTTTACTTTAAGCACATCACCAAAAGATGTTCCGGGGGGAACGGTCAATATGATGTTCTCTTTATTCGGAGCCTTTAATCTGACTTTGCTGCCTAATACCGCCTGAGCAATATTAATACAAATGGTAAGTTCAATGTTGTTGCCCACAACCTTGAACGGGTCGCTGCTTTCTACCGATAAAATGATTTTTTTATCACCGACATGAATTATCCTGCCATTAGCGCTGTTTGCAGGAACTTTGATCTTAATCGGTATACTTTCGAGTCCGGTTACTTCTACTATTCCGCCCAAAATAGCTGTTTCGATAGGTATCTTAAGATTATAACCGTTTTGTGACGATGATCTGCGTTTAGAAGAGCTTCCGAATAAGTTTTCAAAATGCTCAAAATATGAATCACCGCTGCCTGACTTCGAGCCAAAGCCATCAAAAATGCTGTCTAAAATATCAGCAAAATCAGGGGCCTTGCCAGTCGAAGTGCGCTTGAAAAAGTCGCCAAAGGGGCCATCTTGAGAGAATCCGTTGAAGTTGTAGTTTCCGTGGACCATTCTTTGAGCATCATACTTGCGACGCTCAGACGGATTACACAACACTTCATAAGCCTCTGACAGCTCTTTAAATTTTTCTTCAGAAGCTTTATTACCTTTATTAATATCAGGATGATGTTTTTTAGCCAACCGTTTAAATGACTTCTTAATGTCAGCTTCGGTGGCGTTTTCAGATACTTCAAGTATTTTGTAATAGTCTTTCATAATTGCTTATTCTACATCTAACTATAACTTTCTGCAATAGCACCGATAAACCAAAATTTTAGTTTATAAATAACCTCTAATATGCTAAATTAAGAAGTATAGAGGTAAAACATGGACACGAAAATAAATAAAACAGGCTTTGTGAAGGCGCGGGTATTTGCTTTAATTTTGCTTATACTCAGCTGCAGTCTTGTTTTATCATCTTATCGCTCATTAAGACGCGAGTTTAACGGAACTCTTTTCAAAAAAGAAAGCATCGACTCGTTCATGACAACAGATTATCTTCTGTATCTTATTCCGGTTACCCGCCTTAGCAGATCAGAAGAAATAATCAGTCTGCTTTCTGAGCAAAAACAGACTCTGCACAAGGTTGGGGTCAGCGCAATGGTTTATGAAGCGGCAAATGACCTCGAAAGGATAGAAAAAGCAAGTTTTTCGGTTTTTATTAAAGTAGGCGATGACAAATACTTCGACAAAGGGCTATTCTGGCTTATTTGGGCCATACTAGGCATTGCCTGTTCATTTCTAATGTATTTTCAAACGCTTAAGCCCGGAACAAATATTGATTACGATGATGAAGAAATACATGTTCCCGGAATGGATTAATGCCGATAAGTATATTAGATGTTAGGCAATTTAATAAGCGAGGGAGTATGAAGTATGGAAAACAAGAACATAATTGCAAGACACGATGAATACGTGATGATTAAAATCGAAGAAAAATCGAATCTGCGTGTTTGGATTAAAGTTCCACCGTGTGGCTCTTAAAAGTTACAGCTTAACAGTTCAATATCGAACGAAATTTAATGGATTAAGTGCTCTGCCGTTTTTGCGTATTTCAAAGTGCAAATGTGAACCGGTAGCAACGCCCGTTCGACCGACCAAACCAATTTTCTGACCTGAGTTTACAGCCTGTCCGACTTTTACTAAAAGTTTGGAGCAGTGGGCATATGCGGTTTGTATTTTGTTGGCGTGGTCAACAATAATAATGTAACCGTATCCGCGCTTCCAGCCGCTGTATGATACCTTGCCGGGCCTGCTGCAGAATATAGGTGTGCCTTTGGGTGCAGCAAGGTCAATGCCCGAGTGGTACATTCGCTTTTTAAATGTGGGGTGAATTCGGCTTCCGAAGGGTGAAGTGATTCTGCCTTTTTTTAGTGGCCGTTCGAAAGGTTCAATGCCCTGTTTAGATGCAATTTCAGATTTCAGGGAAAATGTCTTAACGCCGCCTGTTTCTGATAAAGAGGGTTCGAGGGTGTCAAAAAATAGGTCGGTTCTTCGTTCTTCTTCGGTGGCAAAAAACGAAAGACCTTCGCATAACATTCCCGATGATTTAAAGCTTTTAAAAGTGGCCGATTGTAGGTTACAGTTTGCTGCTAATAACAAACCTAACGCTACGGCAGCAGCTTTTTTAAGAAAACGATCAGAACAAGTATGCATTTATGTACCCTTTTTTAAGATTACGAGGCATGTTAAACCTAAATTCTACCTCTGTCAATTATTTTAGCAAATGAAAGTTATATTTGTTAATTGCAAAACTAAAAAAATGTGGTAAAATGTTGAGCAAAACTAATAGGCAGGTGTATTATCTATGCACAACGAAACCCGTTCTTTGATCAAACCTTCTGTTGACGGCCAAATGCATATTGGCTGGCAAAAGGGGGACGTTAAAACCGCAGCGAATACAGAAGAAATTCGAGATGTTTTATGTAACTTAAACAAGCCTGCGGCAGTGATTCTTAAAGACGGAGAACTGCACCTGACATCGTGCGCAGACTTTTCATTCGATTTAAATACAAGACCGGGCGGCGCCTTCCCTTTAATGGCAATGGCGGGCCCTGCAAGCATCGAAAACCTCGGAGACCCGAGCTTTTGCAGAGACTACGGGCTAAAATATGCATATATGGGCGGCTCTATGGCCCACGGAATCAGCTCACCGGCGATAGCGCTTGCTTTGGGCGCAGCGGGTATGATTGGGTTTATCGGCTCGGCCGGAGACAGCCCGGCGAAGGTAGAGCAGGGCATTTTGACCATGAAAAACGCAAAAGAACCTGTACCGTTCGGACTTAATTTGATTCACAGCCCTAATGAGCCCGACCTCGAAAACGCGATTGTCGACCTTTATTTGAAGCACGAAATAAGATTGGTTGAAGCTTCGGCGTTTTTGGGCATTACACTGCCTCTTGTCAGATATAGAGTGAGCGGAATATATAAAGATGAAGCGGGCAATATTGTTACTCCTAATAATGTTATTGCCAAGGTAAGCCGTGTTGAAGTTGCGGCTAAGTTTTTTGCGCCGCCGCCTGAAAAAATGCTGCAAGAGCTGGTGGGGCAGGGGGTTATAACTGCGCAGCAGGCCGAGTGGGCAGCGCAAATACCGGTTGCGCGCGATTTAACCAGCGAATCGGATTCAGGCGGACACACCGACAACCGACCGGCAGTTTGCTTGCACCCCACAATTATGGCGCTTAAAAATAGAATGCAAAAGGAATATAACTACGCTAAGCCTTTGCGCGTAGGCTTCGGGGGCGGTATCGGAACACCGGCTTCTGCGGCAGCGGCATTTGCAATGGGCGCAGCATATATAGTTTTAGGGTCGGTACACCAGTCTTGCGTTGAGTCAGGCACTTCTGATGCGGCACGTCTTATGTTGGCACAGGCGGGGCAGGCCGACACGGCAATGGCACCGGCGGGCGATATGTTTGAAATGGGCGTTACGGTGCAGGTTTTAAAGAGGGGTACAATGTTTGCGATGAGAGCGCAAAAGTTATATGAATTATACAGAAAATATAACTCAATTGAAGAGTTCAGCGCGGCAGACAGAGAAAACCTCGAAAAAACTATTCTAAGAGACAGTTTCGAAAATATTTGGGCCGGAACGGCAGAGTTTTTTAAACAAAGAGACCCGAAACAAATAGAAAGAGCTAATGCTGACCCGCACCACAAAATGGCGCTGGTGTTCAGATGGTATTTGGGCTTGTCTTCGCGCTGGGCAATCAGCGGCGATGAAAGCAGAAAAGTAGATTATCAAATATGGTGCGGCCCGGCAATGGGCTCATTCAACGAATGGGCAAAGGGAAGCTTCTTCGAAAAACCTGAAAACAGAAAAGTTGTTGATGCGGCATTGAATATGCTTTTTGGGGCAGCTTATGAACTGAGAATTGCAACTTTCAGAAGCCAGGGCATTGTATTTGATTCAGAAATAGCAGATTTCAGACCTATGACAAAGGAACAGATTTTAGCAAAACTATGAAGTTAGCGCTTGGTGAAATACATATTCATAAATTGCCAAAAGGCGACCACTACTCAGATCTTCGCAAGATATTAGGGCGATACCTGAACGCAGACCCTCGTGAAATAGAAATCGTGCGCGATGAAATGGGCAAACCTCATTTGGGGGGCGCTCACGCTTCTAAACTTGAGTTTAATCTGACACACACCGAAGCAAAGCTGCTTATAGCTGTAGCGAAAGAGCCGGTGGGCGTAGACATGGAAAGCCTGCAGCGAAAAATCGACTATGAACTGATATTGCGCAGGTATTTCACCGAAAGCGAAAGACACGATTTTATAGAGTCTGTTCAAAGCGTTAACGCAGACAAAAGAGAAGTTTTTATAAAAGGCTGGACACGAAAAGAAGCAATTTTAAAGGCTGTCGGAACTGGTTTAAGCGGCATGAAAGAATATTTGATCAGCTTCAACCAGATGAACGCCGGCAAATATTTAAACACAGATAATTACTCGTTAACAGACTTTTCGCCCGAAGAAGGATACTGGGCGAGTGTATCATTGAAGAGAGAATCCATCGGAAAGGTGACTATTTTTGACGGCATACAGTAAAGAGGATTTAATAAGGTTAGACACTTATTTCTGGGGTTTTGTAAGAGTAAGCTTAAGCTTAACAAGAAAAATTGCTTTTTTGTTTACGAAATGCGAAACGCACACAATTAAAGAAGTGCCAAAAATTTTGCTCATAAAATTGTTTTCAGAAAACGGCTATGGGCATCTGTATCCTTTGTTAAAAAAAATTAAAAAAGAATGGCCTTTTGCAGATGTACATATACTGACCTTTGATTTAGAAACTAATACCGGCTTAGAAAATATTGAAACAATCTTTTCAGAACGAATTCATAAAATTAAAACATCGGGGCTAATTGAATATTTTCGTGATATTACAAGAACAGTGATTGATTACGCAAAAGAAGATTTTGATATTTATTTTGATCTCGACAGTAAGTCTAATACTTCTGCTGTTATAGCTGACCTAATCGGGGCAAAAAAATCATGCGGGTTTGTGTTTAACGACGACTCTGCTTTGTCGCGGAAAGTATTTCTTACACATAAAATACTTTTTAACAATATGATTCATCCTGCGTTGCTTTATTCATCAATGGCAGAAGCTGCGAAAAGCGACATTTCGGCTTTGAACCCTGAATATGCCAATAAGTTCCCGGCCGATGATATTAAACAATTACATCAGCCTATCCGTGAATTTACAGAAGAGGAGCAAGAAGAAATATACGAAACATTAAATTTCGAGTATCCGTATATTCACGAAAAAACTCAGTTTGTGGCAATAGCACCGTTTGATAACGATAACAACATTTTAAAGCAATGGCCGATGGAACACTATAAAGAACTAATAAATAAGTTCATCAAAAATAAAAACATCGTTACCCTGATAATAGGCGCAGATAAAGACAAAGAAACGGCACAAACATTTAGCGATTCATTTGAAACACAAAGAGTCATAAATCTGATAGGCAAAATAAATTTAAAAAAGTCATATCTGTTATTTTCACTGTGCGACTTATTTATTGCCAATAACGGGCAAATAGCAACGTTAGCCTGTGAAAGCAAAATTAAGACAATGGTATTATGCGGCCCGGACAAACCTAACGTTTGCGGATTGTTTACCATGTCGGCTGATACTTGCTGCGCCCCGTGCCTTAATCCGAAAGCTTTTAACACTACTAAGTGCCGTGAAAATGATTGTATGATCGGACTAGACCCCGAAACAGTTTTTGAAGCGGCTGATTTTTTACTTAAAAGAAACATGGTCAACATACCTATCGAATTAGAAAAAGCTTGACAATGACAGAAAGATATATTAAACTAATCGTCACCTACGATGGTAGTGCGTTTGCCGGTTTTCAGTTTCAGCCCAGTGTCCCAACGGTTCAGGGCGAACTCGAAAGAGCGTTTGCGCTTATAACCCGACAAAAGAGCCGCGCCGTGGGTGCGGGTCGAACAGATGCAGGTGTTCATGCACTTGCTCAGGTGGTTCTATTCAGAACCGAATGTCCGATACCGCTTGACAAACTTATCATTGGACTAAACGGAGCTCTACCCGGATCTTTGCGCGTAAGCAGGGCAGAAGAAGCCGAAGCCGGTTTCCATCCATGCTTTTCGTCACGGGGCAAACATTACAGGTATTTATTTCGATTCGTAAAGACAAGATCACCTTTCTTAGAAAGATTTTTTTGGCAGATCGAAGAAAAATTAGACATTGTAAGAATGCAGAGTGCCGCGAAAGTATTCATCGGAGAACACGACTTTGCAGCTTTTGCAAAATCACCGCAAAAATACGAGAGCACCGTTAGGAATATTCTGGAATCATCTATCAGTGTTGAAGACGAGTTGATAGTTTTTGACGTAATCGGCACCGGCTTTATGCATAATATGGTGCGGAACATGGCACAAGCTCTTTACTTAATCGGCAAAAACGAAATGGATGAATCTGAAATAAATGAACTGTACCGTAATCATAATCGAAGACGGCTGGGGGCACCTGCGCCACCGGGTGGGCTTTATATGATGAAGGTCATGTATTAACCGAAAGGAGAAAAAATCGGTGAAGACGTTCTTAACTAAAAAAACTGATTTTACACGTGACTGGGTTGTTGTAGATGCCAAAGATATGCCTTTGGGTCGTCTTGCATCTCAAGTAGCTGCTCGTTTGCGCGGAAAGCACAAACCTATCTATACTCCGGGTCTCGATTGCGGAGATTTTGTTGTTGTTATCAACGCTGACAAAATTGCTCTCACAGGCCAGAAGCACACAGATAAGATTTACAATTGGTACACCGGATATCCCGGCGGAATCAAAGGTATCTCATATGGCCAGCTTCTCGAAACAGCTCCCGACAAAATGCTTTGGATAGCTGTTAAAAGAATGTTGCCCCGCAACAAACTGAGAAAAAGATATCTTGGCAAACTCAAAGTGTACACCGGTGCTGAACACCCCCACACAGCTCAGCAACCTAAAGCCGTTAAACTTATCAAATAAGGAAGGAGGAATTTCAAATGGCCGAATTGTTTTTCTGGGGAACTGGTAGAAGAAAAGCTGCAACAGCGCGCGTTCGCATTTGCAGAGGCGAAGGTAAAATTATCGTTAACAAAAGAGCGTTTGAGGAATATTTTCCGATTCCTCTGACCCGCAAAATCATTGTACAACCTCTTGCAACCACCGAAACTATGGGTAAATTTGACATTTACGCAAATATAGCCGGTGGAGGCAGCACAGGTCAATCCGGTGCTCTGCGCCATGGTATCGCCCGTGCTCTCGTAAAATTCAATGAAGAATTCCGTTCACCTCTTAAAAAGAATGGTTTCTTAACTCGCGATCCGAGAATGAAAGAACGCAAAAAATACGGTCTTAAAAAAGCAAGAAGAAAACCTCAGTTCTCAAAACGCTGAGATATTTGTTCAAAACAGCCTCTGCTATGCAGAGGCTGTTTTTATCTATACAAAATATATTTTTTGGTTGCTCTGTGAGGCAATACAGTGATAAACTTATTGCAGACAAGATTTTCAAGCGAGGAAAGTAAAAAATGAACGAAAAAGAAGTCATTCAAAAAGCGATTGAAGCCAGCAAGAAAGCATATGCTCCTTATTCTAAATTCTATGTAGGTGCTGCCCTTTTAACCAAATCAGGTAAAATTATTCAAGGCTGCAATGTCGAAAACGCAAGCTACGGTTTATCAAACTGTGCCGAAAGAACAGCTTTGTTTTCTGCTATAGCACAAGGCGAAAGAGACATCGAAAAATTGGTTATTTACGTTGACAGACCCCAATTTACTGCACCATGCGGAGCATGCAGACAGGTTATAGTTGAATTGGCTCCAAAAGCAGAAATATTACTCGTTAACAACAAAAATGAAATTAAAAGACTGAGCGTTGAAGACGTTTTGCCATACAGTTTTAACTCAGCAGATTTGGCATAAAAAATGACTGTTCCGACACTAAAAAAATCAAATGTTCGACAAGAAGTTAAAGCAGTAGGTTTCTATGTCGGCGATGAAGAATACGCTGTTTACATTCATAATGTCCGCGAAATTTACCCCATGACAGAAATCAGAAAGATTCCCAAAGCGCCTAAGTTCGTAGAGGGAGTTATAAATCTGCGCGGCTCAATTATTCCCATTATAGACCTAAGACGACGCTTTGATATGCCGCCTACCGATTTATCTAAATTTACTTCAAAAATTCTTATAGTAGAATTAGAGAAAAACCAAATCGGTATGATTGTAGACAATGTTTCTGAAGTCATGAATTTTAACCTGAATGACATCGAAAAAGCTCCGCCAATGTTCGCGGCTAATATCGACTCGCAATACATTCAAGGGGTTGCCAAAATCGAAGAAAGACTCGTTATTATGCTCGATATCGAAAAGCTTTTGTCTTTCGAAGAAAAAAATGCGCTCAAGAGTATGGGTTGATGCTTAACGCAAACACGAAAAAGAAATCAACTTTTATTAAGCTCGCAGTTTCAGGTATTGGCTGCTTTATTATTTACCCGGCTATATTGCTTGTAATAGTTGCAATTATCGGATTTTTGGTGTTTTCTTACCCGTATAAAGCTTTTTCTTCTGCAGTTTTACTGCCCGAATTAGAGCTTCCGTCAGATGATGACTTCTGGAAGCTTCAAGAAAAGGAACTCGACACCGAAGTCGAAAACTCGGGAGATTTACTTCTTAGTTTTGCTGAATACAACGCATATTTAAATCGCGTGAATGTTCCGCCATGCTGTGGATATGCATTGCAAAGAGTCAGGTTTACAAGAGAAAATTCCGAGCCTGTTTTTTACTTGGCCGGTTCGGGGTTTATGCAAAAAATATTGAATATCAGAATTGAATTTAATAAAGACTCTAATTCAAGTATTCCAAAAGTTGTTTCTTATAATAAATTCAGAGTGCCCCAGTCGGGAATAAGTAAAAAAATATCTGACATGTTTTTAACAAAGCTTTTTGAATGCGGCGGCGAAAAAAGCATTAATAAAATAATCGCCGCTAATTTACCTGAAATCAGCGGCGATACGGTCAAAATAAAAAGACTGTCTGCTTTAAAAAAATAAATCAGAGCATTTTTCTTAAATTTTTCATGCCGGCGGTTTTAAACCTTTTATAAGACTTAAGGGCTTCAGAGATGATCTGAATGCAGCGTCTCATTTTTTCGGGTGATACAACCAGAGCTATTCTTATTTCGTTTTTGCCAGCTTCGGGGTCAAGATAGAATGTTTTTGCCGGTGTTACAGCAACGGTTTCTCCGCCCATATTGAACTTTTCTAACATATAGTGGCAGAATTCATCGATATCGTCAAATTCAGGGAACTTAATCATCAGATAAAAAGCACCGGCAGGGCGTGGGGCTATAACATCAGGCAAATACTCATTTATAGCTTCCATGGTAGCTTCAAGTCTGTCACGGTATGTTTTGCGAAGTTCATTTAAGTAATCAGGCTTTGACAAAACCGCATCATAAGCCGATGCGAGACCATATTGTAACAGGTCTGAAACACAAGCTACCGTATGAGCGTTAACTAAGGAGACCTTATCTATAATAGGCTTGCGCGCAACAACGAAACCAATTCTTACGCCACACAATGAAAACGATTTCGAACAAGAATCAATTACGATAATTCTGTCCATTAGCTTCTGATTAAGCTTTTCGTCTTTCATGTCAAGCTGCAATACACTGTAAGGCTGCTGATCGCCAAGCATCATCTCGCGATAAACTTCATCACTTATAAAATAAATGTCGTGTTTTATGCAGATACGCGCAACGCGTTCCATTTCTTCTTGGGTATAAATTTTGCCCGAAGGATTATTGGGACTGTTGATTATTATCGCTTTTGTCTTAGGCGTAATGTATTTTTCGATTTCTTCTTCAGGTGGAAGCGCAAAACCATTCTCAGCCTTGGTGGGGCAAGCTTTCATTACGCCGTTTGCTACGGCTAAGAAACCTCTATATGGGGAGAAAAACGGATCGAAAGTTAATACTTCGTCGCCGGGGTTACAAATTGCTAAGAATGTGTTGCTCAAAGCGTGTGAAGCGCCAATGGTCACAAGAATATTGTCGGTGTCGACAACTAAATGTGAGAGTTTTCTGCTTCCAAAATAATTGTTCAAATAACGCGCAAAAGTTTCGCGTAAAAACTTTTCGCCTATGTAAGGAGCATAACTGGCACGGCCTTCAGAAACTTTGCGGCAGATTGCATCTTTAAAGTCTACAATAAACGGAACATCGGGCTGACCGATATTAAGTTCATATACGGTTTTGCCTTCTTCTTGGAGGCATTTTGCAATTGCCATCATTTTTCTGATGGGACTCGGAGCAAGCCATTCAACGCGATCTGAAAAATTATAATTGTTTGTCATATGACACTCCCAAGCATATTTTTTGGTATTCTAACTCACAAAATCAAAAGTTACAACTTTAATAAGTTTCTTCTCATCTAGAGAGGGTTTCGTAAGCATTTATAACGTCAGCGGGGGTTATTTCGTTAATATCGTAGTAGCAGGGTGTTGTAAAGTCTCTTTTTAAGAGTCTGTCAAAATCATTTTCAACTTTCGGGTGAAAAACTGCTTTGTAATTTTTAAAGAGGGCGGGGTAGGGGGCGAAGCGGCCTAAGTTGTTGCCGTTCGAAACGGTCACGATTTTGGTTTTATCAGAAAGTGCACAAGCTAAGTGAACAGAACCTGTCTCGTTTGAAATAACCGCTTCGGCATTTTTAAGAATGTACAATAACTCGATTAAAGAGGTTTTGCCGGTTAAATTTATGGCATTTAAACTTTTATTCGCAGTTAACGGCGAATCCATGTTCAAATCTTTGGGACCGCCGCATAACACAATATTTAGCGAATGATTCTGTTTTAAATGCAAAGCAACCTGGGCGTAATTAGCTTCTGACCACCTTCGAAACGGCTCGGTGCCGCCCACAAAAATTACGGCATAGGGCTTAGGCAGCAATTTTGAAATTTCTGATTCGGGCAAATTTTCCGGCAGACTTATAAATGGCCTTGTAATTTCTGATTTTTCTTGGACCAGTGCTTCGAAAAATTCTTTGTTGCGGTCAAACTCGAATTTGATTCCGGGTGTAGGCATTATTAGCCGGTTATACCACTTATTTGAAACAGCTTTTTGTGATTGGGTTATGTCGGTAAAGTCGCCGTATGAAGCAATTTTGTGTTCTGCGCTGATTATTTTTGCAAAAGTGTCGGTAAAAAATAGATTGCGAGTAAAAACAGGGCTGATAATAGTTTCAAAGGACATGTTCGACAATGAATGCAAAAATTTGACAGCATAAAGAGGGTCTTTGAAAAATTTATTTCTGTCTAACCAAACGAACCGGTTTACATAACTCTTGTCTAATAACTCTGAAATATTCGCCCAAGTTTTATCGCCAAGTAAAGTTATGTCGTAGTCGTGATACTTTTTTGAAGACCGTAAAAATTGCAAAAAGTTTCGAAATAGAGTGTAGTCGCCTATGCCGTCTAAACGTATGACCAAAAGTGTTTTGCGCACTATTTTTATGTTTTTCGCAAAGAAAAGACAGGCAAAAAGCGATAAAATATTTTTAGCAATTATTTTCTGTTTAAAGATCATTGCTGCATTATAACATGGTAAACAATTCATTGCATAAATCATTTTTGCATTGTAGAATATTGCAAATTTAATAACAGAAGGTTTTGCAATGAAAATTCTTGTTACCGGCGGTTCAGGTTTTCTTGGCATAAATTTAGTCAGACATCTGCTAAATAAAAAACATCAGGTTACAGTATTAGACATTGTCGATTTTAATTATCCCGAATTAAATCAAATTACCTTTGTAAAAGGCGATATCAGAAACGACTCAGAAGTAGCTAAGGCTTTAGAAGGCTGCGATATGGCAGTACACACGGCAGCGGCCCTTCCCTTATACACTCCTGAAGACATCTATTCAACTGACGTAACGGGCCTGAATATCGTATTAGAAGAAGCCCTGAAACGCGGATGCAAAAGAGTTGTGCATATTTCTTCAACGGCTGTATACGGAATTCCCGACCACCACCCGCTGTTAGAGGACGACCAACTTTGCGGGGTAGGGCCTTACGGCGAAGCAAAGGTCGAAGCAGAGTCGCTGTGTTTAGAATACCGAAAAAAAGGAATGTGTATACCCATAATCAGACCTAAATCGTTTGTGGGCCCCGAACGACTCGGCGTATTTGCAATGCTTTACGACTGGGCATCAACAGGGCACGGGTTCCCGATTTTAGGCAAAGGCAACAACCTGTATCAATACCTAGATGTAGAAGACTTGTGCGACGCCATTTACGCCTGTTTGACCATAGAAAGCGACAAAGCAAACGACACATTTAACATCGGAGCAAAGGAATTCGGCACATTTAAAGCCGATTTTCAGGCGGTATTAGACAAAGCCGGGTTTGGCAAAAGAATTAAGTGTTTACCCGTAAAACCGGCAATTGGCATATTACGAACACTTGAGAAATTTAAGCTTTCGCCCCTTTACAAATGGGTGTACGAAACTGCGTTTCAAGAATCGTTTGTTTCGATTGAAAAGGCCGAAAAAGTGCTTGGCTTTAAACCGAAGTATTCTAACAAAGACGCTTTAATTCGAAATTACGAATGGTATTTACAAAACAAACACACATTTGCAAACGCTTCGGGCGTTTCGCACAGGGTGCCCTGGAGCCAAGGCATCTTAAGCTTGGTTAAGCACTTATTCTAGAACGGAGCTAATATGAAGATTATTGTTACCGGCGGTGCCGGATTTATAGGGTCTGCAATGGTTTGGGCACTTAACAAAATGGGCTTAGAGGACATTCTAATTGTCGACAATTTAGCCTCAAACCCCGAAAAATGGAAAAACCTCGTGGGCCTGCGATACCTGGACTACATCGAAAAAGATGATTTTCTTGAACACATCGAAAAGGGCACGTTCGAAGACTGCAAGTTTAGAATTCTTATACACTTAGGCGCGTGCTCAAGCACGACCGAAACAGACTGTTCGTATTTGGTGCACAACAACTTCGAATACAGCAAAACCCTGGCCATTTGGGCAAAAGAAAACAAAGTAAGGTTCATTTACGCAAGCAGCGCCGCAACCTACGGCGACGGCGAACAGGGTTTTGAAGACGACTTAGGCGAAATCGAGCACTTAAGACCACTTAATATGTACGGCTATTCAAAGCAAATGTTCGATTTATGGATGCGTAAATCAGGTTTACTTAACAGTGCAGTCGGCCTTAAATTCTTTAACGTTTTTGGACCGAACGAATACCACAAAGGGTCTATGAGAAGCTTCATTTTGAAGTCTTTCGAGCAGATCAATGAAAAAAAAGAAGTATGCTTGTTTAAGTCTTATAACCCCGACTACAAAGACGGCGAACAGCTTCGCGACTTCATTTACGTTAAAGACGTGGTTAAAATGATTGCGCATTTCATGGACAAACACACCTCGGGGCTCTTCAACATAGCCACAGGGCAGGCACGCAGCTGGAACGATCTGGTAACTGCAACCTTTAACGCTATGAACATCGAGCCGAATATTAAATACATCGAAATGCCCGATTCAATCAAAAATCAGTATCAATACTACACCAAGGGCGACATCACAAAATTGCTCGCAAGCGGCTACAACAAGCCGATAATGACGCTTGAAGAATCTATTGACGACTACGTTAAGAATTATTTAATTCCGGGCAAGCGCCTTTAAGCCAAATATTGTGCACCCTTGTGCACCCGCAAAGTAAGCCGAGCGCTGAGGAGGGCTTAACTGCCTGCCGTTAGTTGCCGGGTTTAACAGCGCAGCAAGGTCTTAATAGGCATTTTTGGCAAGGTTCTGCGGTTCGGCCGTGCGTGCATTCGCCCGAAATGCCTAAGTGACACAGCGCAAAGTCGTATTTAACCGGGTCTTTTGGGGAAAATTTGCTGAGTGCCTCGGTGATTTCTTTTGCCGTGTTCAGGGTATCAGTTGCCTTTTGCGTAAATCCTAAATTTCTTGATATCTTGCTGATATGCCTGTCTAACGGAATTATCAAGTCGGCAGGGAATACTTCTTTCCATAAGCCCATATCAACGCCGTCGTTGCGGCGGACCATCCAGCGCAAAAACATCTGCCAGCGCTTTGCGCAGCTTCCTGATGCGGGGTCGGGCAGTAAATGCCTTAAACCTCTTGTAAGAGGCGACATTTCTTGGGCGGCATATTCGGTTATTTTGGCATGAAGCTTCGATAAACCTGCTATTATATTTCTGTCAGGCAGATACCCAGACAAAAAAACCGTTTCAAGGCTGCCTTCATTATGAATTGTTGAGCCGATTGCACAAGCAAAAGCTTTTATTTCTTCTGCGGTACTTAAACGGTATGCGAACCATTTATAAGAATTGAAAGTGTTCTTAAAGCGAGCTTTCTTTTGTATAAACAAAAGAAAATCAAAGTCACACATTTCGAGTGTGGCTTTGATTATTTTTATAAACTGCTTTGCAGAGCCATAAGAAAGCATGGCCGAGAACAATGCAACAGCTTCAATTTCGACTTTTGAACGCTTTTTATCATAAAAGCCGCGGGCGAACTGTACCGGATCGTCTTTTACACGTTTTACAGGCGGGTAGGCCCTTAAAATTTCTTCGAGAAGATCTTTTAATTCGGCTTTTGGCATCTGCTTATTCTACGCGGGCAGACAGTATTTCGATCGCGTCTAACATGGGAAGCTTGTTTTCGTCTTCTGATACGTAGCCTCTAAGGTGAAGAATTGTTCCTTTTGGGTACAATTTCGGAAGTCTTCCGAGTTTTAATACACCGGTCGGGTCGGCGAGCAAATACATTCTGTCGCCTTTTACTCCGTAGCCTTTCGCCAAAACGCCCATAATGCTAACGGGCTGGCCATAAAGCTGTTTGGGGTTAACAATTATCTGAAATATAGAAACCATAGTATCGTTGACAACTGCTTTAGTGTCCCAGCTGATTACTTTAAGAAATGGCTTTTTGTCGTGTTTTGACAACATGACAGAAGCTTTAATCGCCATGGGTTTCCAGTAAGGAAGCATTTCGCCGGTTTCGTCGTCTTGGGGCATTCTGCCAACGCAATAAATGCCACGTTTTGCAGAATTACTTAAAACCCAGTCTGATCTGCTCACCGGAGGAGCGCCGGGGGCGTTTTTCCAACCTGAATAAAAGCCGTTCACAGTTACTTCTTTGCCAACGAATTTATTCGGAGCATCTAAAATGTCGGTTATAAGAGGTTCAAGAGGAGCCGCATCAGTAGCGATTGCGACCATTGTGAACAATAACAAAACCAAAAGAAAACTGAACTTAAATATTCTCATGTTTGCTCTCCGAGATTTATGTATTTCTAACTCTAACACATAGTTTATTGCTGCGCAATTGTTTCTTGCGATTAAAGACTGTTTATGTTAGATTAAGTTTCACTTAAAGAAGCAGGTATTTGATGACAACTCCTTTGTTTCCATTGCAAGACCAACTTACAGGATATTCCAGAGCATTATTTTCGACATGGATATATCACAAACGATTAAACATTTTGTTCGACGCTGGTGAGGGTGTTGCCACAAGCTTACTGAATAAAGTTTTTGGCATACGCAGAGTTTTTTTATCTCACGGCCACGCCGACCACATCGCGGGTTTAATGAACCTTATAAACATTAGAAATCTTGGTGCAGGCGATCAAACTGCAGATTTAAAGGTTTATTATCCTGCCGAAAACCGTTTGGTTGAATTTATAATAGACTATTTGAATCGAACACAAAAAAACTTAACCTTTAACCTCGAATGGATTCCGATTACCGAAAATGAAACCATTGAGCTTGATGATTTACGCGGCAGATTGCGCATAAAGTCTTTTAAAACAAAACATTCGGCAAAACAGCTCAGTCTGGGGTACAACGTAATCGAAACCAGACGCAGGTTAAAACCGCAGTATGTAGATCTTTCGCAGCAAGAAATAAACAAATTGATATATTCGCTCGGCAGAGACGAAATTGCAGAAGATTTCGATAAAATCATTTTTACTTACGGCGGAGATTCGCGCCCAATAGAAGCAGAAAACATAAAAGAGAGCTTGTTTTTATGCCACGAGTGTACATACATAACATTCGAAGACGACGAAAGGGACTTTAAACAGCACTCGTTCTTAAAAGAAGTATTAGAGACAGCTAAGGCTGCAAAAGTTGCAAATTTGTTATTAATGCATACTTCGCTGCGATATAATTTAGAAGAATGGCATAAGGCAATAGTTAAAGAAGTTGAGAGAGTAAAGCCCGATTGTAAGGTTATACTTTTGTATAACGAAAATTTCTATGATACCGAAGATACCTCGTTTCGGCGCCGCAGAGCGCCAAGAAGTGAACTTAATTCCGCTGATTAAATGATGTACAAAGGAAAAGATTCATGAATGAAAAAGGCAAGATACTTGTAATTGACGATGAATACAGCATAAGGTGGTCGTTTGAACGCGCGCTGCAAAAAGTCGGATACAAATATGCGCTGGCCGAAAATGGTGTTAAAGGCCTGCAATTATATTCTTCTTTTAAACCTGACATTGTACTCGTAGACATTAGAATGCCCGAAATGGATGGTCTTCAGGTATTGGAAAAAATACGTGAAGAGGACCCTGATGCTCTGGTTATAGTCATGACGGCATACACCGACATGGAAACAACCATCAGCGCAATGAAATTAGGGGCTTACGATTTTTTAAGCAAGCCCTTCAACATAGACGAATGTTTATTGCTTATTTCGCGAGGTTTAAGCGCTCATCGCAACACCAAAAAGCCGGAAATTGGCGTTATGGCACCTAAGTCAAGTGCATTAAAAGGCAATAGCCCTGCAATGCAAGAAATTTACAAAACTATCGGAAAAGTGTCGGGCGAAGACGTTACAGTGCTTATAACAGGCGAATCAGGCTGCGGAAAAGAGTTGGTTGCGCAGGCGATTCACTACAATTCAAAACGTTCTCAAAAGCCTTTTTGGGCCATAAACTGCACGGCTATCAACGAAAGTTTAATGGAATCAGAACTGTTCGGTTTTGAAAAAGGTGCTTTTACCGGTGCGGTAGCCTCTAAATGCGGCATGTTTGAATTAGCGCAGGGCGGCACAATTTTCTTAGACGAAATAGGCGATATGAACCTCGAAATGCAGGCCAAACTGCTTCGTGTATTAGAAGAACGCGAAATAGTAAGGGTAGGGGGAAACAAGAGAATCAAGGTCGACATCAGAATAATCGCGGCCACAAATAAAAACCTGCGCAAGCTTATTTCCGAGGGCCTATTCAGAGAAGACCTGTTTCACCGAATTAAAGTTATAGAAATCAAACTCCCCTCATTAAGAGAGCGAGTCGAAGATATTCCACTTCTTGCAACTTATTTTTGCTCTTTGTTAGCCTCACAGCGAAGCGGAACGCCAAAGAGCTTAGATGACGAAACCATAAGCGTTTTGCTTTCTTATAAATGGCCGGGCAACGTAAGAGAGTTAAGAAACGCAATTGAGCAGTCATACACAATGAGCCGCGGAACGGTAATATTACCCGAGCACTTGCCGCCGGAAGTCACTGCAAAGGACGAAGTTAGCGACGAAACAACTGCTGAACAACCCCAAGGAGCAAAAAAAGAAGCGCAAACTTCGCTTGTTATAGACAATTATGCAGCTAACGAAGTTGCTCAGATCCCCCCCGAAGACAGAATAAGGGTTTTGGTAGAAGACCTATTAAAAACGGGTCCCGAAACCGGTGTTTTCGCTTATGTATTAGAAAAGTTCGAAAAGGAAATTATCAGACAAAGTTTAGACAAAACCAATAACAATCAAGTGCAAAGCGCAAATCATCTGGGAATAACCAGAAATACACTTAGGACAAAAATAGAAAAATACGACCTCTAATTTTATGACAAGATTAAACTTTAATATCGCAGCAAAATCAAAAAAATCAAACGCAAGAGCAGCAACTTTTAAAACGTTACACAGCGAGGTTAAAACTCCTTTATTTATGCCCGTTGGCACACGTGCTACCGTTAAAGGGCAAACAATTGAAACGCTCGAAGAAAACGGCGCACAGGTTTTATTAGCAAACACTTATCACCTGTTTTTAAGGCCGGGTCCCGAAGTATTTAAAAAGTTCGGCGGCATTCATAATTTCATGAATTGGAAAGGCTCAGTGCTAACCGACTCGGGCGGTTTTCAAATTTTCTCATTACCCAATTCGAGGGAAATGAACGAAGAGGGCGCCTGCTTTAAAAGCTACATTGACGGGCAAAACTTTATGCTCACCCCGGAACTAAGTATCGAAACACAAAAAGCGATTGGCAGCGACATTATGATGGTGTTAGACCATTGCATTCCGTCTACTGCTGATTACGACGAAGCTAAACAAGCCATGGAACTGACTCACAGATGGGCGATAAGGTCTCTTAACGCACGAAAAGAGTCGCCGCAATCAATGTTTGGTATTGTTCAGGGCGCTTGTCATCACGATTTAAGAAAACAAAGCGCTGCATTTTTGCGCGAACAGCCTTTTGACGGTTTTGCCATTGGCGGGCTGGCAGTTGGGGAGCCACGCGAAAAATGCTGGGAATTCACGCATCTCGCGGCACAAGAGCTGCCCGAAAATTTACCGCGATATTTAATGGGGGTAGGAACCCCGATAGACTTACTTGAGTCTGTTAATGCGGGAGTCGATATGTTCGACTGCATTATGCCTTCTCAATTAGGGCACCGCGGAACGGTATTTGCGTCTGAAGGCAAACTTCAATTAAGAAGAACTGCTTATAAATTTGATGATTCGAAATTAGATCCGAACTGCAATTGTTATACTTGCAGAAGTTATTCTAAAGCATATTTGCATCATTTAATCAAATCTGGCGAACCTTTAGGCTGGTTTTTGCTTACAACACATAATTTGGCTTTTTATCATAATCTTATGCGTGATATCCGCGCACAGATAATTAACGGAACCTTTGAAGAGTTTTACAAATATAAAAGAGAAGAACTGCTTCGCGGCGAAGACGAAAAGATTCCGGAACCGACAAAAAGATCAAATTTTGTGCCTAAAAAAAGTTCTGTGTTAGGCGATTTTTCGGTAGTCGAAAACAGAAACGGATTCGCATGCATAAAGCAAAACAGCTCGGGCGAAATAATGCACTCGGTGAATAACCCGGCTGAAGAAGCTGATTTATTATATATTAAACAATCAAGACTATATGAGCAAATTACCGAGAACATAAGCGAAAAGCCATTGACCGTATGGGATGTAGGGCTGGGAGCGGGCTCTAATGCCATGGCAGCTATATCTTGCTTTGAAAAAGCTCACAAAGAAGCTGATGGCAAGGTAAGACCGGTGCACATCGTTTCTTTTGAGATCGACTTAGACCCGATAAGGCTCGCAGCAAAGCACAATAAATATTTTATGCATTTAAGGCATTCGGCGCCGTTTAAATTATTAGAAAACAAAGTTTGGGAGCACGAATCCGGGTTGCTGAAGTGGACGCTGTGCGAAGGTGATTTTATTGAAAAATATGTTGGTCAGCCATTGCCCGACATTATATTTTACGATCCGTTTTCGCCAAAAGTTGATGGGCCAATGTGGACATATTCTACTTTTAAAAAGATACATGAATATTGCGCTGATGCGAATGCTTCTCTTTACACTTACTCTAATTCGACAGCCGTGAGAGCGACATTGTTAACCGGCGGATTTTTTGTAGGTTATGGGGTTGGCACGGGGCCAAAAACAGAAACTACTGTAGCGTTTACTAATTTTGATACGGCAAACAGGGCACCGCAAAAACTGCTTGGCGCAGAATGGCAGGCACGTTGGCAAAGAAGCGGTTCGCCTTTTCCCTTATATTTAAATGAAAACGAAAAAATATTATTTACTCAAAGTATTGAAAATCACCCGCAATTTAAAATATAATTCATTAACAGTTTTAAAAATAAGGGGTATTAATGAAGTTTTTTTTGAAAGTACTTTTGATCGGGCTATTTTTTCTGACTAATTCAATTGCAGATGCTAAATTTTGTATAGGCTGTGGGCATGAGCTTGCCGATAACGCTAATTTTTGCACGAGGTGCATGGCGCCGCAGCCGAAGATGACAAAATTGCCGGCGGCAAGTCGACCGACGAGAAACATGCGCGAGTATATTTTAGAAATGTTTACATTTATAGACGAATTTGAAGGGTCTTTTCACGACGTACAATATTTGAATATTTTAGGCAAAATGCCCGAGATTCGTACAAAATTTCATAACGCAACTCTTCAATACCGACAGATTGAAAACGATTTAACCGAAGATTTAAAAATATTAGCAAGCTTATATGCCACAAAGTTTCAGCTTCTTGAGGGCATCAACGGAGTAATGAAAAACCTGCGGTTAGACAGCGGCTATAAAGACGCTGTTTTAAAGGCAAGCATGGTTGCCATTGGTTTGCGCAACAAAATAATCGACGAATTCAGAGATCCGGTAAGTTACACCTACGAAGAATTAAACAATTTAAAGAAACGCGTTACAAACGTTTCAAACCGTACAAAGAAATATGAGATAACTTCAAAATATCTTGAAATCGGCGACGAAAAAGCGGTTCAAGGCGATTCAATAATGGTATTAGGTATATCTAATAAAAAGGCGCACGTTTTATTAATGGCACCGACCCTTAACTACAAAGCAGTTAATGGAACCGTGAAATTGCGCGACTTAGAGAAAAGGACTACCTGGAAAAAAGAATACGAGTTTTATTTTATAGATTAATTTTTATTTAGGGTAGCGCTTTTCTGATTTAATGAATATAATATAAGAAATACTCTACGAAAAGGCAGGGTTTTATGTTTAGAACATTAAAAGTTATAAGTTTTGCGGCTGCCTTAGCTGTCTTATCTGCCGGCGCATCTTATGCTGAAGAAATTGATTTAACGCAGTTTTTTGCAAAATCTACTGCACATTTGGCAGACACAGAACGAATAAGCGCTAATCAAGAACGCGTTCTTGAGGGCGGCGTGGCTTTTGCAGATGTAAAGCCGCCTGAAGTAGGCGATAAACTTGTATTTAACACCTTCAATCTTCAGAGAAACGCACAAGAAAAAACCACTGCCGTTCTTAAAAAGATTGGCACACATTGTTATGTGTACGTTGAACAAGGCAAAAATGTTGATGCGAAAGCAATCAACAAAATTGTATCAGAATTCGACAGTAAGATTTATCCCGAAACCAGGTCTATGTTTGGCTCAGAATGGTCACCGGGCATTGATGACGACAAAAAGATATTTTTATTTTTGCTCGACATTCAAGACGGCTATAACCCTGATGGAGGTCAGCGCGGATTTGTGGCCGGGTATTTTAACGCCGGAGACTGTTACACCAAGAAAAAGCAGCCGACCAGTAATGAACGCGAAATGCTGTATATCGATATTAACCCGAGCAAACCCGGTTCAGATAAATTCTTGAGCACTATTGCACACGAATTTCAGCATATGATTCACTGGTATAACGACCCCAAAGAATTTACATGGGTTAACGAAAGCTTAAGCCAGTTGGCGCCTTACCTTTGCGGTTATGGCCACCCGAGTCAGGTTAATGCGTTTTTACAGAACCCCGACAATAATCTGGCCGCTTGGTCTGACGAAAGCATGATCGCAAATTATGGTCAGGTTTATATGTGGGCTCAATACATTTCGACAAAAATAGCAAGCACAGATGCGCGCAGACGCGAATTTGTCAGAAAAATGGTTGCGCAAAAGTCTCAGGGCTTCTCAGGGCTCAACTTAGCAATAAAAAAGCAACAAATCAAAAACAACGCAAAGAATATATTCAGATCATTTAACGTTGCGAACTATTTGAATGACCCGAGAGTTGATTCGGGTATTTACAGCTACGACAACGATTTATCGAGATTCTTGCTCAAACCGCAACTGAGAATTGACGGCTCACCGTTTAAGGTTAACGGCAGCGTTAAATGCTGGTCGAGCAAAGCTGTTCAGGTTAATGTTGATTCAATGAGCGGCAAAAACGTTAACGTTGCATTTGCAGGGCAAACAATAAGAGCTGCCGAATATGCTAACCAATTAGACTTAGCTCTTATTCACTATTCGTCATCAAGAAAAGAAATTCCGATCGTTAAATGGCTAAGAGTTAAAGCAAACAGCGTAAGCGAAAATGTTTTGATACCTGCCGAACACGACAGAATGATAGCGGTTGTAATCAACAGGGGCCCCGAACAAATGAAGGCCGAACAGGCCTATGCCAAAAATGTCGGTGCCGCTAACTTCACATTAGCATTCAGACCTACCGGCAGCGGATCAACTGCAAGGGTTGCATCGGCAAATACTTCTTCACGAAACACCTCAGCAAGAAAAAGAGGCGTATCAAGAAGCATAATCGATGACATTTCCGCAAGCATACAAGAAGCAGAAAAAGCAGAAACACTGCTAATTAACGCACCTGACGAAAATGTAAAATCTGCGGCAGCAATACAATACGATTTAGCACAGCAAAAGCTTTCTTACCTCGAAAAGAAACTCTTAGCGTCGCTGAAAATAACTCTGACGACCGATGAAGGTTCGTTCATACTAGACTTTGTTTTGGCGTTAGCCGATAAGCCCGAATCAGAAAAAGGCAAATACGCTAATTTAATAGCAGGGATAAAAGCAGTCTTGATATTTGAAAAAGCTCAAGGAAACCCCAAGGCCGGCGAAATCTTAGATAAATTTAATGCAAAATAATTCGTATTGTGGGTTTACAATTCCACAATAAATTCTTACAATTAGTCTATAAACTTCGGAGGTAAGTAATGAAAATAAAATATTTGTCCTTAGCAGCAGCTGTTGCTATCACTTTCGGTCTTTCTTCTGCGCCAGCATTTGCTGCCGACAAAATTAATGTATTGGTAATAGATTCAGGCAGCGATTTTACACATGCTGCCCTTAATCCTGTGGCAAACGCAAATGATGCCGAAGCAAAAGGACAAAAAGGTGTTGACGACGACAAAAACGGCTATATCGACGACGTATATGGCTGGAACTTCGTGGAAAACAACAATATACTTGTTAACCTTAAAGATACACCTCCGCAGTATGACACAGTATTGAAAATAATGGAATACCTCGGAAGACTTCAAGCCTATGGAAAAGAATCATTCACAAAGGAAGAATGGAGCTGGCTTGTTAAGAACTACAATAATCCTAAGTTACAGGCATGGGTAGGTTTTACAGGCGGTTGGGCACACGGCACACACTGCGCCGGTATCATTGCACTCAAGAACGATGCAGTAGACATGAATGCAATTCGCCACATACAAACCGGAACAGCACCTGCTGAAGAAGCAAAAGCAGCTTTAAGCTCAGTTAAACACATGTTGGCTCACAGAACCAGCAGATCATCAAAAGTTTCAATGGCTGACCTCGAAAAATATTTCGCACAGCTCGGCCAGCAGTATTCTGCACAAGTTAAAGAAAAAGCAGCTTATATAGCCGCTCTCAAACCCAGACTTATCAACTGCTCCTTCGGAACAGAAAACAGCGGTTTGAAAGAAATGATGAAATCTAATATGACTCAGTGGGGTTTCAGTAATCCGACTGACGAACAGGTTCAAGAAGTTGTAAACCTGTTTGTAACCAAAGCCTTTTTACCTCGCGACAAAGCATTATTCAGCGGTTGTAAAGATGCGTTGATCTTCATCGCAGCCGGTAACAGCTCAGAAAACCTCGACGGTTTTGTAACTTCACCGAACAATGTTCCAATAAACAACAAAATTGTTGTTGGTGCAACCGACGAAGACCAAAAAATTGCAGCATTCTCTTGCTTCGGCGTTAAAACCGTTGACGTTGCAGTGCCCGGTGTAAACATTTACGCAACATACCCGAATCAAAAAATGGGTTATATGTCAGGCACTTCAATGGCTTGCCCGAACGCACTTCGCTATGCATCTATGGTTCTCGAAGCTAATCCGAACCTCAAACCTGCAGAGCTCAAGAAGATTCTTCTGAGCACCGTAGACAAAAAAGATTGGCTTAAAGACAAAGTAAAAACCGGTGGCGTTATTAACGTAACCCGTGCAATCGAAGCAGCAAAAGAAGTTAAAGCCGGCAAAACAGTAGCAGAAGCTTGCAAAGCAGCACGCAAGAGCGTTTCTGACAAAGTCAGCAGACCTGCCAGACGCACCAGACCAAATCTTAAAGATCCCGTTGTAAAGAAAATGTATTTCTCGAACATATTCTAAGTTAACCAACAAAAAGGCCCGCCTAACCCGCGGGTCTTTTTTATTTTAGCTTAATAATTAGGGCAGGGCGCCGG
>JAQVCG010000026.1:0-1529 GCA_028689875.1 Candidatus Rifleibacteriota bacterium | reverse complement strand
CCAAAAATTTCATTTTTGGTTTACATAATATTTATTATCGGACGTTAAGTTTTAGTTTTAACATTTTAATATTTCAGCCATTTTACTCTTGACTCAAATATAAATCAAAAGTATCATACCGAAATGAATTTACTCGACTTAACATCTAATGAATTGGCAGAATATAACAAAGATAATACCTTTGTTATTGTACCCTTGGGTTCCGTTGAACAACACGGGCCACATTTACCACTCGGTACAAATTCTTATCTGGCAGAAACAATTGCTTTCGAAGCTGCTAAAAAATTAAAAAGCGAAAATATTGACTACATAATAGCGCCGGTTGTTCCATATATGCCATGTAATACAAGCGCAGGTTTCAGCGGTTGTTTTTTTACTTCCGCAAGAACCTTCTCAGATATTATCTATGACATCGGATGCTCTTTTTACGACCAAGGCTTCAAACGTCTTTTTTTCGTAAATATGTCTATTTCACCCGAAGCCATTAAAGCAGTTCAAACAGCTGTAGAAGACTTATCTAAGCTCAATAATTATGTTGTTGCAGACCCGATGCCACTTTGGACATTCTCTAAAAACGATAAATTAGAAAGTATCTTGAAAAAAGCCGGCGTCGAAGCTGCTAACGAAATTCACGGTGATATTAAAGAGACTTCAGCACTTTTACATCTTGATAAACAATTATTGAGATTCGATTTGGCTAAACAATTGCCACCATGCATTATTAACAAAACCTGGGAAGTCCTAAAAGGTCATTTCGCTTATAAAGAAATGGGTTCAGAACTCGGCTACTTAGGGACACCCGCAAAAGCCACACCGGAAATCGGCAGATTTTATATAGATAACGCCGCACAAGGGTTATTCAGCTCAATGATGTTTTTACATCAAGGCAACACTTTACCGGAGCTTCCTTTACAAATTCGAATGCTTTTGAAAATGGTTGATATCGACGAAATGTAAGTAATTTTTTCCTAATTAAATGGAGCTACTATGTCTAAATTGACTGAAATTTTTGGCGAACTTGTTTTTAATAAAAACGTAATGCGTGAAAAGCTGCCCCACTCTACTTTTGAACGGCTTAGCGATACTATTTTTAATGGAAAACCATTAGACAGCTCTATTGCCGAAGAAGTTGCTCATGCAATGAAAGAATGGGCAATCAGCAAAGGTGCTACACATTTTACACACTGGTTTCAACCCCAACGCGGCGGAACCGCCGAAAAGCACGATTCGTTCATTGATTACTCCGATTCCGGCGATATCATTGAAAGGTTTTCAAGCAAACAGTTAATTCAAAGCGAACCCGATGCTTCTTCTTTTCCATCGGGCGGAATAAGATCTACATTTGAAGCCAGAGGCTACACAGCCTGGGACCCCACGTCACCCGCTTTTTTAATCGAAACAGGCAAAAACAAAACCCTCGTTATTCCTTCGGTTTTTCTTTCCTGGAAAGGTGATGTTTTAGACCTTAAAACTCCATTTCTCCGTTCAATGCGTTCTTTAAACGATGCATGCATACGTTTACAACGAGT
>JAQVCG010000094.1 GCA_028689875.1 Candidatus Rifleibacteriota bacterium | reverse complement strand
GTTGATGGAGGAAATGATTGGGGCGGAAAGAAAAGAAACGCGTTTTGGGACGAAACAATAAAAGAAATTAACAAAAACTTTGATAAGTGGGTAAAAGAAGCGTGTAATAAATATTTGAAATAGCGGTGGTTGTCGCCGCTAAAGAGGTGATGGACATTGGCTACTAATTTTCAACTAAATGTAAAAGCAATTATAGATAGCGCCAATATACAAGAACAAATAAAGAAGATAAAAATTGAACCCATAAAAATACAAGTAGATTTGGGTGGTACAAATAATTCTAGTAGTGGATTAAATGGTGCAGCATCTGGAATTAATGCAGCAACTAGCGCAACAAAAGAGTATATTTCCGCTATTAACGATATGCGATTGGCAAAAGAAAAATACATAAACGGTACAAATGTATCTAACACATATAAATCCGAAAGTGATTTATTAGATAAAACAGTTGTAGTGACAAAAAAAGCAACAACAGAGACATTAAACTACGAATCTGCTCAAAAAAGAAACGAAAAATCTGCACAGGATTACATTAGATACCTGCAACAACAAGCATCTGAAGAACAAAAACTTAGCAATCAAGAGGCGATTTTAAGAAAACAATTTGACGACAGAGTTGCGTCAAACTCTGCTGGTATACAAACATTAAAAGTTAGAATGACTGGCTTAACAGATGAACAACTTCGTTTGGTAAATGCAGAAGAACGTTTAGGACAGATACAGTCGATGACAAATGTTGACCAGCAAGCAAAGGCAATTAGGTCTTTGACCGCTGACATGAACGCCGCATCAAGAGGAACAAATACATTTGCTGCAACGCTTCAATATATGACAGAAAGATTTGTCCAAATTGGCATGTATGTTGCGATTTTTAGAAAATTAACTAGCGCAATAAGCGATATGATTGAAACGGTTTCTAGTCTAGATAAATCGTTAGTTGAATTACGAAAAGTTACCGACATGACTGATTCACAACTTGAATCTTTTACAAAAACCGCATTTGAAGTTGGAGATGCCGTTGCTAGAACTGGACAGGAAGTTATTGATGCCGCTGCAATTTTTAAACGAAGTGGTTATGAAATAAACGAGTCGCTAGATTTATCTAAGGCGGCAATGACAATGTTGAACGTTGGAGACGGCATTGATAATGTGTCCGATGCAGCTACTACGTTAATTTCTGTTCTAAAAGGGTACAATTTAGAAGCAGATAAAGCAATGGAAGTAACAAGTTTAATTAACGAGGTATCGAATAACGCATCAATTAATTTCGAAGATTTAGCCGAAGGCTTAACCAGAACTTCTGCTGTTTTTAATCAAGCAGGGGTTTCAATGGGTAAGCTAAGTGGCTTGTTAACCGGGACGCAGGAGATTTTACAAAACATTATATTTAAGATTCGCTATCTTAAATACAGTGCGTATGTACAGAAATGTGCATAACGATTAGTCACGAATATGCTGGAACCCCCTAAAGCTATACAACTAAAACAGAAGGATGAAATATGCCTAAATGGAAGTGCGAAAGCAGAAAGAATGTATAGATGCTATATGGTCAAATCCTAAGTAGTGTATAATGGGAAATCAGCAGGGAATATCTGAATAGGATTGCCCTCAACGGCCATCGCTGAAATGCGAGTACACCCAAGCGGGTGGAAGTGTGACTACCCTAACGTGGAGTCGAGGGAAGAGATATGGTCTACTCTTTGCACGAAAGTGCAAGAACAAATTGTCTTTTAAATATCTAGGAGGAAAAATGGGGAAGCAACTTGACTACGACTTTATCAAGAAGGAATTTCAAAAAAATGGATTAAAATTGCTAGAGAAAAAATATTTTGATAATAATACACCAATGTTATGTCGAGACGAGTACGGTTATCTGGGATGTGTCAAATATTCTAATTTACAATTCGGGAAGAAATTTAAACCGTTTTCAAAAAGAAACCCAAATGCAATGTATAATTTGAATCTTTTTTTTAAAAGAAATAATCTTTCTTCGAAAATGCTATTTACAACTATGCCAGACAGTAAAGAAAGGGTTCTTTTTAAGTGCAAATGCGGCGAGACGTTTTATTGTGATTTAGGCCATATATTAAATAGGGGTATCTGCCAATGTTTAAATTGTGCCACAAAAAACAGGGGAATAAAAAAAAGAATCAAAAATAAGGACGTTTTAGAATTTTTGCGTAAAAATGGATATACAATGTTGCAAGATTGTTACGAAAACAATTCCGCATATATTGAAGTGGAAAATAGCGATGGTTATAGGGGTTTTATAACGTATAATGGGCTTAAAACCGAAAACAAACAAATGAGTAAATTCAATATGCGGGTTAATGAAAAATATTTTGTATATAATTTAAACATATTTTGCAAGAATAACAAAATAAAGGCATCAGCAAATAAAATCGTTAATAAAACAAGTGTAAATGAATCTGTGGTGGAATTCACTTGTGAATGTGGTGAAAAATTTTATACTACATCTGGCAGGTTCATGTTTGGCGGAAAGAACAAATGCGACATTTGTTCAAAACGACTTTCTTCATATGAAATAAAGGTTATGAACTGGTTAAATAAGCATGAAATTAATTTTACTTATCAAAAAAAATATAATGATTGTAGGAATATAATTCCTCTTCCGTTTGACTTCTTTTTAATTAATTTTAATATATTAATAGAGGTAGATGGGGAGGGGCACTTTTTCCCAGTTCGCTACAATGGAATCCCAGAATATATAGCAATTGAAAATTTTGAAAAAACTAAGCACAATGATAATATAAAAAACAAATATTGCCTTACAAATGACATACAATTAATTCGAATTCCATATTATGATATTAACAATAAGTTATACCAAGAAATACTTAAAGACAATTTGTTGGAGCGGAAATAGCGAGCTGCTCCTAATATAAGGTGAAAAATCTTCAAGCGGTCTGATCGTAATCTCTCAGCGACTTCGCGGAGTTACAGAAATATCCGAGGATGGGTATCAGGGCGTCTCAAAACTTTCAAAGGCATTTAAATCCATTGCAAACATTGACATCTTTGACCAACAGACAGGACAGCTTCGTGATACATACTCAATCTTGGAAGACATGGCTAGGGTGTTTCCTACTCTAACCAAAAACCAAAGACAGTACCTTGGTGAGATGGCTAGCGGAAAAAGACAGATAAACGTTTTAGAGAGCTTGCTTGCCAATTGGCAAGGTGTTGAAAAAGCAGTAAAAGCAGCGACCAATAGCACTGGCTCTGCCGAAAAAGAAAACGAAAAATATCTTAACTCCATTGAAGGAAAAACAAAAGCTGTAGAATCTGCAATGCAGAAACTTGCATCTGCTACCGTAGATGATAATTTAGTAAAGTGGTTTTTGGATGTTGAAAAGAACTTAATTGATCTTCAAACTAATTTGGGCGGATTAACTCCACTTATTCTTACAATTATTACTTTAATGTCTTCCAAACTTGTTCCGGCATTAGGCTCGGTTATAAAAACAATAAAAGAAAGCTTTTCAGTTTTTTCCAAAACAAAAGAAGTAAGCGAAGATGTTGCAAAAAATATTGCTATAAACACTCAGTTATTAAACACGGCGAAAATAAGTGCTACTGGTTTTTTTACTGCAATTTCTGCTGGAATTACTGTTATTTCATTGATAATTGGCGTTGTTTCTAGTTTAATTCAAAAACATAGAGAATATAACGAATCGCTTATTGCTTCAGCAAAATCTTCTTCGGAAAACTTCAAGAAAATTTCTGAACTATATACACAGTATAAAGACCTTTCTGACATTCAGAAAAGAACGGCAGAACAAGAATCGGAACTTGTAACTATTGGAAACAATTTAGAAGAAAGTTTGTCATCTCGTTCTACAACTCTATCGAAGTTAAAAGAAGGAACCAAAGAGTATAACGCAGAATTATTAGAACAAATTAAAAACGAAGCCGCTATTTCTCTAGCAAGCGCAAGAACAGGATTAGGAGCTTCAAAAGAAAATTTTTCTTCTGGTGATTATGCTGTTTCAGAATCTTTTTTAAATCAAGGAATAGGCTCGCTATTCAATAATGGTGGTTACAAAGAAGCAGTCAAAACAGTAAAAGAAGAATTAAAAGATTTTTGGAATATATGGAGCGGAAAATACGAAGCTGGAAACTTAGAAAACACTCCAAAATTTTTAAACGCAACAAAATCTGCGCTTGAGTCTTTAACAACAGAAGCCGAAAAGGCCAGAGACTTAGGAAATGACGAACTTGCTAAGCAAATTGAAGCTACAGATTTATATAAACAATTAGCGTCTGTTGTAAGTGATTTAACACCGCAAGTTCAAACTTATGCAGAACAACTAGCATCTGTACAAATAGCACAAGCGGCATTTAACGGAACCCTTCCAACATCCGAAGAAGAATTGGACGCATTTAAGAAAAATCTTTTTGCAACCATCGACCCGTCAAATCAATTTAATGATGTTTTAAGTAAAGTGGTTGATACATTTTTTTCGTTTGGAAAAGTCGTTGATGATTCAAATAAATATATATCAAAAACAAAAACGTGGAAAGAAAGTATAACATCTCTTACTAGCGAAATAGGAAATATGGACAATGCCCAAGAAAGTTTGTCCAAGGCCGTAAGCGAATTTAATACAAACGGTTCACTTTCTTATGACACAATTAAAACGTTATTAGAATTAGGTTCTGACTATTTACAATGTTTGTCTATTGAAAATGGACAGCTTATTTTAAATAAAGATGGAATTGTTGCTTTAACCGAAGCTAAAAAAGCAGAACTTCTTCAAGATTTGGAAATGGCGAGAGCATCTGAAATATTGGATGCTAGGGAAAATGAAAGACAGCAACTCGAAATTCTTCGAAACGAACATTTGTCTGGATGGGAACAGCGAGAAAGAGAAATTGAGATAGCACAAGAAGCCAACGACGAAATTATTCGAATTACTGATGCATATGGTAATGAAATTGCAATGGTTTCTCTTCTTGGAACAACAATGTCTGATACAACGGACGAAGTTGAAAAAGCAACAGAAGTATTCGCGGAACAGAGTGATATTTTAGACGATGCCCAGTCAGCATACGAAACATTATCATCTGCAATAGAAGAATACAATAAAAACGGAGTTTTATCGGTTGATACGCTTCAGTCTTTACTGTCTCTATCCCCTGAATATTTACAAATGTTCTTTGACCAAGCGGGTGCTCTGGGTAGTGCAGAAGCCGCAACAATGGCTCACGTAGAAGCGTTAAAATTAGCAAAAATACAAGAACTACAGGCTGCCGCAGCGAACGATATTTATTTATATTCGGTTGGAAGAATTAGCGAGATGTCTTCTACGGCACAATCGGCAATCAGTGGAATAGGAGGAGCATATTCTGGGTTAAGTGCGTCTGCTGTTCAAACAGCGGCAAAAACCGCATTATCATCAGATTCAATTGTTAAATCAATAAATAAGATACGTAATGCTGCAAATTTGCCATCTATTACTACGTCTAGTTTGACATCCGGTATGAATGCTATTATTTCTGCGTACCAATCGATAGCCAGTAGTATATCTGGGATTGGCACATCATTTTCGTCACTAAGTAGTGGTGGCGGAGGCGGCGGCGGCGGCGGTTCTAGCAGGGCTTCGCAACAAGCGGAAGATATAGCTGACGCAAAAGAAAAGCTTCTAAACACAACCATGAAAATGATTAAAGCTCAAAAAGAAGATCAAATTGAAGCTCTCGAAGACGAACTTGATTTAGAAGAAAAACTTTATAAGGCTGAAAAGAAACGTCTAGAAGACCAAATCGACAAATATAAAGATGTTATAGACGCGAAACAAAAATCATTAAAACTAGATAAAGAA
>JAQVCG010000025.1:6252-28656 GCA_028689875.1 Candidatus Rifleibacteriota bacterium | reverse complement strand
ATTTTTTCAAGCAATGCCGAAGCATTTTCACACGGAGAAAGACTCCCTTGTTCGTTGCGTAACATTGTAATAGTTCCACCTGTTGTAACAAGCAAGACTTTGGGCTTTACACCCCTTCTTTCACAAATCATCTTCGTCATTTCCTTTAGAATTTATATTCCAAGCCAAAATTCAACCTACTCTTTTCGGCAATATCATCGGCGCGCAATTCAAAACGAATGTTTTCAGATAATAAATAACCTACCTTTAAACGTATTTCAGAATCTCTTGTATCAATAAAGTCTAATGAGATTCTCAAATAACGCGACATTTCATAATCAATACCCAAACCAACTTTAGAGCTAATAATACCGGCTCTCTTTATGAATTTAGTGTCAGCATCTTTTGCAATCATAGCGTCAAGATTATCTTCACCACCAACGTCTTCTATTCCGATGCGATAGAATCCTTTGTCGCTAGGATACAAATCTACATTGATATCTGAAATTAATTCATCGGCTTCTTTATCGAATCTAAGCATATATTTAAAGTCTATTCGAGTCTGACGTATATTCAAGAAGACTTTATCGACAGCCTGAGCAAGTTTATGCGCATCGTCAAGAGCAATATTAATTTTTTCTCGAACTTGTTTATCAACAATAATCTCTTTTATCTCTGAGCTTATTTCCTTAGCATTATCAGATGTTTCTTTCAAAGATTCAACCATGGCTCTTACATCATTTGTAAGCTTATCGTTTGTATTTAATTTTTCTAACATTTCATCGAGTTTTGCAGTAAGACCTTTAACATTGTCAACTATATCGCCAAGTTTATCTGCGTTTTTATCTGTAACAACGCTTAATTTTTCGCTAATATTCCTAAAGTTTGCAATTAACTCTGAGACATCTTCGCGACTTTTTTCAAGGCCATCATTTACTTGGGTCAATATCTTATCGAGATTTTCTGCAATACTATCTGTTCTTTTTCTGAGAGATGCAACGATTTCGTTTACATTATCAGAAGCAGAAGCTGCATTTCTAAAGACTATTCTTGTGTTTTCCTTCAATTCCGGGTCAGAAATTATATCTCGCGCAGAATCGGTTAGTTCCTGCAATTTTTGTATAAGCTGAGTACCTTTTTCAAACATTTCGTCCATTCTTATTGGATCTGTTCCTGAGACTACTTCTCCGTTAGCAACGTAAGGGGAAGTATAATCGCGTGTCGGCATTATTTCGATATATTTTTCACCCATCAAGCCTGCAGTAGAAATCGTGAAAGCACTGTTTCTTCTTACATAAAACTTCTTGTCTGATATATAACAAAATACATATACTTGATCATCATTAAATTCTATCGAGGTTACCTTACCGATTTTAACTCCTGACATTGAGACAAGAGAGCCTTTGCTTAACCCATTAACAGAATAAAAGCTTATTATAAATTCATAGCCTTTTTCTGTAAAACTAAAATCACCTATTACAAAAACAAGGTATGAAAGCAGCATTAAAGCCGCAATAGTCATCAATCCTACTTTAGTTGTCGATTTCATGCAACTCTCCTGTATTTACAGCTGTGTCATCGGGCCTTGAGCTTCGCCGCGTATAAACTGCTGCACCATTGGATTTGGTGAATTTATCATATCTTCACGTGTTCCGATTTCTACAATTTGCCCGCCGAAATGCAATGCAACGCGGTCACAAACGCGAAAAGCGGAATTCATATCATGTGTAACTACTATTGAGGTCACTCCCAGACGTTCTTTCAGACTTAAATGCAGTTCATCTATGGCTGAAGTCATTATGGGATCAAGACCTGTAGTAGGCTCATCATACAAAATAATTTCGGGTTCCATGGCAATAGCTCTAGCTAAACCGACGCGCTTGCGCATACCACCCGAAAGCTCTGAGGGCATAAGATAATTTGTGCCCGGCAAACCAACCATTTCAAGTTTTTCTGAGACAATATGATGAATTGCCCGATTAGATAATCTGGTATGCCTTCTTAATCCAAATGCAACATTTTCTTCAACATTTAGAGAGTCAAAAAGAGCTGCAGATTGAAAAAGCATTCCCATTCTCATGCGCAAAGCGTCCATTTTTTTCTGATCGAACGTCGTAACATCTTCGCCATCAATTATTACTTGTCCGCTATCAGGTTTCATTAAACCAATGATATGCTTTAATAAAACACTTTTTCCGCACCCGGAAGGGCCTAATATTACAAGAGACTCACCATCGTAAATTTTTAAATTTACGCCTTTTAATACGGGTTTTGGCCCGAAGCTCTTATGTAAATTAGAAACAATTATCATTGAAGGTACGCCACATTAAAATTATTTATTCCAACCGTTAAGAAGTAATTAACAGCCAATATCATCATAATTGAGACTACAACTGCATCAGTAGTGCTTTTACCGACTCCCTCAGCACCTCCGACTGTTGAAAAACCCTTATAGCAACCTATTATTGAAATGATGGCACCAAAAATAGAGGCCTTAATAAGCCCGCCCATTAAATCTTGAATAAGCAGCATATATAAAATTGAATCAACAAAAGAGGTAAAGGTTAAGCCTATTTGGTAAACGGCTACAATAGAACCGCCTATCATTCCAACAACATTTGTAAAAACAGTGAGCATAAAAAGCATTATTGTGCAGCCCCAAAACCTGGGAACAACTAAATAATCTACCGGATTTGTGGCTAAAGTTTCCAATGCATCAATCTGTTCGGTTATTTTCATGGTTCCGATTTCAGCTGCTATTGAGCTTCCAACACGACCGGCAACAACAATCGCCGTTAATATTGGGGCCAATTCTCTTGCCATTGCAAGACTGACAACTCCGCCCACATAGCTTTGAGCGCCCATTTGAGCGAACTGATATCCGATTTGCACAACCAAAACTGCGCCGGTTGAGATACCTGTAATAACAACCATTAAAAGTGAATCAACACCTATTCGAGACATTTGTTCGATCAAATTTTTAAAATCGAATTTTCCGCTCTTTAAATTATGAAAAGTCCAATACAGAGTCTGCATAAACAAGACGCTCATGCGACCAATAGAATCTATAAATTCGCCTGCATAACTTCTTAGAAGGTTCATCATTCCTCACTTAGAGTTAAAGTGGTGTCAATTCTTCCCGAGACCACCAAATTCGTAGGCTGTATTTCGAAATCACTGCCATTAAACTTTAATTTTTTGTTTTCATCGCCTTCAACAGTAAGCTGAAAAAGAATGTCAGAATTTTTTGGTGAATTAACCCAAGATCTTATAACTGACTCAAATCCTGCTGCTACGTCATCGCTAGATTTAAAATCCTTATGTAATTTAGCATCTTTAGATTCGCCCCCAATCATGGCAGCTAAAACATCTGGCTCTTCAGTTTTGGTGTTAAGACCGTAAACAGACAAAACCAAATTTTCTCGACCTATGTCTTGTGGTATAGGAAGTTTAACTTTCCTGACGAATTTTTTTTCTCTAAATGGTTTCAACACGACTTCTACGTCTAAAATCCCGCCGCTTGAAACAGAGGTGTTTTTAACTTCAACTTTTTCAATTTGAACAGTTCTGCGACGTTTTTCAAGTTCAATTTTAAGAATTAAGCGAGTAGGCATAACTTCTTCATGTTCGCTTTCAGTAACCATTTCAATTAAACTAGAAACTTCAGAGGTAAGAGCCTGAATAATATCGTTTTTAGAAAAAAACAGGTTTTCTCTTCTAAAACTGTGACTTTTACCCGTTTTTGTAACACAATCAAGCCCTATGCTCATTTGTGCAGTACCTTGCCCCACACGATCAACAACCCCTTCAAGAGCTTGCACAAGAGTCGATTCAAGAACCATTCCAAATACCGAAACATCTTTTACTATTTGGTAATTAATATTTCTATTTACGCGCAAATCCTTATCAAAAACATCAATGCTTATTGGAACCATTTCGGGAATACGCCCCACATAACCACCGACTCCTTTTTCACGGTCTTGGGTTATTGTTCCAAGCATTTCTGCGGGCGCACCGATTTTAAAGGGCATTTCAACACTTGCAAATGAATGATGAATAAAGGCGCCTGTCATTAAATAAGAGACCGCACCTTTTTTTAAGAACGGATGAGCAAGAGCTAAAATTTTATGTCCGCTACGATGAGTCATGGTGCCTAATGACGCCATGTTTATGTCACCTCTCGCGAGTTGCAGCCCCAATGCTGCGCCAGGTTCAAACGCATCAGCGGCTTCTTTTAATCGGTCTGTAAAATCATATTTGTCAGGGAACGAAACAGACGCATTTTTATTTACAACCACATTACTGCCCTTGGCTTTAGCTTTAAACACCTCGGCAGCACGACCATCAAGACCGTCTATATAAATTTCGCCGGCCGTCTGAACAAAAACAGCTTCATCAAGCTTTAACTCTTTAGGCGCAGGAGTTCCAAAAGGCAGTTCTTGTATATACTTAATAGTTTTACCATTAATAGTTACGGGACTGTCTGATACCCAGCTCCGAGAAGCAAAATCAAAGTCTTTGTCGTTTTTCTTCTTAAGACCTGAGCAAGCTAAATCAGGGTATGCCCATATTTCAAGCATTTCTTCAATTGGAGTAACCAAACCGACCGTATGATCCGTTAAAAGCCAGCCACTGCTCAGGCCCCCGATTAGTTTATTTTCCACATAAACCGGGCTTCCACTCATGCCGGCTGCAATTCCACCCGCCTTTTTTATAACATCGCCACTTACTTTTACTAAAATAGATCTGCCATTAATTAAAAGGTTTTCATTGATCTTATTGTTTTGCAGAATTCCCAAAATTTCAACGTCGAAACGCTCTATTTTTCTGCCTGAAACAACAGTTTTACCATAACCTTTCATTCCTATTAGTACATCTTTAACCGGCATTATCTCTTGATTTTGCCCAAACACACAATTTACGGAAAAAACAAGCAAAGTAAAAACAAGAAACAAATATGTTTTTAAGCGAAAAATAAGCATCAACAAAACCTTTATTACAATTAACACAACCTTATGAGGTTACATCTGCGTTACATAATACAGTCTAACCAGATTACAATCAAGAAAATAATACATTCAGTTAGCTAACTGTCTTTGGAGCAAAAAAGATTAGAGTTTGTCAATTACTAATCATACTGGTATAATAAAAAGATATGAAAAAGTTTCTGACAATTAACTTAGCTATTATCTTTATGAGTGCCGTTTTTTGTTTTCAAGCCGGCTATTTGCACGCATCAGAATCATCAACCATTAGTCCATCTGCCAAAGAAGCCTTTGACAAGCCCAACCTTTTCACCAACGAAGAGCTTTTTAAAATGTCAAAAGAAGCTCTCGACAACAACAAAATAGGCGATTCCAGACTATATGCTTTAAGGCTTTTTTTCGATGGTTTTCGAAATCAAAACCTACTTAATTTACTCGGAATAATAGAAGTTAAAGCCGGTAATAATTTAATTGCCTCAGAATGGTTCAGAAGGGCCAATTCTCTTAAATTAACAAACAAACTCGGGCAAGCTTACCTTGCACGATTACCAAAAAAACCTCGCCCCGTTCCTGTTGATTCTTCAAAAATTGCAGATCACTTTTCAGAAATAACTTCAGCACTGCCCAAACTTCTAGAGCGACTAACTTCAGCGAAATTACATGAAGATTCAATTATTCAAGCTCTTGAACGAGGACAAATATATTTCGCACTAGCCCTCTCAGAAGAATACGAAAAAAAGTATAAAACCCCATCAGGCCCGGCACTTACAGCATTGTGCGCTTGGTATTTAGGCAGAAATAAAGATGCTATAAACATTATTAATCAAAATCTGCCTCTTAACCCTTATAATCCGCTATTGCTTTTTGTTAAGGCTGTTATCAATGACGGTCACCCAGCCACTTCCTCAGAAAGTTATTTTAGAGCATTATATGACCTTGATCGCTGGGATCAAGTATTAAAACTCACAGACAGATACAGTAAAGCGAATCCGAATTCTGCAGATGCACACATTGCCAAAACACGCATTCTGCTTGACATGAACAAAACAAAAGAAGCAGCAGAAAGTCTTCAAGAAGCAGGAAAAAGAGACCCAAGTAACCCTGAAATTGAATTGTTATGGGTCAATTTTTTATTGCAGCGAGGAGAACCGGACAAAGCAGTAAAAAGATTTGCTCGAGCATACAAAAGAGGCTATAACCTACCCGCTGTAAACCTTGCTGCCGGACTTTTCGCAATTCAAGGCGGCAGAATTAATGAATTAAATGTAATAGTAAATGAAGCTTCAAGCTGCCGGCCATTTTCAGATCAAGATGCTTACTCAAATTACATTTCAATTCTTATGGTATTAGACAGAATGAGTGAAGCACGAGAAGCCTTAGATGAATGGCGTGCAAAATTTCCGGAAAAAAGCATGTATTGTTATCTTGAAGCTTTTTACTTTTTAAAACTCGGAAATTTAAAACAAGGTCTATTTTGGCTCAGAAGAGGTTTTAAACATAATCCAAACAGAATAGATATGCTAAAGTTTCTTGCAGGATTTCCCGCAATTGAACAAGACCAAGAACTCTTCAAAGAAATCAGCATGCGCATACAAAGCGCGAGCAACGAAGGAAATATCTTCGCTAAGTCTGAAGGTATAAGCAATGCCGAACAATTGCCGCCAATCAATAATGCCTCTTCAACCCAAGCAACTCCTTCGGCGCCCGGCACCCCAACAACTCAAGATTCCAGATTTTTGGTTACTGCAGGGCAAGGTGTAGATGCAAAAGATTTTACAATGATAACTACAGAGCTTTCGAGAGTATACGGTATTATTTCTGCAGAAATCGGAGATGTTAAAAAGCCAATAAACATTAATGTTTCATCAGCCGAAGGCATAGGTCCTTTGATTGTGGCCGATGACCCTAAGACAGGCGGAATACTTGTCACAACAAACTTCAACGATCAAGATATGATTCAAAACATAATTTTGGCAAATTTTGATAAGTTTAGCGACACCGAGTTGTACCCACTTCTTGATGAATACCCCGGAAATCTATTAGCCGCCGAAATTGCAAAAAAAGTTATTAATCAAATAATTCCTGAATCAGCAGAAGCCAAAAATAAAAACTACTGGATGCAATCAGGTTTTGCAGACATTCTTGCCGCGAACACCTCAAGTCCATTAGTGTTGAGATACAGGCTTTTAGTTGCGCAAAAGAGCATTGAGTCTAAAGTTGCAGCGCTGACTTCTGCTAATTCTCTCAATGCTATTTTCTCTGATTCTTACGCATCGCCGGCCGTGTTTGAAACTGCGAGAGCACAGGCATATCTTATGACCGCGCACCTAATAAAAAAATTAGGATACCAGCAAGGTTCTCAAAGTATGCTTGAACTTATAAAACAAACTTCTAAAGGCGCTGATTTTTCCGACTCTCTCAAAAAACTTTTCGGTATAACCGAAGAAGAATTTGAAAAGTCCTGGAAAGAAGCAGCTTATTGGGCATTATTACAGGGGACACCATACGAATGGGAATGACAAACAACATATTTTTTATGCAGCTAAGCATAGGAAAAATGGATAATTTTTCCTATATATTTGCTGATTCTGTAACTCACGAGGCTATTTTAGTAGACCCGGGTTTTGACTTTGAAAAAATCATCACCGCTTTAAATGATAATAATTTAAAGTTAAAACATATTCTGCTAACTCATCACCACTTCGATCATGTGAGTCAAGCAGAAAAGCTCAGAGAAACCACTTCAGCAAAATTGTGCTGTCATCCGATAACAGAAAAGCTTCTAAAACTAAGGGCACCTTGCGACATTAGTGTCAACGACGGAGACGTTCTTTTTAAAGGCACTCCGCTAGAAACGATCTGTATTCACACACCCGGGCACGCCCCCGGTTCTTTGTGTTTTGTTATCAACAATCAATATTTAGTTACGGGCGACACACTTTTTATCGGTGACTGCGGCAGAATAGACCTGCTTGAAAGCAATCCGAAAGCCATGTTTAACAGTTTACAAAAGCTCAAAGCCTTACCGGATGAGCTTATAGTTTGCCCCGGTCACAACTACGGCAAAGCTCCCACCAACACGCTTGGCGATGAAAAAGTCACAAACTCCACCCTACTTTCAAACTCAGTCACAGACTGGGAAACAAATTAAAAAATTGGATACAGATAAATTCGAATGTAATCCCCCTAAAAAGCAAGGGATGCATTTGTTCATTTTGCTTTGGCTATTGCCGGTTTTGCTAATAAACATCGGCTATCATCTTTTCACAACAATAAACCTGGAACTACCAATACAAGAACAGGCTGAGACAGCAAAAAGAGAGGTAGAAACCCTTTCTTTGACTTCTGAATTTAATTACCAATTAGCTAAAGTTGCCGGTAATCTAAAAAAAGACATAACTAGTTTAAGCAAAAACTATAAAAAAAAGGACTCTTACTATTTTGACAACTTAAACAAGCTGGTATCAAAAAGTCTTGCAGAGCCTTTTCCAGAAAATGACTTATTTATTTTTTCCACTTCTTTAAAAGAAAAAACAGAGCTTATATATTCAAACAATGATACAAACATCATCAAATCAGCTTTTACTCGTTCCTTTGAGCACTTAATCAATCTTAATAAAGGAAAACCGCGTAACAAAACCAACGAGAACTTTTTGGGAAGAATTATAGGATCTGAAATTGATGCAAAAGTTATAAGCACTTCTCAAAGAGGAAAAACAAGTTATTGTGTATATAAAGGCGTTCCCCATTATTTCTTATGGGACTATTTTGAAACCCATGAAAATGAAACAATGGGAATAATGATTTTTGTTGAAAACAATAATGCTGCCTCAACAGCGGCAAAAAAACTTGCCATAAAAAATCTTTCCTCAAATATAAAAGGATTTAGAGCTTTTATACCATTATTTAGCTATGGTGAAGAAGTTCTTCAATCGTCTCTTGAAAGATCACAACTTTTCAAAACTTGGAAAAAAGAGAATATACCAGAGCTATGCAAAATACCTGCAAAATACGGTTACAGCAATGCTCCGAACAACTTTAAGTTGGGAAAATACACTGGTTTCTGCCATATAGACGAAACAAAGCCATACATGTCTATTTTGTTACTACCAACAATAGAGGCAAATCGAACCTATCGCGCATTACTCAATTTGCTTAATTTCATATTAGTAGGTTTAATTTTAACAATATTTTTTAGAGGATTATTTTTCAATAAATGGCCCAACATAAGCTTAAAAGTTAGATTTATTTGCGGCTATTTGTTAGTTGCAAGTCTTCCCATTGGTCTTATGTTTTTATCTGCATACGGTTACATTGCCAAATATAGAAACTCGGCACACATTCAAAAGTTTTCACAACTTCATGAATGTATAAAAACCTTTGATAACCGAAAAACACAAATGGCAAATGAATACAAAGAAACATTCAGCGAACTAATAAACGATAAAACATTCATACATATGCTTGAAAATGAAGGACCAAATAGTCCTTCTGCACAAAGGTATGCTTCTGAATTTTTTATTAACAGAGCTCGCCCACTTCCATTTATGTGTATAAAACTCTATAACATAGACGGGGTAGGATTCACAGAATATTACGATAGCAACAAAGAATCTGCAGACACTAATATAGACGCTCTAACAATATTTATTTTGAAAGTGTTATGGGAAAAAAATGGCATCAAAGAAAACAAAAACTTCAAACCAAGCATTATTCAAGAATTACTACAGCAAATGTATTCAGGATCTGAACAAAAATATAGCTTTATAAATCAATTTGAGAGATCTATGTCCTCAATACTTACAAGAGATTTTAACGGAACTAAACTCAGCTACATAATTGATCTCGTAAAAGATGTAAAAGTCCCTAAGTATGCTTTGCTTGTCATTTGGAATGAAGATTTGTTAGATAAATCTTCTTTTGAAGACACACTGAATTATTTAGGAATTAACCACCCCAAAATGTCGTTTGACGGCTTCAAAGTATCACCAATGGGCCTCTCTCAGATTGGCGGGAAACAAATACGCCACATAACAAAAGATTTTGCTTCTAAAGCCCAACAAATTGCGGAACAAACCGCCGCAAACGGCGGAACCTCCACCATAAAACATAAAGATTATTTAATCACTGCAGTAAAGGCAAATAACTACTCAAATACAATCCTAATTGGCGGAACAACATTTAGTGACATTGATTTTGCCATAGAAATTAAAACCTTAATATTCACATTAATTCTCTTTTTATCATTATTTATAGTAGTTATTTGCGCTTTGATTTCAGCAAGATATTTTATCTCTCCCACAATCAAACTAAATGAACTATTAAAGAAAATTACACGTGGAAAACTTGATATAGAAATAGAAAATGCCGGAAAAGACGAAATAGGTCTACTGTCTAATGAGTTTTCTAAAATGACTGCCGGTCTGCGCGATCGCAAAAAGCTTGCGACCCTAGTATCTGACCAAGTATTGTTAGACTTCAGCGATCAAAAACTAGAAAAGAATTACCCGTTTACGGGAGTTGCACTGGTTTCAGATATAAGAAACTTTACAGGAACGTCTGAAATTTACCCGGCCGAAACAATAACAGAGTTACTAAATGAACACTTTGAACAAATGGCACGGATAATATCGCAATACGGCGGCAGAATATATAAATTTATAGGCGATGCCATAGAAGCCATTTTTTATGAAGATAACAACTATAAAGCCTCTCCCTCAGAAAGAGCTTTTCAAGCTGCCAATGCAATGCTTGAAAAACTTAATGAAATAAATAAAAGTCGTGAAATAAGAAATCTTTTTCAATACAAAATTGGAATAGGAATATGCAAAGGTGAAATGTATTCCGGATATGTTGGAAATACAAACTCAAGGCTTGACTATGCAATTTTAGGTGACGCAATTAAAATTGCAGGCAAGCTTGAATCTGCATCAGTGCAAAACCCTGATTATCCATTAACAATATGTAGAAATACTGCACTTGATTTACGTGAGAAAAACATTAAATTTTTAAACGCTCAAGGCATAGATGGTTTTTTTATAAATAAAACAGAGAAAAATAACATTAAAGCGAGCAAATCAGCTAATAACCCAGATCTAAAACCTGATCTTTCAACAGTTTCTGAAAACATCGAAAAAATAGTAATTTCATCGGGATATTCAAGCAAAACAGTTGCATTTATCTTTTTTGTAATAATTTTACTTATATCAATAGGCTTAAATTATGGAAAAACCGCCGTAAAATCCGCAAAATCAAGCCTTTTCAAAACCGAAGCTCGAATGGCTAACAAATCTATTATTGAGCAAATAAAATATAACAGCAACGATAAATACGCATTTGAAACCTATTGTCGAAAAACCATATCAAAAATTGAAAACGATAGATTTGCTAACCCTCCAAAATTAAACGATTACTTTGAAAAGCACATATTCTTAAAAAATGATCTTTCCAAGAAAAGTAAAACAGGAACTTACTACAATCTAAAAACCTTAACAAATAAAGGTTTTGATAAAAATGCAGTCAATAGTCTGACAAAATTTGCAAACATTATGATGTATTGCTATGAAAAAAAGGCTTATGACAAAAACAAGAACAATAAGACATCTAAAATAATCAGGCAAAATAAGCTATTAAATACGAGAGAAATAATAGACTATTTACCTTTTGCATACCCAATTAAAGAAGCCTGGGATATTTATAGCGCAATATTCTTCAGAGCTACCTTTGTGACAATAGAAGGCATAGACTTTTACATGTATCCCGATTTCATAGTTGAAGACGATGTTCCACAAGGTGTTATTATATGTTTCGAAAAAACCGAAAAAGTAAAAAAAGACATTAACTACCTGATAAGTCTGGCCTCAACCGAAAAATGTTTAGCCATAGCTCAAGGTTTGAACAACGAAAAAATATACTCTGATAATTGGACAAAAGAGCTTATTGCCTATTATACAGCTAATCCGAGTAAATTTATAACAAACCATGATGAATTTAAATTTAACAAACAAAACTATAAATTATCGGTTTTAAGCAAAATTGAAAATCAGTCACTTAAATTAGATAGCAAGATATATAAGGCTCAAGTTATTCTTTGGATGACTGCAGTTCTTATTATTTTGATGCTTTTAAAAAGTAACTCAATTATAAAAAAATATATTGCATTCAAAATCTGGGGCCTAATACTTTCTGCAATAATTATTCCAATACTTACAGTTTATATAACATCTGAACTCCATAACAACGAAATCTATAACGTAAAAACCTCTGAGCTGAAGAATAACCTGAGTCAAACAATTACTCTATTTGAAAAACGAGCATATTTTGGTTCAGATATAATACGTCATTCAATATCTGAAGGAACAAAAAGTCAAACAATATCTGAAATAGCAAAAGAATTAAATATAAAAAGAGACCCCGTTAAAGAAAAAAAATTACAAGAATTATTCTTTGAAATCAATAATGAATACAAGAAAGCCTCAAAAGGATTTAACAACACCATTGCAATAGAAGAAGCGGTTGCAGTAAGCAAAAAGAAGTGGACATCAAAGATACAAATAAAAAGCCTAGAAAAGGCAGCAGAAACTAAAAAAAATGAATTTAGCAGTCTATTAGAAAAATTAGGCAAAAAACTGATGTCAACAAGACTTCCTTCAGAAGATAAACTATCAAAAAGCAATATTGAAGAAGAAACTGTTGGATCAACTATTATAGATTCAATGAGATTTCTGTTTGGAGACGACTTATACGTAAAACTTTTGTCTGCCCCTGAAAAACCCGTAGCACTAAGAATTTCTCTAAATAAACTTTCTTTTATTTTTAGCTATATTCCAAACTTTAAAACACCTGAATTTTTAACTGTTTGGCTCACTAGTTCAATAGCGAAAGCCCCGTCTAACTTTTCAGAAAAATACAATAAAAAAAGCAAAGAAAAAGATATTTATAAATTATATACGCGCGATTATTATTCTTATCCGCTAATGTTTGTCAATGAATTGCTTAAATACAGGCACAGCTTACTGCACGCAACAGCACTTTCGTATCTGTTAGGTTCACCGGTAAATAAAAAACTGGACATAGGAACTCCGCACATTATTGAAGTCAGAAGCGGCTCTATTATGCCCGATTATTGCGTTTTTGCAACTGCTTCAACCCATAAAATAGAAAAAGAAATTCAAGACATAAAAATGTATATTAACTATGCTCTGTTGGCTTCGCTTATTTTAATCATTTACGTAGCAAACGGTTTTACTAATGATATTACAAGACCGGTGAAATTTTTAACTGAAGGCATTAACCAAATATCAATAGGCAACTACTCATCACGAATTTACGTCAAGCAAAATGATGAATTCGGAGATCTTTGTAGCTCATTTAATATTATGGCCAAAGGCCTCGAAGAAAAAGAATTAATGAGAAGAATGATTTCTCAAAAAGCCCAAGAAGATGCTCTCGGGAACAAGCCAAAGCAGCCCACAACCAGCGAATGTGTTCTTATGTATATGGGAATACCCAATTTTTCAAAGATCATTTCAAACAAAACTCCACATGAAACTTTTAATATGCTTAAAAACCAAATTGGCATGTTGGCTGATATAACAATTCAAGAGGGCGGTGAAGTCGACAAAATTATTGGCGAAAAAATTCTATCTGTTTTTTACAAAACTTCACCCGATTCCAATCCTGTTACGAACGCCTGCAATGCTGCCCTTAAAATCAAAGAAGCTCGTCAGAACCGGCTATTACCCATGAATTATGCCATCGGAATAAACCATGGCAAAGTCATTAGTGGCTTTTTAGGCGCAGGAAACAAAAGAGACCACACAGTTATCGGAGATGCAGTTAATACCGCTGCAAGAATTCAATCATATGCAGAATTAAACGCTCAAGACAGCCTGTGTCTTATATCAAAAAATGCTGCAAATCTTCTTTCGCCCAATTCTTATAGCTTAAAAAAGCTGGGAGCAGTTTCGCTCAAAGGCAAAGAAAATAAGATTGAAGTCTATAAAATCTGCTGATCAGCAGTTTATTCTGCTTTTGCATTGCACAAAACTGCAAAGCCGCATTCTTGACACGCTTCAGACCTCACGGGCCGCCATGTTCGCTCATTGCGTATAGCATTTGCTGTTTTTATCGCATATTCTTCAAATTCAGCCATATCAGGCTCAATCTCAACAAGCTCAAGTTTTTCTTCTGCCACATAAGCAATAAAAGATTTTGCAAAGTTCAAATCTCCCATCTTGCCCAATATTCCGCGACTTGCTGCAATTCTATATAAAGCCAACTGACTGCGATAGCTTTCGTGCGCAAACGACGAAAAAGCGCGCGTCTTAAAATCTATAATCCGAATCTCTCCGCTCTCAGACTTATCAACCCTGTCAGCAAAGCCGCGTAAAAAGAAACTGTCTGCCCCCATCCCCAACTTTACGTTTACCTCTGCCTCAATCTGCCAAGGCACTTTCTGACCTAATTCCGATTCAAAATAACTTTTAATCAGCCCCGCGACCCTTTGCCGACTGGCCTTACCTTCTTCTCCATAACACAAAACCAATGAGTCCAAAATCTCATAAGCTTTTTCCAAGCCACCTTCTGCGTGCATATGATAAAGCCTTACCGTCTCGTGAAACAATGTCCCCGCCACAGCCGCCACATTTATTTCTCGCTCGTTAAATGATTTAGTATGTTTTTTCGTAAAAAAATACTTTCGCGGGCATGCATTGAACGAATATAAATCTTGAAGGGAAAAAGTGTTTTCGCTGCTCGCTTTTTTTTCTAAGTTTTGTGTGTTTGTGATGCCTTGCAAATATTCAGTAATAGCAAAAATTTCTGACTCATATTTTTTCAAATCAACAGTATTTACTGTTTCGTCGTTAATCACACATTCAGTGCTATCCACGCCGGTTTGCTCAATAATTTTATCAAGCAATTCGGGCCAAAATTTTAATTTAGTTACTTCTCCCAAATGCGGTTTTGCTTTTAAAATATTAACTATATCAAAAACTGTCCCGCTTTTAGCCTTTTCATCAATAGAAGGATCTTTTCCTATAATAATCAGATTATTTTCGGCCCTCGTAAAGGCCACATAGTATTTTCTTCTTGTTTCTTTTTCAGCGACATATTTTTCTGATGCTCTAACATCTTCATGGATAGCAGATTGTTTATCTTTAGATTCGCTCACCATGAGTCCAAAATTTTTGTCAAAATGAATTTTTTTCCTAAATCTAAAATCTCTATCTTTAACAGAAGGGCAAATAACAATCGGAAACTCTAAGCCCTTAGACTTGTGTATTGTTAGTATCTTTATAACATCTTTTTCTTCTAACCCAAGTCCCGCCTCTTCTTCATCTCCGGCATTTAAAACTTTATCAACATACAGCAAAAAATCTCTCAGCGAAGTATAGATTCCGTTGCGCTCAAAATCTCTAACCACCCCTAAAAACTTTGTCAGGTTGTTTTTCATTCTTCTTCGTTTTAGCTCAGACTCTCTCGAAGACGCATATTCATTGAATCCTGCCTGCTCTAAAATCATATAACACAAATCAAGAATCCCGGTTTTTCCTGCTTTTGCTTTAAGTGAAACAAACATTTTCCTGAATTCAATGGCATTTAAAGGCAACTCTGACTCTTTTTTAGATAATATATGAGTGAGCATAGACACTTTTTCACTTCTGCCCTCATTAAAAATCTGCATTACTTCAGAATCTTTAAGCCCATATAAAGGCCCTGTCAAAATTTTTACCAAAGAATGATCATCTTCCGGATAAACCAAAAGCTGTAAAAACGACAGAATTTCTTTTATTTCACTTTTTCCATAAAACCCAAAGCCGCCCGACAGCACATATGGTATCTGAAGTTCTTCTAAATCATCTTCAAATCCATCAGGCAAATCTCTATTAACACTGCTCACAATAATTGCTATATCACCATACTGGCAAGCCCGTTTTTCGCCGCTTTTTCTGCAGTTGATAAGCATTTTCGAATCAACCATTTTGTGAATCATCTTTGCTATCTGCGAATAAACTTCAGACTCGCTCTCTTCTTCTGTCAGCATACAAACAACTGCAGGCGTCACAGGTGAATCACCTCTTTGCGCCGTTTGTGCCGTAAAAAGCTTTCCGCAATCACCACCCGCCTCTAAATACGCGTCTGCTAAAGCAATTACCTCGCAATATGACCTAAAATTATCTTTTAAAATTATATCTTCATCAGCGGGAAAATTTCTAAACGTCTCAACATCTGCCCCCTGAAAACTGTAAATACTCTGCTTTTCATCACCCACTACGCAAATGTGGCTTTCTCTGTCTTTACAAAACTCTTTTACAATTTCAAACTGCTCTTTGTTATTATCTTGAAATTCATCAATCAAAAAAACTCTGCGGCGCGGCAATATGCCCCCTTCGCGCATTTCACGCAACAAACTTTGACTTCTTATAAATATTTCGTCAAAGTCCATCATATTGCGCTTTTCAAGCTCTTCCAGGTAACACGTATAAAATCTATAAAGCCATTCTAAGGTGTTTCTCTCTAGCTTAGAAACCGGCTTTAAAGCCTCTCCGTTTTGCCCATTTTCGTCTCTTTTATCAAACAACTGCTTCGACAAATTATAAAATTCTGCCGGTTTAAGTATAAATCTGCGAATATCAAAAAGAGCGTTCGAAAACTCATTAATAAGCTTCATAGCTATATCTGCACCCAACGCTTCTTTTCCTGATATAATTTCTTCGCCATACATACCTGCGAATTTTTCGATAATATCGTTAATTAAAAGTTTCTGCGCCACAGAAGCTACTATTTCGGTTGTGCGGTCTAACCCCGCCCCAAATGGGTCTTCGCCTATAAATCGCTTTAAAAATGAATGAAATGTAGAAATTTCCATTTTTCGAAGTTTGGCAATATCCAGTTTTTGCTTTTCGGCCAAACGAACCTTCATCTCTGCCGCAGCCTTAGTCGTGTAAGTTATGGCGACTAACTCTTCGGGTTTAATGCCCTGCTCAAAAAGAGAAACAATACGCCTTGTAAGCACTTCAGTTTTTCCGGAACCTGCTCCGGCGGAAATGCGTAATAAACCGCTTCCTGCTGCTCCCACCGCCATTTGCTGCTCTTCTGTCAGCCCTTTTTTTAATTCTTCAATTTTCGTCATTTTTATTTTTTATAACCCCGCAAAAGGCTTCGAATTCGCACGTCGCACCATATTTTGAGCTTTTACAAGTTGATGCATTTTCATCTGTAGATGGGTTCGCAACAAAAAGTTTGTCTTCTTTTATTTTATCAAGCACCTGCTTTAATTTTTCTTCAAAACCCGCCATATCAGCTTCTGTAACTGTCACACCATAATCCGGCCCGCACCCCATATTCAGAGAAGCGGTTTTCATAAAGCCGGGTTCCATATTGCTTCTGTTTTTTGCGCCAAAAGCATCATTATTTACATAAATAAGGTTCATAGATGCGCACTTATAGCCATTTTGCTTACAAGCTAACAAATATAAGGGCATTTGTATCTCGCTTAAAAAACCTTCTTGAGAAAATGCTCTTTCATACATTTTATCTGACTTTGTAGTTGCGCTTGTTTTGTAGTCTGCTATAAGAACCCCGGCTTCGCCGTATTTTACAATGCGGTCGAAACGCCCCGTAAAATTACAGCCATGAAACTTGAAATTAAAAGACTTTTCAACCCCCAAAGTATTGCGTTTCGGAAACTGCCCAAGCTCAAACACTGCTTTTCTGTAACGATACAAGCCCTCTCGAAGCTCTGTTAAAACATTGTGCTGATCAAAATAATTTTCATTCTCTAACAAAGGCATTGCATGAACCTTAATTATTTCTTCTATATCTTCATCAGTGAGATCTTTGCCTTTTTCCCATGTGTTTTCAGGGTTATGCAAAACTTCTAAGCAAGCGTGAAATGCGTTCCCTTTTGAGAAACGTTTTTGCAATTCTTTTGTCGGTTTTTGAATTCTAAGAACATTCTGAAAAAAGAATTTTCGCGGGCAATCTATGTAGTTTTTTATAGAATTCGCCGAAAAACAAAAATCTTCAGGCAAACTGACTTCATCAGATTCGTTTGTGCCGAAAATTCTCGGGCGAACCCCATGAACAGACATTTCTGAAGTAACTCTTTTTTCAGCTTCGCTTAAAATGCTTTCGATTGAAGCCAGCTGCTCAGGAGATAATTTTGCGATTTCTGTTCTGAACTCGCTTATGGTAAGAGGTCTGTCATCTGTCTCAGCTAATTCATCTTTTATCTCTATTTCTTTAATAAACGGCGACGGAACCACCTTGTCAGAGCCAATTTTTAATGGCGAACTCATTATTACACCCTCTTTAGCTCTGGTCAGCGCCACATAAAACAATCTTCTCTCTTCTTCAAGATGTTCTTCAAACGAACTCGGATACGGATTAAAAAAACTGACTTCTCTCTGTGCCTTGTTAAACTCTCTCTTTAAGACTTCAAGAGCATTGGTAGAAACAAGAATATTCTCTCTGAGTCTTACCGGAAAAAGCTCTTCTGAAAGGCCACAGAGAAATACCACGGGGAATTCTAACCCTTTCGACTGATGCACTGTCATGATTTTTACACCGACATTTCCAATCTCAGTAGTCTGTTCCAAGGTTGAAGCATAATAAGCAAGCCATTCATCAAAGTCGGGCAAAAGGTCGTCCAGCAGTGGTTTTCTTTTATTTGTTGCTTCAAACAATTCGCAATAATCTGCTATCATGCCTCTGAAATGCAAAACATTGCGGCCTGCAACAGAATCAGGATCAGTAATTTTCTCAGAAATAATCAGCATCAGTCCTGCTAAAATTGTTGCAACATCAAGGTCTTTATTTTCTTCTATCAAAGACAATGCCTTTGCAAACGCTGCAGCTTTTATTTTTGTCTCTTCATCTGTTTCCGGGAACTTAGAAAAATCAAGCTCTCTGATATTTTCGATAATATCGCAAACACGCCTGCTTGAATCATTAACTGCCAAAACAGACTGCACCCACAAAGGATTTATATCAAAAACCGGAGACACAAAAGCTCTCTTTAAGGCTTCAATCTGCTCGTTTTCATCTTTTGCTTTTGCAAACTTAAAAAGAGACGAAAGCAATATTACTTCTTCAGACTTAAAAAACTTCATGTCGCCCGCAACATCAAAGGGTATATGCAATGACTTCAAAGACTCTGTAATTAAATCGATTTGGTAATTATTTCTAACCAAAATTGCTATATCTGAAGGTTTATATTGTTTTTCGTCTTTATAAATAACCATAGAGGCTATTTTTCGCCCTATCAAACGTGCCTCATCAAGCTCGTCTCTGACCTTGTAATACTTAATGAATCCGGCTTTGCCTGATAGATTTTTAAGCTTACTTTCGTAAGCCGACTTTTCTAGCCAGTTAATTTTATTAGCCGCATTTGTAACAGCTTCAGAAGACCTGTAATTAATTTCTAGCGGAAAAACCCTTGCTTTATACTTAAGCTTAAAAGGGCTTACAGCAGACATCATAGAAGGATCTGCCCCTCTAAATCTATATATACTTTGGTGCGGGTCTCCTATTACGGCAGTTTTGATATCTGAGTTTTCTCCCCTCAATAGCGTTAAAAGCAAATATTGTGCAGGGTCGGTGTCCTGGAACTCGTCTACCAAAATAACCTTGAACATTTTTTGATAAGAACTTGCTACAACTTTATTTTTCAAGACCTCTATGGTTAATCCTATTAAATCTCTGAAATCAAGATAACCGGTTTCAATTCTTTCTTTTTCATAAAGTCTGAATATATTCAAAAGCTCCAAACACCTGTTTTTTGTTCTTCCAGAGAAGCTATCGCAGGCTAATACAGTTTTTTCGTATTCATCGGGCGAAACCAAATTCGATTTTAAAAGTGATATAAAAGTTAAAACTTCTTGCTGAAAACCTCTTTTTTTGAGCACTTTTCCAAACTCTTTAAAAGCTTCCGGGTCTTGCCGCCGGCAAATTACATCCATTATCAGCGCTTCTTTAAATCCTGTAAGCAATCTGAAATCCGGTTTTATTTTAAGCAGATGATACTGCTCACGCAAAATTCTTGCGCAAAAAGAGTGAAAAGTTGATATCCAGCACCTGTCGAAACTGTGGGGGTAATATTCTAAGACTCTCTCTTTAAGCTCTGAGGCCGCTTTACTCGAAAAGGTCAGAGCCAATATTTCCCTTAATCTGACTCCTTGCTCAAGCAAACTACCGATTAAGACTGAAATCGTGCGCGTTTTACCCGTGCCGGGGCCCGCAACAATCAAAGAAGTTTTATCAAACTTTTTTATTATTGCACGCTGTTGATCATTTAACCTTTTTATATCTTCATGAAGAATATTACTCAAAACTTACTCGCAAATTCGCTTTAAATGTTCGCATACCCACAAGGCATCGTCGTCTGACATGGTCGGGAAACAAGGCAGTGAAAGAGCTTTTTTGTAATAACACATTGAGTTTGGTGTTTCAAAGTTTGGCAGTTCGCCCAAATTAGCCTTCTCAGCGTAATATGGCAGTATTGGCACCGGAATATAATGCACTTGGGTGCCGATGCTGTTTTCTCTTAAATATTTCATTACAGCGGCTCTTGTTTTGCCGATTTTTTCGAAATCAATCAATACAATTGCCAGATGATAAGCATGTATACCGCTTTCAGAAACCTTAGGAAAAGCTATATTTTTGCATTCGCCCAAATGCTTTTTATAAATTTCTACAATTTGCTGACGTCTTAAAACGGACCGGTCAAGCCTTTTAAGCTGGGAAGCACCCAGTGCTGCCTGAAAATCTGTTATGCGATAATTAAACCCCAAAGTTTGCATTTCGTAATACCAAGGGTTTATTTCGCCGTTTTTATCGTGTGCCTCACTATTATTAACGAAACGCTTATGGTCTTTTGTTATGCCATGAGTGCGGTTCAAACGCAAATTTTCGGCCAGTTCGTCAGAATCGGTTACAACCATTCCGCCTTCACCGGTTGTTATGTGTTTAACCGGATGAAAACTGTAAACTGTCATATCAGGGCCGCCACAGTCTTTTTCGGGCACTATCCTGTGACAGGAATCAGATATCCAAACAAAGCCAAATTCTTCTTTTAAACGCTTAAAAGCTTTTCTGTCACAGCAATTTCCTGCCATATCAACGGTTACAACTGCTTTAACAGGATGTTTTTCGGCTCGATATTTTTCTAATATAGCACGGCATGAATCATAAGAGGCGGTTACAGTGTCATCTACGTCAGCAAAAACCACTTTGCCGCCGCAATAAGAAATACAATTAGCGCTGGCAGCGAAAGTTATCGCCGGCACGATGCAAATATCGCCGGGCGCGACTCCTGCCGCCAAAGCAGCTAAATGAAGCGCAGCAGTTCCGTTGCAACAAGCAACAGCATGGCGCTTACCCACATAATCGCAGACAGCCTGCTCAAAACTTTCGATGGCAGGCCCCTGCGTTAAAAAGTCTGATTTCAAAACTTCAACAACCGCGTCGATATCGGCTTGGGTTATTTCTTGGCGCCCATATGGAATGAACTTCACTCTATTACCCCATCCTGCTTAAGTATTTCTCTTAAATCATCAACATTCAGCCACATGCTGTTAGTATCACTTGAATATTCAAAGCCTTCTTGGACAGGCACGTAGCATTTTGCCGGGGTTGACTCGCCCCAGAAGGAAAAGTCGGGCAATTTAATATAGCGGTTTTCGTATTCATACAAATTTCGCGAATCATCCCGTGAAATCATTACTTCATGCAATTTTTCGCCGGGTCTTACTCCCACGACCTTTTTTCTGCAGCCCGGTGCTATTGCCTCTGCCAAATCGGTTATTCTCATACTCGGAATTTTGGGAATGAACAATTCGCCGCCGTTCATCATATCGAAAGATTTGATTACAAAATCTACCGCCTGCGGAAGTGTTATCCAAAATCTGGTCATTCTTTCGTCTGTTATAGGCAATTCATTTGTGCTTGCTAATTGCATAAACAAAGGAATAACACTGCCACGACTGCCGAGCACGTTACCGTATCTGACCACAGAAAATTTTGTGTTGCGGTTGCCCGAATAAGAGTTTGCTGCGATAAACAGTTTATCAGAGCAGAGTTTTGTGGCACCGTAAAGATTGACGGGGTTACAAGCCTTATCTGTGCTCAAAGCTATAATTTTTTTTACTCGTGCTTCAAGAGCTGCAGCAATAAGGTTTTGCGCGCCCATTACGTTTGTTTTTATGGCTTCGGTGGGGTTATATTCAGACGCGCCAACATGCTTCATGGCTGCAGCATGAACAACGTAGTCAACATCTGCCAATGCTCTGTAAAGACGGCCTTCATCTCTTATGTCACCGATAAAATATCTCAATTTAGGTGAGTCAAACATCTGCTTCATTTGATATTGCTTGAATTCATCACGCGAATAAATAATTAGTTTATCGGGCGCATAATCTTTTAAAACTCTTTTTAC
>JAQVCG010000025.1:0-6152 GCA_028689875.1 Candidatus Rifleibacteriota bacterium | reverse complement strand
GGTTTGTCAGGTTTTTCTATCATATCAACAATTACGTTGTCTTTCATGACGTTTACGCCAAAACGCTTTGGGTCTTCGACTTCTTTTGAATAGATGAGACCGTCGAAATCACGGCATAAAACAGGAATTTTTGTTAAGTCTGTCACAAACAAAGTATCGTTAAATACAACAAGGACGTCGTCTCCATCTTTTATCCTGGGTGAAGCTAAAGAAACTGCGTGTGCCGGACCTAACAATTCTGTTTGAGTAATATAAGTTGCGTTCAAACCGGGATAATTTCTTTCAATATATTTTTGAATTATATGGCCATTTTCGTCTGTAATAATAATAAATTCGTCTATATTGATTTTATCCAAACCATCTAACACGTGCTGCAAAACGGTTTTGCCTGCCACTCTCACAAGAGACTTGGGCTTAGTAAAAGTATGAGGTCTTAGTCTTGTTCCTTTACCAGCAACGGGCAAAATTAATTTCATTTATATAGTTTCCTTCCGATCCCTTCGTATTCAAAGCCAAGTTCTGCCATTTTTTTCGGTTCAAAGAGGTTTCTTCCGTCGAATATTATTGCAGATTTCATGAGAGTTTTCATTTTTTCAAAGTTTGGTCTTCTAAATTCATTCCACTCGGTTACGATTACCAAAGCATCAGCCCCTTCCAGAGCTTCGTAAGTTTTATCTGCATAAAATATTTTGTCTTTGAAAATCTTGCGTGCTTCTTCTGTGGCTTCGGGGTCGTAAGCCTTAACTTTTGCTCCTTCGGCTATCAAGTTTTCTACTAAAACGATTGAAGGAGCTTCTCTCATGTCATCTGTATTTGGCTTAAATGACAGTCCCCAGACTGCAATTGTTTTATTTTTAAGTTCATTTCCGAATCTTTTTTTAAGTTTTTCAAAAAGCACACGTTTTTGCCTATTGTTAACAGCCTCTACAGCCGACATAATTTCGAGTTTATAGCCTTGATTTTCAGCAATTTTTATTATTGCCTGCACATCTTTTGGGAAGCACGAACCGCCGTAACCGGGACCCGGGAAAATAAACGAATAGCCGATCCTGCTGTCGGAGCCGATTCCCTGTCTGACTTGCGCCACATCTACCCCGAGTCGTTCGCAAAGGTTCGCCATGTCGTTCATAAAGGAAATTTTAGTGGCTAGCATTGCATTTGCCGCATATTTGGTCATTTCTGCCGATGCCACATCCATAATGAGTATTGGTTTGCCGGTTCTGACAAAAGGCGAATAAAGTTCTTTCATTAATTCGCCTGTTCTAACGTCTTCGCAGCCCACAACAACACGGTCAGGTTTCATAAAGTCATCAATAGCGTTGCCCTCTTTTAAAAATTCGGGGTTGCTAACCACGTCAAATTGTATTTTTTCTTTTCGTTTATCTATTTCGCTCTGAATTACTTCTTTAACTTTTGCCCCTGTACCCACAGGGACGGTCGATTTATCCACTATTATTTTATATTCTTTTATTTTTTGACCAATTTCGCGAGCCACATTTAAAACGTATGTCAAATCGGCTGAGCCGTCTTCGCCGGGGGGGGTGCCTACAGCTATAAATAACAAAAGTGATTTATCAATTGCTTCTTCTAAGTTAGTGGTAAAAGTTAGTCGTTCTTCTTCAACATTTCTTTTTACAAGTGTATCTAGTCCAGGTTCATAAATAGGTATAATACCATTCTTTAAATCCTCTATTTTTTTTTCGTTTGTGTCTACGCAAACAACCTCATTACCGGAATCGGCGAAGCATGTTCCGGTGACTAAACCAACGTAACCGGTTCCGATCATTGCGATTTTCATTTTCTTTATACCCTTTCTTGCAGTAGATATGATAAATTATATGAGTTATAATAACACCGCTTTAAAAAAATCTAAACAGATTAAGAGAAAAGAATGTTCAGGATTTTAGACAAATATATTTTTAAGCAATTGATTCCGCCCTTCTTTTTCGGTTTTTTTCTTTTCGTAACTATCATCGCCATTGACCCTATTATGCAGGCGATGCAAAATGTTGTTAACGAAAACATTTCATACGAAGTTGTTTGGCGATGGTTCTATAATAGGCTTCCTCAAGACATGATTTACATTTTTCCCATGTCTGTTTTATTAGCCAATCTGTTAGTTTTCGGAAGAATGTCTAAAGATTCAGAAACAACGGCTATGCGTGCCGGTGGCATAAATTTTTTCAGAATTATGGTGCCTGTTTTAGGTTTTGCAACTTTAGTTACAGCTATCAGTTTTTTCTTTAACGAGAAGGTTGTTCCGCAGGCCAACGAAAACGCACGAAGGATCAGGCGTAATGAAATCAATCGCATTATTGAGCCTGAAACCACAGAGAACAGCATTTTAAGAACATCTGACGGCGCATTTGCATATGCCAGAAGAGTAAATGAAAAAAAAGGCAAAATGGAGCAATTGCTTCTGGAATATTATGACCAAAGCGGTATTTTAACAAAAAGAATTTCGGCTTCTTTTGCTAATTTCAATGGGCAAAACTGGGTTCTTGAAAATGTTGTTGAACAATCTTACAACGGACCTCAGGCTGTTGCTTCACCGACAGCAATAGCGCAACTGGAAATGCCACAGATTAAAGAAAAACCCTCAGACTTTGCAAGACAAACAAAACGAACAAATGAGATGAGCTACAAAGAGCTTAAAGAGCGCATTGAATCTTACGAAAGATCGCAATTTATGGATACCACAGAAATGCGTGTAGGGCTTGCCATGAAAACATCATTGCCTTTTGCCGCATTATTTTTTGCTATAATTGGTGCGAGCTATGGGCTCACTAACAGCAGAGGCGGCGCTTTTATCGGTTTTGGGGTCTCTATTGGCGTCATATTCTTTTATTATGTTTTAATGAGTTTGTTTTCGGCACTCGGCAATTCAGGGCATCTTCCGCCGTTTCTAGCGGCTTGGGGCCAAAACTTAGTCTTTGCCGTTTTGGGATTTTTCATAGTTAAGCGAATAAATGAATAAATTCAAAACACATATATTGGTATTATTTTTGATTTATATTTTGTCTGAGAGCATTTTAGCCGCAGAAGTTATTTTGCCGCTTCAAATATTTTTACCGGGCAACTTTAACGGAAAAACCGTTGAACTTACTGATAAGCTGAGTTTTTCACTGTCAGACGCCCATAAAATACCTGAATTGATAGCAACTTTCAAAAAAGAAGAAAAAAACACATTGGTATTTGCCACGGGCAATAATTCTTCAATTTATGAACCTTTAAGTTTTTTACTTAACGGAAAAATCGAAAACGAGCTAATCAAAAAATGCAATCCAAATGTTTTTTCTGCTTCCCCTTCTGACATTGAAATATTAGACCTTAAGGGTGACAAAAAACATTTAAAGAATTTGTTGTTTACAAACGCCGTGTCAAAAAAAGTTCCGCATCCCTTCAAAACTTTTGAAACAGCAAATGTTGGCGATAAAACCATATATTTCTTTAATTTTATTTCTGCTTCATTATGCGAAAATTTGCCTATACAAAAATGGGAAAGCTTTGAGGCAGACGATTTTCAACGCACACTCAGAAGACTTGAGTTTGAATTTAAAGACTCTGACATCACCATTTCGACCGTTTATGGTTCAAAAGAAGAAACCGAAAATTTAGTTTTGGCACTAAAACGGCTTAACGGCACGCACTTTGTAATAAACGCAACTCACGAAAAGGATTTTCCCTTTTACCCATTTACGACACCTATAATCGAAGGCAACGTTTATAAATTTTCACTCAAAAACGGCAACACTGCGCTTCCGCTTTTAAACATTATATTTAAAAACAGCGGTTCACCACGCATAACCTTAAGAATGCTACCCTTAAACAAATTTGACAATAGCAAAGGTGATAATACCTTAAGCGCGTTTGAAAAACAGATTAATGATTATATTTTTGAGCCTTTCAGGATTATTACCACAAAAGAAAAAGCGAGCACTTCCGCCAATTATATAAGAGCTGACGCACACGCAACTTTAACAAAAAGAGCTTTGAACACCGATTTAGCAATAATGATAGAACCGAATCAGAGGCACATAAATAACAATGTTATAAATTTGGGCAGACTTTTGAAAGCAATTGAAAATGACAGAATATTTATAGTAAGATTAAAAGGTGCAACATTGAAAAAGCTTACAGAAAAGCTTGTGTCGGCTTATGGCAAAGATAAAATTGCTATTGCCGGGTGCGAGTTTGAATATTTCGCAGGAAAAACGGTTAATTTTAAAGTTTCGGGCATAAGCGTTGATTCGCACAAAACATATTCAGTAGCAACCACACAAGCCACATTAGGCGATTCGATAGCGCGCAATGTTTTCGAAAAAGATATGTTGCAGCCTTTTAATGGATATTTTTTATGGGATATATGGAAAAATAACCTTAAAATTATTAAAATGGCAAACGATGTAATATTTGAATAAGGACCAAAATGAAAAAAAGATATTTGATAATTACGATACTGTTACTGCAGTTCTTTGTATTAAACAGTATTGAACTTAAAGCAGAAAACTCTAATAACGAAGAAAAATATTGTCCCGACCCAGCTATAACAGCTCTTATAGCAAGCAATCCCGCTATCATTGAAGAAAAAATCAGAATAGCAATGTCGAAAGTTTTAAATAATCCGGCTACTCTGACAATAGATATAACTTATAAAGATGATGTATCTACAACTCTGGGAATGTTTGAAAGAGTGCTGGTAAAAACTTCTCGCGGGAACATAGAAGGACTGATACTAGATAAAGCAGACGTAGAATTTTTAAATATTCAAATAGACACCAAAGAGCTGATCGAAAAAGAAGATCTTGAACCGGTAAAAATGAATGACATATTCATGAATGTTACTATAAAAGAAGAAGATTTAAATACTTTTCTAACGGCAAAATCGAAATCTATAAAAGTTAACAAACCAAACATAAATTTGCGCAAAAACGTAATGGAGCTTTCGGGCTCGACAAAATACGGAATACTTAGAGCAGACTTTTTTGCATCCGGAAACCTTTCGGTTAAAAACAAACAAGAAATTTGGTTTCATTCAAACCTAATCAAACTTAACAGAATGGTTATGCCCCGTTCTTTTGTAGGATTGCTTATAAAAAAAATTAACCCCGTATTAAACCTAAAGTCTTTTCCGTTTAAATTAAATCTAAAATCAATAAATATTCTGCCTGGTATAATCGAGTTTACAAGCGAAAGAGAGGAAAACGGGAAATTATCCCGTAATAATCAATAGGTTGTAAAATTAGATGCAACCGGGCCCGGACCTGACTCGCTTAAAAGCAGTTCTAATACGAATTGAATGCATTCAACTGTCAGAATCATGCCTTTTTTCACGCCTAATCTCAAACTGCCTTTTTTACCCACAGTAGCGGTCATTTTGCCTAATGGTGTTTCAACAAGCCCAGAAACGCTTTCTATGCTGTGGTTTCTTGGGTCTATAATGTTATATTCGGTGTAATCTTCCATGTGACCGGCAAGTCTGGCTCTTCTGATTTCTTTTTCTTTTGGGTTTGCTAAAACGATTGATTTAATGTTCAACATTCTGTCTTGAAATCTGCTCATTTGAACAAAATCAAATTCATAAAGCTCAATATTTTCGCCTAATGCCAAGCCAAGACCGACAGTAAATAATTTTGCAGGATTATTTTTTCCAAAAAGCAAAACAATTTTATCGGTAATAATAAACTCACAGCTTTCGATTCTTTTAAATAATGTTTTAGTTGTTAAGCCATCAACGAGATGTTCTATTTCAAAAGGATAAACAACAGAATAATGGCCTCTGATTACAGAGTTTTCTAATACAAAATCATGAAATCCAGGAATCTCGTTATCGAGATTAAAGAGTTCACCCCGTTGAGAAATAGCATCAAAAATGCTTTCTAAATCATGATTTTCTAAACTCAGGCATTTAAAAGATATGGAAGCTTTTGTTACTTCGATTTCATTTATGAGCATATTTCCCTCCGATTTGTGTGAAATAATATTAACATAAAGGATTTTCAAATCAACAAATAAAATCTATTGTTTTTATTTTGTTTTATGGTACGATTCTAAGCGTATCTTGAAAGGGAGATTTTTATGTATAAAAAATTTATAATAATTTTATTCATATTTTCAATAATAAATTGTATTTGTTCTGCATCTACAATTAG
>JAQVCG010000093.1 GCA_028689875.1 Candidatus Rifleibacteriota bacterium | reverse complement strand
AAAATATGATAATTGCAGGCCTCGGAAATCCGGGAAAAGAATACGAATTTACACGACACAATGCCGGTTTTTGGGTTTTAGATGTTTTGGCACACAAATTCAAAACCGAGTTTAAACAAGACAAATACAATTCTTTAACTTGTACATTTAATTTTAGAGGGCAAACTCATACCTTACTAAAACCCCTCACATTTATGAATCTTTCAGGTGATGCAATTGCACCACTTATGAGAAGAAAAGAACTTTTGTCACAAGAATTGCTTGTAATTGCAGATGACATCAGTTTGCCATTAGGCAAAATCAGACTTAGACAAAACGGCAGCGACGGCGGACATAACGGGCTTAAATCAATTATCTCCCACATCGGACAAAACTTCTGGCGTCTCAGAATAGGCGTCGGGCAACCTTCTACAGCCGAGGTCAGTCAGCACCGACAGCTGATTTCTCATGTTTTGGGCAATATATCATCTGAAGAAAGCGCTGTTTTTCAAAAAATACTTGCCGAAATACCTGATCTAGTCAGAATGTGGCTTATAGGAATGGGTTCAAAAGCAATGTCAAAATACAATGCATTAAACTACAATGAAGAAGTTGAAGATATACTGAAACCCCAAAAAGATAATCAATAAATGAATTTTAGATTTTACACAGACATTGTACTCATAATAATTTCTTGGCTGTTTATGTTTGCAGCATACAGAGGCTGGGGCAACAAAATAATCTGTATTTTAAAATTGGATTTTGTCGAGCAAGATAAAGAATTTGCAGCAAGCTGGTTAGGCTGGTCTTTTTCGATCTTGTTTTTCAGTTTGATCAATTTATTTGTTCCGATAAATTTGTATTCTTCATTTTTCTTTTTTCTGCTCGGATTATTTTTTTTCACTAACAGCATAAAAAAAATACTGTCTCAAGCAACCCTTAAAAAATCAATTTTGCCACTTATATTTGCAGTATTAATAGCCATTATTTCAATACAGTTACCTTATTGCTACGACACAGGCCTGTATCATTTAAACAGCATTAGATGGCTAAATGAACACCCTCACATAATCGGCATTGGCAACCTACATCACAGACTGGGTTTTAACCAGCTTTTCTTCACTTATATTGCCCATTTGAATTTTCATCCTTTGTTTAACGACTATGCATTTCATGTGGCAAACGGCTTTTTGTTTGTGCTATTGGGCACACAGCTACTTTTAAAGAAAAATGCCCTATCCGTCATTCTTTTCGCGGCAATGTTCTTTATACCTATGCCACTTTACTGGCTGGCCTCTACTTCACCCGACTTATCGTCGACTGTGCTGCAATTGACAGCATTTTATTACTTTATTAAATTGTTGCGAGAAAAAGAATGTTTTGAAAAAAGGGAAACATATATCGCGTTTATCGCAGTTATTGCGGCAGTTTCTACTGTTATCAAGCTCAGTAATGCAGCATTTTCTATTGGACTTGCACTTACAAGTTATTTATTGATCAAACGCTCAGATTCAAAAGTATTTTTCACAAAGCGTCTAATAAAAACCTTTGCATTTATAGGGATTCTTCTTGTGATATGGCTATGCAGGGGGTATATGGGGACTGGCTACCCACTCTTCCCGACCGGAATAGGCCGCACAAGCGCCGATTGGGCACTTCCCGAAAAACTTGCCAAAATAGGCGAAGAGAGAATCTATTGTTTTGCGCGACTTAGAAACTATGAGTTTAACTCTCCGCTACTTAAAGACTATAAATGGGTTAAACCCTGGTTTGAAAATATAATCTATGACATAGAGGGCAATTTCGAAGGAATTGCATCTGTTTTATTTGTATGTATTTCGATTATTTGCTTTGCTATTTGGCTTATAAAAACTAACTTTAAAACTCATCAAAAAGAGAATGCTCTAATTTTGGTTTCTTTATGGGCAGCGCAACTGCTCTCAATTATCTTTTGGTTTTTTACAGCCCCTGACATTCGCTTTGCTAACGGACTTTTCATAACATTCTTTTTGACAGGCATTCTTTTGGTCAAATCGGTTTCTTCAAATCTGACGATGCCACAATCCTTTAAAAGCCCTGTTCTCGTTTTTATTCTTCTTTTTTACGTAGGCTTGATAAATTTTTATGTATCAAGCAATTTATTTTATTTAAGAGGCATCATAAAACTTCCTAAAGTTCCAATGATCGAAAATATAACTGATTCAGGATTAAAACTATTAACGCCGCAATTTAAAGATCAGTGCTGGGATTCAGATATACCATCAACTCCTGAATACGACCCGAAAATTTCTTTAAGAGGCGAAAGCATTAGAGATGGGTTTAAAATGGAGCAACCACTTGATTAACAAGAGGTAAATAGCTGCTACCAGGAAAAAGACTGCGCATCATCCCTATAATTCTTATTGCTTCAGCTTTGTTACCAAGTTCGGTTAGTATCCTGACGACATAATACAAAGAACCTTCTCTCACAGCTTGATTGCCAGATGTTTCAAAAGATTTTTTAAAGCCAAAATAAGATTTTGTTAACAAACCCATGGCATATTGTGAATATGCAGATAAAAATTCGTATCTGTCAACAGGCACATTTTTGGGATCCGGCCTGATTTGTTTTAACAAATGCAAGGCCCCCTCAGGGTTTCGCTCTTGAATAAAACATTCTGCCAATAAAAATGCAGCTCGTTGAAAATCAGAGTCGTTCAAACCACCGTAAAGAGCATCTGTCAAAGCCAGGCGAGCAGACAAAAATTCGCCTTCATCGAAATACTGCATACCTCTTACCAAGTTTTCTCTTGAGTCTAGCTGACGAGAATTATCAATTAGCGTATTTTTTACAAAAGAACCCGCATATTGATTCATAATTTCTTCGGTTAAACCATTAAAGCAAACCGCCAGCTCTTTTTCTACGTTTCCGGACTTCATAAGCCTCTTTACAAAACGATGCAATGCGTTACTGCCAAAACTTTTAAGTAAAAAGCGTATTTTTAAGTAATTCTCAACGTATTTTTCAAGAGAAATGGGGTTTCCGTCTATATTCTCGTCTTCGCCGCCTATTTTGTTGATGTCAAAGCCGCGTTTAGTAAGAGCTTTTATGCGAGCTAACCCCTGATCGGCTGTGTGAACCGCTGTTCCTTCTTTTATCCACATAGGCAGCTTGTCATATTCTTTCATACCCATAACATCTGCCATAACGGCGTGGGTCATTTCATGAGTCATCTCTTCAAGAAGGGTCGCCTGAGCATTTATTAAAAAGTCTAAATCAAGGTGAATATAATGCACAACAGCTTTATTTGCCGTTCTAATTGATTGGCGCTTCCCGCGAAGCCTGATTCCCTTGTGTGTTAAATAATCAGAAAAAATAACAATCACATACATTTGCTCTCGGGGTGAAATACCTAAGCTTTTGTGAATTTTTAAAAACGACTCTTGATACACATAAGGCAAGTCGCTCAATATTTTAGCATACCCCGGATGATTCAAAAAACGCCCGCAATAGCTCGTATCAATGTGTAATACAGCAAAAAGCGAGGGTGTTAAGAAACAAAAAAACAAAAGAATATAAAAGAACTTTTTAGTCATGTCGTGATTCGGCGTTTATTTTATCTCGAGCAGCATTTATTGAGTTACTTAAAGATTTATTCAAAATAACCTCAGGCTTAGCCAAAAGTTTATTTAATAACTCTATCGGATTTTTAAGCAAACTCATTGAATTTAAAATCATGACATAATGAAAATGTATCTCCGGAGATTCTTCTACTACATCTCTAATATCGTTAATCTCTTCAAGGGCTTCAATATATCTGCCATTCTTATAATATGCCCAAGCCAAAGTATCTTTGTTAAAAATTTGATTTGGCACCAATTCAACCGAACGTTTTGCGAGCTCAAGGGCCTGGGGAAGATTCTCATTCAATTCTAATAGCAAAAAACTCAAATTATTCAATATAATCGCATCATCATAAGACTTAGAAACAGCAAGTTTATATGCTTCTACAGCCTTTTTGGGCATATTATATTTAAGATATAAATCCCCCAGATACTTATTTACAAAAGCGTCATTAAAACGGCCATCAATAGCACCATATGCATATTTCAAAGCATTTTCTTTGTCGTTATTTTCTGAATACGCAACACTTAGATAATAATTTATCATAAGTGAATCAGGATGAATCTTACGTGCTTTTTCTAGTGATTTTATAGCCTCTTCAATACTTCTGAATTTATAATCCGAGTCAATTGTTATGGAGCCACGTAAATAATACAATTCAAAAGAATCAGGTTTTATGAGCAAAGCCCTTTCTGTAACTTCAGTTGCCTTTTCCACAAGACCAAAATCATTAAGCATTTGTACTGTAACTGTTTTTCTTGATTCAAAGTCGCCATAAGCAAAAAAAACGCTTACAGATATTGCACATAAAAAAATTAACGTTAAAGGCAATCCCAAAAACAAGCTCTTTTTTTTATCATCAAGCAGATTCAAGCGGCTTAATATTTTATATTTAGCAACAACAAATGCCGTAACGACAAACATTGAAGGCAAAAGTAAAAGCATAAAAAGATTGGATTTTTCTTTTGCATACACATCAGGGGTAAGATAAACAGGAACTCCGCCAAATTTTAGATTAAGAGTTATATAAACTACAAAAGTCATTACAACAGATACCAAAAAAGCAAGAGATGATGCTTCAAAATACCCTCGGAACGCCGGCTTTACAACAAAAAGGAAACACAGAAAAGCAAACATCAAAGTTCCAACAATGTAGGTAGCAATAAGTTCGCCGCTTAATATACTGCCGTAATAAAAAGCTTCTTTTACCCCCAAAACAGCAAATAAAAGTATTGTAGAAATAAAAATAAACAAAGGAGAAAGAAAAAACAAGAATCTTTCTTTTCTGGGATTATGAGTGCTTTTTAAATAAAAACCGCAAGAAACACAGTAATCAAAAGATTCTCCTGCTTCTTGACCGCACTCTTTGCATTTATTCACTCTTACGCAACCTCGTGTATTTCGCCCACAAAGTTTTTTTGCATCATAGATTCGATAGTAGAAATATCGTCTGACTGCCCCAACACCCACATCAATTTAACCATAGCTGTTTCAGGCGTCATATCCATGGCCGGTATCGCTGCTGCATCAAGTGCAGCACGCCCAACTTGATATAGTTCCATTTCGGTTGAACCCAACACGCACTGAGTGCAAACTACTACAGGAACATTATTTGCGGTTGCTTTACTTATTGAGGGAACCAAAGAATATTCACCATTTGGAATATTCCCTGCTCCATACCCCTCAAGCACTATTCCGTCATGGTTTTCTGCCATAAACTCAAAGACTTCAGGTTTTAGACCCGGGTAAACAGGCAAAAGGGCAACGTTTTTATTCAAAAAAGCTCTTAACAGAGGTTTTCTACGAGTTCTAAATTTTGCAAAATTACTAAATTTTATTGAAAGACCAATTGAGCCTAATGGAACATCGTTAACCGAAACAAACGCTTGCATATCAAAGGCAGACATCTTTTTCGCACGAGTTCCTCTAATTATTTGTGAACCAAAAACGACCGCAACCTCTGCCAAATCTGATATTGCAACTCTAAATGCGTTAATCAGGTTTGCACGTCCGTCTGAGCCAATATCTTCTAATGGAACCTGAGCACCTGTAATTATTATAGGCTTATTCAACTCTTGAATCATAAAAGAAAGAGCAGCAGCGGTGTAACAAAGAGTGTCAGTTCCGTGCGCTATAACAAAGCCATCGTATTCTTTAAATCGTTGAAAAATCGCCTTGGCTATGGCAACCCATAAATCCGGGGTAAAATTGCTTGAGTCCACGTTTACTAGAGCTAATATGTCAATATCTGCCAGAGTTTTTAGTTCGGGTATTTTTTCAAGCAATGCCGAAGCATTTTCACACGGAGAAAGACTCCCTTGTTCGTTGCGTAACATTGTAATAGTTCCACCTGTTGTAACAAGCAAGACTTTGGGCTTTACACCCCTTCTTTCACAAA
>JAQVCG010000024.1:20793-29465 GCA_028689875.1 Candidatus Rifleibacteriota bacterium | reverse complement strand
AAATGCTAATAGATGCAGGAATTAGCGTAAACGATAAAACCCCCGAAGGAAACACTCCACTTCATTTAGCTGCAAAAAACGGTTTAGTAGGTGTCATGGGAACACTCATTAAAGCCGGAGCAGAAGTTAATGAATTAAATAATAACGATGATACTCCGCTTCATTCGGTTGGTAAAACAATGTCTGCGCCAACGGCTCAAGTATTGTTGGCTTCCGGGGCAGACAAAAATTTAAAAAATAAACAGGGAATGACTCCGCTAGATGCAGCAATGAAAGCTGTTAACGCACATTTAGTGAATGCTATAAACGAATATGGCAAAAAATAATGTAATTATTATTTTGATGCTTTTGTTTTTTTTGCAGATAAACTCTTTGTCAGGTTGCGAGGGAGGCTGTGATTGCTCTGCAATAGCATCTGTTACTTTTGATGTGGTGCGCTCTACAATAACGGCAGACACCCTTGTTGCTTTGATTAAATCAGATGCGGCGCTAAAAATAATAGAGTTCAGATCATCGTCTCAAAAGTTGGATATCAAAATACCCGGTGCAGAGGTTATATATGATAATATAGCTTCTGATGAACTTAAAACGCGACTGCCTGACAAGTCATCAATGATTATCGTATATCCGGGTATCGAAGGTGTAAATATAGCCTCTCTAACCGAAAAAATCAGGCAATTAGGCTATGAGAGCATTATTGAATATCCTGACGGAATCAATGGGTGGCTAACATACGGCTATGAAACAACCGGAGATAAAAGCGAATGAACTTTGATTTTTTACTCTGCGCAACAAGAGAGCTTAAAAGAAATAAACGCCGAACTATGGCTGTTTTTACCGGATATGCAATTGCTGTATCTCTATTGCTTGTCATTACAGCTGTTACGATTTTTTCAAAAGTCCATCAGACAGCAATAATCGGCACTACCGGCACACATTTTGTAACTTGGCTGCCCTCTTGCGGTGACTTAAGCTCACTAACCGAAGAAGAACTCTCTAAACTGGCTAAGGGCATAATTCCCGATAAATGTAAACAAAACTGTGCAAACTGTACCGGATGCAATAAAAAACCAAAAGACATCCTTAACGAAGGTTTTGTTATAAACACTAATACCACAAGACTTTTGACATTAGACTTGGCAAACGAAATAAATAAACTTCCCGGCGTCAGAAATGCCTCGCCTTTTTTAATGTTCAGGTTCAGAGACCCTACAGATAATCGACTTTTTACGGTAGGCGGTCTGTTTTTGGGGCACTTAGCCGTAGAAACAAATAGCTGCGGCACTAACGAAATAATAGAAGGGCAGTATTTGTCAGAAAACTCTTTGAGCAAAGTTATAGTAGACGACGGTTATGCCCTAAACAACGGCTTAAAGGTCGGTTCAAAGGTTGTTATAGCTGAAGAAGAATTTGAAATTATTGGTGTCGCCGCAACCGGAGCAGACCCGGTTAAAGCAGATTTTTATATGCTTTTTGGCGAAGCTGAACGTGTTATTAATCGCCGCATACATAATCCGCTTGAAAAAGAGGCAAATATAGTATTGGTCGAATCGGTAAATGGAACTGTGCACAAAAAAGTCATGGAAGACGTGAATAAACTGATGAAAAACGACAGCATTCTTACGTCGGGCTGCTATTATCCGGCATCTAAGGCCATAGGACTTAACGAGAAGCTTTTGTGGGTATTTATTGCGGTCATTCTTATAAGTTCAATTTTGCTGACCGTAAAGCTGCAGTTAGCCTTTGTTGTAGAGCGTCAAAGAGATATAGCAATATTAAAAGCCATCGGCTGGAGCAACAACTCGGTTATCAAACAAATAGTTTCCGAGTCGTTTATAGTCTCGGTGGCCGGCTGTGTTAGCGGCGTGTTGATAAGTCTTTTCCTGCTTTGGGCTGTTCCGATAGAGCAGGTGTTGGGCGTTGAAATGGACATCGGCAGCCCTATTAACGCTCTTTCGATGGCTGCCGTGATTATTTTTTCTGTTTTTTCAGGTGTTTTATCAGGCCTTGTACCTGTGTTGTTTGTTTTGAAAAAGCACCCGCTGGAAGTTTTGAGAAGGAATTGAATAGAGGTGAAACGATGTTTGTGCTAAGTGCTGAAAATTTAAGTAAAAGTTTTGATATTCGCGGGAATCAGCTGAAGATTTTTTCAGATATTTCGTTTGCTGTTAAACCCGGTGAAGTTTTATTGATTTCCGGAAGAAGCGGCGTCGGCAAATCAACGCTGCTTGGCATATTGAGCGGTCTTGATCGAGCTAATTCCGGAAAAATAATCTTCAAAGACAAAGATTTGACTGCAATGACTCTGAATGAGCTGGCAGAGCTTCGTGCAATGCACATCGGAATGATTTTTCAAAGCTTTAATCTTATTCAAACCTGGACAGCACTTGAAAACGTCGAGGCTGTGCTGATGCATCGGGGGATAAATGCTGCAGAACGCAAAAAACAAGCCATTGCTATTCTTGAAGAATTAGGTTTGGGTGATAGGTTGTCTAATTTGCCTGCAGAGCTCAGTGTCGGGCAACAACAGAGAGTGGCGATTGCGCGAACTATGGTGCATAACCCCAGTTTGATTTTGGCAGATGAACCGACCGGAGATGTCGACGAAGAGACTGCTTCAGAGATAATGACATTGCTTATGGAGCGGGTCAAAAAAGATAATATTTCCATGATTGCGGCGTCGCACGGCGCATTTAACAAAAAATACGCAGATCGTGAATTATTGCTGAAAGACGGCAAAATTTTCGATGTAACTCAAGCAACAATATGAACGACGTATTTTCAAACACAATTAAAGAACTTTTACGAAAGCCTATACGAACGGGCGTTAACGTTTTTGGGTATTTTTTGTGCTGCGCTTTTATAACAATTGTAGCTTTGTTTTTGCGCTTTGATTTGCAGGCAAAAGATGCGGTGGTAAAGTATATGGGCGGTAAATTTTTGATTTATTCGCCTGTTCGAAAAGATGGGGCACCTCAGGCAAAGACAGCGAAAACCCCGATGTCTGAGGGCTTTTTTACAGAACCTATGGTTAACACTCATTTGATGCCCGTTTCTTTGGTAAAAGAAATAGCTGCTATTGATGAAGTTAAAGCTGTTACGCCGTTTTTGCTGTTTCGCATTAAACAGGGGCAAGACGGACATGTTTTTAGTCTTGGCGGCATCAAAATTGAAGATAAATATGCACTGAAGTCAACGATGGTTTCAGAGGCAGACATAATTAAGGGAGTCTTTTTTAACCCGAATGATCGAAATGTTGTGGTTATTGACAAATCATATGCAGACTTGTGGAACCTAAAACCGGGTTCTGTGGTGAATGTGGCTGACGCACTATACCCGGTTATAGGAGTTGTCAGTTCCCACGCCAGAACTGCAAGAGCCGATATTTATATGAATTGGGAAGACGCGAAAATAGCTATAAATAAAAGGTTAACGGTTCCATTAGGTGATGAGGCCAACATTTTTCTTGTGGCTTCTAACGGCGGCGAATATAATGCTGTCGCCATGAAAAAGTCTCGTGAATTGCTGGAAGGCAATTTGTCGGCAAATGCGGTAAATTGTTCGTTGCATATTGTTGATTTTATGGGTTTAAGCAAAGATACATTGAATTATGTTCTTATGGCAGCTTGTATTTTAGTATTTTTATTTTCAGCAAATTCTCAGTGGTCGCTGGTGTCCGAAAAACGTCACGAAATAGCCATATTAAAGGCTATAGGCTGGAAAAACAATGTCATTTTCGGGCAGATTGTTTTGGGATCGGTTTTGCAGTCGGCTTTAGGCGGGGCATTGGGCGCAGTTGTGGGGGTTGCAGTATTTCCGTTTTGTGCGGCAATGCTTAAAATCCCGTTTAACGCACAGTATGAATTTTTGAATATGCCGTCACTATTTGCGTGGGTGTTTGTCGGTATTGTTGTGATAGCTATAGTTTCGGCTCTTGTTCCTGCTTTTAAGGCGGTAAGAACTTCTCCGGCAGATGTCTTGAGAAACTGAACTTAAAAATGCTTGACAGTACCGCAAATTCTGCCATATATTGCTTGTATGGCTGAATTTAATGTGGAATTTTCAACAGTTGGAAAAGTGGTAGTTGTTAGAACTCAGGGCTATCTTGATGACGCTGGAGGGAAAGTCTTTCTAGAGAAATGCACTGAATATATCAACAAGGGATGTATTTACTACGTGTTTAATATGTCCGAAACCCCGGTAATAAACAGTACCGGATTGTCGATTCTTCTTGATTTAATGGTTCAGATTATTGATTACAATGAAGGAGAAGTTGCGATAACAGGGCTTTCTACACTCACCAAAACTGCTTTGCGCATGACCGGAGTGCTTACTTTGTGCGATTATTACGAAAGTGAAGAAGAAGCGGTAGCGGCAGTAACTCCCTAATATAAAGGCGCTTATTATGGCGGCAAAATATCGTATTCTTTTTTTATTTGTATTGCTGGCTTGCATTTTAGAGCAGGCTAGCGGTGCTGTTGACGTTGACGATTTAAAGCGGCGTTTACAGCAGCGAACAGGTGCATCCCGATCAGGCAGCGCAGCAAAACTTCCCGAAAACTTATCGGGAATAGTCAGTGAGATTGCGCCGCAAAGCAGAATGATTGATACCGGGCCACTAGAACTTTCTGAAGCCGATAAACGATATGTTGCAGTTCATATGAAGCTTGCGAACCGACATTTCTCGCGAAAAGACTACGATAAGGCAAATAATGAGATAGATTTGGTGTTTACCCGCGATCCCTCACATTCAGGCGCCAGATTTATGAGAGCTGTTATTTCGGCGCGCCTGAAAAAATACGATACAGCTTGGTATAACGTGCTTGTTGCAAAAGAAAAAGGCGACGCAAATCAAAAAATAAAAGATTTTATCGAAAAACTTAAAACGGTTGCCCAAGAGCCTGTTTCGCCCGTTTGGGTCAAGGGAATATACCGCTCTGTGCCAATTTCTGCCTGTGAGAAAATAACTGATATAATTGAAAGCCTTCTTAAAACACCCGTTAGCCAAAATATCACCGAAATAGCATTTGGAGACTATATAAGCAGCACAAAGGTTGGCATACCGATTCAATTTGTTTTCTCTAATCTGTCTGAAACAAATAGTTTTACGGGAGATTTTAAAAAAGCCATAAATAATGTTTCTAATGTAAATTTAGCCCAAGAAAAGGTTGAAGAAAAGTCTTTAAGCTATAATTTTGAAATTTCAGATCTGCCTTTAACAAATCCAAAGGCGGTTCCCGTAAAAGATTTGCAAGAGTTCGTTAAGGGCATAAACGAAGAAATAGATGTGGCAATAAGTGATTATGAGGAGTATGAGCCTGTTAACGGTGTTATGCGTGTTAACTACAAAATTTCCGTAAGAAAGTTTTCTGTTTTAAACGATTTCTTAAGGGTTATTTCTCCATATGCTGAAAAATTTGTTTTTAAAAGCGTAAAACTTAGCTCTGTAGTAGGTTCTACATCAATAATATGGAAAACAGAGCTTTCGGTTTATTACTTAGTTAATTAATGTTTGAAATATTCAATAACACGCTCATTCTGTGTTCTGTTAAAAATAGAATAATATTCAATAATTTGCGTTCGCGCACCGGCTTAGGCAAGGCAATTGCATTTCTTTTTGTGTTGCTTGCATGTGTTTGGGCCGTATCAGACTTTTCTATCGAAATTTCGGGCAAAATTTTGGCGATGCCGTTCGGTTACGACATTAACCTGCTGTTTTTTGCGCTCATTGTTATGTTTGTTCTGTTTATAACGTTTATGGGAGACCTTACAACAGGCCACACTATAAATATGGGCCAAATGGGTTCTGACTTCGAATATCTGCAAACGTTGCCGGTTAAACCGATAAATATAATCATTTTGAAACTTTACGAAAGGCTTATTAACGACTATTTCGGTATACTGGTGATGCTGAGTGCGTTTGTCGGAATAAGCTGCCGCGACGGATGCAGCTTAACTAAAATTGCTATCGCAATTTTTCTTTATTTAGAATTCAGTCTGTTCTCAGGGCTTGCAATTAATCTTATGATGATTGTGTTTACGCGATTTTTTAAAAAATCGACAATAAATAATATTTTCTCTGTAATTGGTTATTTGAGCGCATTTTTAATCTTAGTGCCTTTTTTGCTGTTAGACGCTTATCCGCAACGATTTATTGCAAAAGTTGTTTCTTTATATAGTAATGCAGAAACGCTAATTGACACTTTGTTTATGCCCTTTTTGTGGGTGGCAGATTGTTTGGTTAATAAAACATTTACAGTGAGTTTTTGGTATTTTTCATTGTTTTGGGCTGCAATTATGCTTGTAGGCTGTTTAATTTATTCGACTGCTTTAAAACATATTTGGTTCAGCTATTCATATTATGGTAAAAAATCTTCGAAAAATCACGGTAATAATTCTTTCTTTAAAGGCATAATATCTAAAGAATTCAATATGCTCAAAAGTGATTACAATTTGCTTATTAACTCGCTGTTGCTGCCATTCACAGTCATTGCTGCAGAAATCTATGTAATGAAAACCGTTTTTTCGTTTACGACCGTCTATTCTGTGATGAGCCTCATTTTTGGAGCAATAATCTATTTTTGCATGTTCGGTCCCGTAAATTCTGTCGGATATGAAGGCAAGGCCGTCGCACTTATAGAAACCTTGCCAATAACTGCGGCTGAATTTATTAGGCAAAAATTCTATTTTTGGCTCTGTATAGCACAAATATGTTTTCTTCCGGCAACTATATTTGCCTTAAGATACTTGGGTTTTACATACAAAGTCGTTATGCAATCAACCCTTATAACAGTCATTTTTACGGCTTGCTGTGTCTTTTTGTCTGTGTGTGTTTCGGCCATTTATGCAAATTACGAAGCAAAGGTAATTTCCCAAAAATCAACCTTCTTAGGCAAAATTGTGGCTCTTTTAGTAATGCTGAGCGCCTCGCCTATCAAATATTTAAATTTGATGAACGCTTTAAGTTTCATTTTGTTTATTGTGCTGACTGCACTAATGTGGTTTAAAGCCGTTCACTTGCTCGAAAATCGCCTCGACGCAAACGAATTGTATAACAGCAAGATGAGGCGTGCTGATGTGATTATGGTGCTTGTTGCCTATTTCGCTACCGTGGTAGCCGTTTATCAATTCGTCGAAGCCTTAGTCCCCGGATTGGAAATAGGCCATTGGCCTTGGTCAATAGCTCTAATCTGTGTCGGCCCTGTCGCTGTTGCAGTAGTAGGCCCGATAAACGCAAAACAAAATTAGATCTCGAAGTTATCTTTCATTCTATAACGGTCCCGACTATCAAAAATTCGTTTTTTCATTAGCTTTAAACCCACTAATATGCCAAATCCCGTGCAGGCTGATATGAGAAATAAAATTAAAATTTGATATTTAACGGCATCAGAAGCATCGTTACCTGCTAAAATCTGCCCGGTCATCATGCCGGGTAAGCTTACTAATCCTGATGCGGCCATAGAATTAATTATAGGAATCATTCCTGTTTTTGAGCTCTCTGTTAAATAATCTTTGATTGATTCGTCGGCTGTTTCGCCTAACGACAGTCTTTGCTCTATTATAGCGCGATTATTTTTGATTAGATTTGAAAATGTGTTCATTGCCAGGGCGATGCCGTTCATGGTGTTTCCTAACAGCATTCCCAGTATAGGAATCGCATATCTTGGACTGTACCAAGGGTCAGCCTTGAGTATGACGGTCAGAGTTAAAATTAATACTGAAAACGAAGATATAAACATTGAAAAGGCTCCGGTGGAATATCTGCGAATACCTTTTTCTTTGAATTTTTGCCGGGACATAACTTCATAACCGGCAGCTGAGAGCATTATCAGCCAAATACCGCCAACAAAATAAAGGTTGTTGGTTGTAAAAACAAAGGTTAGAACAAGGCCTACGAGCGATAACTGAATAGTGGCGCGTATAGAGGCTATAAGAAGCGGTCGATGTACTTCAAGTTTGTTTTTAAAGCTGATTATAGCCAGCAATAGAATTAGTGAAAAAGCTATAGATAAATCGTAAGGACTTAAATGTATTATATTCATTATATTGTTTTAATGCTTCCGTCTAACGACATTTCAAATTGAATATCGCCAAGTCTTTGTGCTTGGCTTTTATCGTGACTGACTAATATGGCGCTAAAACCATTGTCTTTTACATAATCTTGCAAAAGTTTTTCAGCAGCCAAAGCGTTTTCGGGGTCAAGCCCCGAAGTGGGCTCGTCAAGCAATAATACTTGCGGTTTGTTTTGTAGGACTCTCAATATTGCTAACCTTTGTTTTTCGCCTGTAGAGAGCTTATAAACTTCTGATTGCAATATGCGGCTATCTAAATTAAGAAGCTTAAGGTTCTTTTCATCGGGTGCAATTTTAAAGTGCTCGATAACAGTGTTATACCACCACAAAGATTCTGCCGGTAGCCATGTTACCTGCTTACGCCATTCCGAGGCGGATATTTCGTTTCTGTCTGTTCCGTTGAGTGTTACGGTGCCATCGGATGGCTCTAAGTCGCATATTGCGCGAAGCAAAAGGCTTTTTCCTGCCCCTGACGCACCCGACAGGCAAATAATTTCTTTCTCGTGCAATATAAGATCATAAGGCCCTCTGTTTAAAAACCTCAGACCATTTGTTTGTAAAAGTGTTTTCATAGTTAATGATTCTAAATCAATTCCGATT
>JAQVCG010000024.1:0-20693 GCA_028689875.1 Candidatus Rifleibacteriota bacterium | reverse complement strand
CGCACCCGACAGGCAAATAATTTCTTTCTCGTGCAATATAAGATCATAAGGCCCTCTGTTTAAAAACCTCAGACCATTTGTTTGTAAAAGTGTTTTCATAGTTAATGATTCTAAATCAATTCCGATTTTGTTGCTAATTATTATTTTTTTTCGATTAGCTCTTGATTTTATACGCGAGTTGTGTAATTTCTACTGTAACTAGTTTTTTGATAAGGAAATACAGATGAGGCGTATATTATTAAGTTTGTGCCTTTTATTTTTGTGTGCTACAACCGCGCAAAGTTCTCAGTTTTATACAGATTTGCCCCGTTCTCACTGGGCTTATGAAACCGTTGAAAAAATGTCTGAAAAAGGCTTTTTAACCGGAACGGCTGACAAAAAGTTCAACGGAAATTCTGTTGTAACCAGGTATGGAATGGCACAAATAGTTGCTAACATATTATCACGTGCAGAATACATTTCGAATGTTGAAAAACAGCCTTTAACGCAAGACGAGTTAATGGATATAGAAGAGCTTGTGGCTGAATTTGCCGATGAACTAACGTTAATGTGCGTAAAATACGACGGTTTAAAATCAGATTTAGCAGAAATTAAAGGTGATCTTTCACTTGCTAAAAAAGATTTAAGCAGATTTAAGCAGATCGCAGGCAACGATTTTAGAAAAGATAAGTTGTCTTTCGGCGGTGATTTTAGATTGAGACACACCGACGCTGTTAAAACAGCTAATGCGGGCGATAATGTGCATACAAACGCTTATTTGAGACTTAAATTTCAAGCTCAGGTCGACGAAAACACCATAGCACATGTAAGATGGACAGCTTATGACTATAACTATGGCTTGCCGGCAGGCGCTTTGATAAGTGCTAACAGAATTGACAATGCTTATCTTGAATTCAGAGACGCATTTAGAGGCCGTGGCACCCTGAGACTGGGAAGAAAATATACCTCTAACGGACATTATATGGTTTTGCACGGCTATGCAGATGCCATAAGTTACAAAGTGAATAAAGGCGATACCGACTATGTAATGAATGCTATTTTCGATAGGGCAGAAAATAGAGATTTTTACCAGATATGGAACCTGAACGTTTCTAAAGAGTTTAATAAAAGTAGCGGGTATTTAGGCATATATACCCGAAGCTTGCCAAATACTTCAGTGGTGCCTATTTACACTGACAGAGGCATGGATATTATTGAAGTCGGTTCACGTGGAACCATTTCAGAAGAAAAAGGTTTATCGTATGATTTGGCTGTTGTTTATGCCTCTAACGACAGAAAAAATGCAGGCAAAAAAGAAAGTGTTGCGGGTTACATGAAACATGCCGCAATTAACTGGGCCGGTAAAAAAGATTTTGGTGCAAAAATAGCATACACCGATGCAGACGATGAATTTGACGGTATTCTTAGCATAGACAACGAAACAAGATATCTTGGCGGCCCTGAAACCCCATTTGAAGATGTAGCGTTTTTCTTAGGCGGAATGACCGGCGGAGTCGCAGGTGGTAAGCAAAAATTCTACAACACTTCAGATTTGAAATTGCAGCTTGAATATGCTCCAAACAGCAGCAAACATTATTTCAGAGTAGCCTTTGATAAGGTTAAAGAATTGAAAGATAATGTTTCAAATGATTTTGCAGGGGTTAGCGTAAATAATCTGAATGCGCTTGGCTACAATAAGCTTGATATGGATATTTCAACATTTGAATATCGTTACAGTCTTGCTGATAACACAAAACTTCGTTTTGGCTATACCATGGCTGATAAGGGTGACTGTCTTGATTCAACGAACTCGGCAGTATCAGATGAAAATTTGTTGTGGACAGAAATAATTAGCGCTTTTTAAGTCTTAGCAATTCTGGAAAAATATATGGTAGCTATGTATCACATGGTTCAGCGTGTTGAGACTCTTCAAGAAATGGCCGAAAAAGAAACAAAGGCATTTAAAAAAAGAGCCGGTATTGATTGTTTGTGTCATTGTTCCGATTGTTGTTATTATGAGCAGATTGAAGCTACTCCACTTGAGTTTTTGCCATTAGCTTGGCATGCTTACAAGCTGGATTTGCTTGAAGATTGGTTAGATGCTCTTGAAAAACATGAATCTGTAACTTGCTTTTTTGCAAGGTTTGAAAATGGACGTTGGGGTTGCAAAATATACCATTTAAGGGGGATGATTTGCCGACTTTTTGGCTTTTCAGGAATAACCGACAAGAATGGTAAAAGCAAATTTGCCGTTTGCCATTCTTTGAAAGAAAAGTCCCCCGGAGTGGTTGAAAAGGCTAAGGAATACGTAGATAAAGGTGGCAAAATGCCTTTGTTGTGTAATTTCTATCGCAGACTATCTGCGATAGATTTTGTTTTAGCCAATCAGTATATGCCCATAAATCAAGCAATAAAAAAAGCATTAGAGTTGGTTTATTTTCATTTTTGTTATAGAAGATGAAAATAATAAAAAAATATTTTTGTTGTTTCATCTGAAACATACTGTGTACCGTCTTGTTGAGGGATTCTTCAACAAGTTGGTTTGTTTTACAAAAACTATTGACATTAAAGATCTAAAGGTATAGACTATATTTGTTGGAAGACACAGATATTTGACAATTGAATCGGAACCGAGAGTTATTAACTTTAAAGCTTCTCGCTAAGTAGAAACTGGGCTGCTGTTTGAATGGGCGGTGGGTTATCTGGTGACGGGTAATAGCCATCCAAGAGAAACGATAATCTAAAACAACGCGGAATCGAATTTAAAGTTACGGCAGAAGGTAGAAAGTCCAGAGTGGGACGGCCTCGTTGATTCGAGGAACAGCCGCATATGCAGAATAAACTCTAAGAGGGTAGAAACCCTGAAAGAGGAAGACCTATGGTTTTGGGCATTTGAGGTCGGATACCACAAAGGAGCGAAAGTCAGGAGAGCTTGTATTGGCGGCGAAGGGGTGAAACCTAACGGCGTAAGTGCGCTCAATGTTCGGGACTAAAACTTCAAGGTCGGCTGAATTCCAAAATAGAAACTGGCTGAGAAATCAGCAAAGGGTTCGAGTGAGACAGATCGGGTAGAACGTAAGTTCGGCGGTCAGATGGCGGGAACCATCATCAATCTCGAAAAGAATGCTATACAGGAACAGTAACGGCGAAGGAGTATGCATTACCAGAGATGGTGGTCGATCGGAATTGGGTTAGGCTCTGAAGTCTGAAATCCTAGAAGTGCTTGCGGGGTGGAATAAACCCGTAAACCATGCAGAACGCAAACATCCGTAAAGAGGTTGAGAAAACCTGAATACGGAGAGCGACGAGTTTGGAACCTCGTTTGTCACGTTCGGTGGCGATGGCGCTAAGAGGAAATAAACCAAAGGGAGGTTATTGGCAATACCCGGCCAATGTTGAGTTGTGTATTGGACCTTGAAGCCGAACATAAGTCTGAAAGAGGATGGTGTATCTATTTTAATCGTAGGTATGGTGATTGTATGTTGACCTTGTGGGCGTCGAACGTCTGAAGGTTTTGCGTAACCAATGTGCGTGAAAGTGCAGTCATGCTAAGACTCTATGAGACGTGTAACGGCATGAAGGGGTAGTTGAAAAGTCTAACGACCTTCGACAGATCGCAAGTTGAATACCCCCAAAGTGGAAAACCGATTCAAAAAATACTGTGTTAACCAATAGCAGACCGCTCTTTGAGCGGTCTGCTCCATTTTAGGCAGTTTTTATTTGCTAAATATTTCTTCCCTTTAAAATTGACTTTATAGATAAAAACGATTATATCTATAAATAAACAAACAAAAAGGAGAAAAGTTTATATGAATAAGTCTGTAGATATTTTAGCAAATGATTTAGATGATATTAAAAATGGCTACATAGAAACTGCAGATACATTTAAGTGTCTGTTTTGTGAAAGAGAATTTGAAAAAGGGCTTATATATCAACACGAAGATAAATATTATGAGGCTTGCAGATATGTTCGAATGCATATTGAAACGGCGCATAAATCTGTTTTTGAAGCTCTTGTGACAATGGATAAAAAAGTTACCGGACTTTCTGAACATCAGTGTGAGCTTTTAAGATGCTTTTATAACAAATTACAAGACCAGCAAATACAACAGAGGCTCGAAATTGGTAGCATCTCGACGGTTAGAAATCACAGATTTGCAATGAAAGAGAAAGAAAAGCAGGCAAAGTTGTATTTAGCGCTTACAGCTTTAATAAGAGAAAACGAAAACGCACCCGAAAAGTATATTCAACCTCACGAAACAGCTACAATGCTTGATGACAGATACAAAATTACCGCAGATGAAAACGCAAAAATATTGAAGAAATATTTTCCTGAAGAATTAAAGGGACGTCTATCTACATTTTATATAAAAGAAAAATGCAAAATAGTTGTTCTGAGGCATATAGCTGAGAAATTTGAGAAAAACAGGCAATACACAGAAAAAGAGGTCAACGAAATATTAAAAAATATTTTTGACGATTATCCGGTTTTGCGCAGATATTTGATTGAATACGGATTCATGGACAGAAAAGATGATTGCAGCGCTTATTGGATGAAATAAATTGTTATTTGATTTCAAACTTTATTAAACAGATCTTTTTGCCCTCGGCCAAAAACTTTTTCTCGTAAGTAGTTTGTATCGGGGGCAGTTGGTTAGAAATCTGAGAGCTGTAATAATCATCTGTTTCAAACAAGATCTTGTAGTTGTTTTCTTTAAGTATTTCGATTGTGTAGTCGAATAATTCTTTTGAATCGGTTTTCAGATATACCGCAGCATTTGGTTTGATAATGCTGCGGTATCTGTTTAAAAACATTGGTGAAGTAAGTCTGCGTCTGGCTTTATCAAGGCTGGGGTCAGGAAAAGTTATCCAAATTTCGCTTATTTCGTTATCAAAAATTAAGTCAACTAATTCTATTTGGCTTCTGACAAAACAAGCGTTGCCTATATTTTTATGCAAAACTTCTTTAGCGCCATGATTAATTCTTGATCCTTTTATATCCATGCCGATAAAGTTTTTGTGGGGGTAAAGCAAAGCTTGTTCTGTTGTGTATTCGCCTTTTCCGCAGCCCAGTTCAAGTACAATCGGATTATTGTTTTCAAAGAAATCGCCCCACCGACCTCTCAATTCGTGTGGTGTTTCAAGTAACTCGGTGGCGACTGGTTCAAAAAGATGATCGAAGTTTTTATTTTCTTCGAATCTGATAAGCTTTTTCTTTTTTCCCATTGTTAGTTTTTAAGTGTTTCGGTAAATCTTTGTAAGGCTTTATCAAAGAAAGCTTTTGGCAGTCTTGCTTTTCTTGCTTCTCTTAATAGAGGTAAAAGCGACCTGAGGTCTCCCTGTTCTGCTAATGCTTCGATAACATTTCGGTAGACCATATCTTCGCTGTCTGAAAGAATTGTAAGCAAGATTGGAGTGGCAGATTTATCTTTGATTCGGCCGAGAGCGAATACTGCAGAGGCTCTGACCCATCTGCTTTTGTCTTTCGACATTTTTTCAAGGGCTTGAAATACTTCTTCGTTACCGTTTTTCCAGAGAGCGATTGCAGAATTTACTCTTACGCGGTCGTTTTTATCGATGAGCATTCTTGAGCAAGCTTCGTCGAGGTTGTCCCATTTAAGATGAGATAATGCTTCTATTGTGTTTGCTCTGACTCTTGCATCTTCGTGAGCAAGCTGTTTTGAAATAATTTCGATGTATTCGTGGTTAAGTGTTTTGCCAAGCGCCGATACGGCTGTTGCCATGACCCAAATGTCTGTATCCTGGTTTTGAACCATTTTAATGAGTTCATTGTTCAGTTCGGGAGTATTTATTGTTGATGCTGCTTCGATAGCATTTATTCTAAGCCATCTTTCGCGGGCAAACAGGCATTCTTTTACAGTTGTGATAACTTTTGAGCCGCCTATTCTTCCGAGAATCAGAATCATTTGTTCTTTAACAACCAACGGCATTCTGTCAAAGTCGATCAAAATTCTGTCAGCAATTTTTTCGCCCATTTCGCTGATTGCTTCTGAAGCCGCACATTGCATTAACTCATCTGATGATTGCAGAAGTTTGTAAATTTCATCATAGAGCAAAACAGATTTTTCAGCAGCAGCTTTTTTAACCAGTGTAATCTTAAAATTAGAGTCTGATTCTTTTGCGAGCCATGTTCTGAGAATCGATATTCTTTCATCGGTTGCGAATAAAGACAAACCTTCGATCGCCATTTCCCTGATTTCTGCATTATTGTCTTCAAAAAATAGCGAGAACATTTCGCGATCTTCGATTTGGGGGCGTTTTGAAATAGCTTTTACTATTATGCTTCTAACTTCGGTATTAGAAGATTTTGCAAGTCTTCTAACCTGTGCATAAGCATGTTCATCTTTTAATCTGGAAAGGGCGATGTTAGCTGCCAGCGAAACGTTCCAGTTTGTGTTTGTTGAAAGCATTTTTAGAGAAGTGTGCTTTTCAGTTGAGGGGTAGCGGATGAAATAGTCAATGGTCATTACCAGCAGCTCGGGGTCAGCAGTTTGCCCTAAAACTTCGTTCATTAGAGACGCAACTCTGATATCGTTATAATTCAGAAGAATGTCGAGGTAGTTTTTTCGAACCGCTGAAGGAAGATCTGATGTGCAGGAGCGAATAACTGAGTCGAGAGCGTCGGTAATGTCGAAACTTTTAAGAGCTTTTAAGGTTGCATTTGAGAGTTTGCTGTTCGTGTTATTCAAAAAGTCGACTAAATGCTTTACCGAAGTTGGGTTGGCGATATGCCCCAAGACAATTATTACTTGCTCGACTATTTCGCTGTCAGTCGATGCAAGCAAATCTGTGAGTGCCTTAGCATGTTCTTTTTCTCGCAGGATGCCCAGGGCAAAAATAGAAAGCAATTTTTGTTCTTTATTGGTGCTTTTGAGCCCGTTTAGTAGATCCTGTATGTAGTTCTTTTGATTGTCCATCTATCATTACTCCTCGCGACGTATGTTTGCGCCAAGTTCTCTGATGCGCCCGACTAAATCTTCATAACCTCTGTCAATGTGAAACACTTGGTTTATTTCTGTGATACCTTGAGCTACAAGACCTGCAAGAACCATTGCGGCGCCGGCTCTCAAATCTGTTGCCGAAACCGGAGCTCCTTTTAGCGATTTAACACCGTGTATTACGGCACTGCGGTCGTGTATTGTTATATTAGCGCCCATTCTTGCCAACTCTGAAACATGCATAAATCGGTTTTCAAAAATGGTTTCTGTGATGGTTGAGCTGCCTTCAGCCAGGCAAAGAGCTGCCATCAATTGAGCCTGTAAGTCGGTCGCAAAACCCGGATAAGGCAAGGTTTTTGCCTCTATTGCCTTTAGAGGGGTTGTGGCTTTGACCGTTAAAGAATTTTCAAATATCGACACTTCGGCATCCATCTCGCGCAATTTGTTTATTAGTGCCATAATATGGTTAGGTTCGCAATTTTCGATACTTATGGGGCCTTTTGTCATGGCGCCGAGTATGGCAAATGTTCCTGCTTCTACTCTGTCAGGCATTATTGCGTAGGTTCCGCCACCGAGTTTTTCTACTCCGTTTATTGTTATGGTGGGGCTGCCGGCACCTTCGATTTTTGCGCCCATTCTGTTAAGAAACTTGGCCAAATCGACGATTTCGGGCTCTTGCGCACAGTTCTCCATGACGGTTTTGCCTTCTGCTAAAGAGGCTGCCATCATGAGATTTTCTGTTGCACCTACAGAGGGAAAATCAAGTATAATGCTGCTGCCAACGAGTTTGTCTGCAGTTGCTACGGCGCATCCGCCGTCAATAGAAACTTTAGCTCCGAGAGCTTCAAAACCTTTTAAGTGTATGTTAACAGGTCTTACGCCAATAGCGCATCCGCCGGGTAACGGAACTCGGGCTTTTTTGAGACGGGCAAGTAAAGGTCCCATAACAAAAAAACTGGCACGCATTGTTTTTACTAATTCGTAAGGAGCTTCTTCGGTTATTGTTCCGGATGGGTTAAATTTGTAGGTGTTGTTGCCGTCAAACTCAGATTCGACACCAATGGCTTTTAAGACATTCGCCATTGTAACAACGTCGTCGAGAGCCGGAACATTGGTTAATTTAACCGGGTCTGAGCTAAGAATGACAGCTGCCATAATAGGCAAAGCCGCATTTTTTGCGCCATTAACCTTAATAGAACCGCTAAGGGGATGACCGCCTTCGATGATAATTTTGTCCATGACCTTAATCTATCTCAATTCTTTCATATGAAATCCCGCATTCGTTAAGTATTTCTATTGATAATTCATCGGGATATTCGCCCAAAAATACAATGCGCTTTATTCCTGCGTTAATTATCATTTTTGCGCAGGTTACGCAAGGCTGGTGGGTGACATATATTTCTGAATGTTTTAAAGAAACGCCAAATGCAGAAGCTTGCAAAATTGCGTTTTGTTCGGCATGCAAGCCGCGACATAGCTCTTGACGCTGACCTGAAGGAATCTTAAGTGCTTCTCTTAAACAGCCGTCTTTGCGCTGAAAACAGTGAGTGATGCCATTCGGAGCTCCGTTATAACCTGTTGCCAATATACGGTTTTCTCTAACAATAACGGCTCCAACATGTCTTCTCAGGCAGGTAGATCTTTGTGCAACAAGTCTGGCAATTCTTAAAAAATATGTGTCCCAGTCGGGGCGATTGAATGGGTTGTCAAGAACTTCAACCTCTTTTTTTGCTTTTGTCATCTATAATTTAGCCCTTTTATTTTATTTCAATTTTTTCTACGCGATTCTGATGTCTGCCGCCTTCAAAATCTGTTGAAAAGAATTTGTCGGCAATATCCTCTGCTAATACTTCGCCAATTATACGACCACCTAATACCAAAATGTTTGCGTTATTATGTTTTCTTGAGAGTGCTGCTTCGAGTGAGTTGTGGCACAAAGCCGCACGAATTCCGGGATGTCTGTTCGCTGCAATCGAAATACCTATTCCGGAGCCGCAGGTTAAAATGCCTTTAGAGTCGGGGTCAGACAAAACCTTTGCAGCAACGGCATGTGCATAGTCCGGATAATCGCAAGAGTCGGTGGTATGTGTACCTAAGTCTGTGACTTCGTGGCCTTTTTGTGTTAAATACTTTATTAAAGACTGTTTTAAGGCCAAACCGGCATGGTCGGAACCAGCATAAATCTTCATATACATTGCCTCCGCTATTTATATATATAATACAAGGTTTTATCGGCAATTATCAAGCATAATCAAACAAAAATATTTGTAATTGAGATGAGCGACAACTTAGACGATTTAGCAAATATATGATAAAATGAAAAGAGATTATAACTTGAGGCCTATAAAAAGGAGTGTTGTGATGAATAAGGGGGCTTTTTTCTGTGTATTAACCATATTATTGGCGTTTTTGACAATGTCGTTGGGTGCCGAAACTACTCCTTTTTCTGTGAGTACGGTAATAGTTACAGAGTCAAGTGCCGAAGTTTCAAAAACAACATCTGTTGGCACTGAAGCTGTCGAAGAAACTAACAAAGAAAAAAATAACAAAGATGGGTATCCGCTTAGCGGAACAATAGTCGGGTGTTCGTCTCTAAGGCTAAGATCATGGCCTTGGGGTATAGTGGGCGGAAGCTATCCCGCAGGCACAAAAGTCACTGTTACCGGTGAATCAGGTGAATTTTATACCGTAATAGTAAACGGTGTAACGGGTTATATGCACAGAAATTATATAAACACACCTAAGTCTCCTGCAACCGGTATGGCCCCCTACTACCCCGGAAACACGGCTTCCGGTGGTTATCTTCCTCAAAAAGAAGGTATAGCTTATTCTAACTTTGCGGCTGCTGAGACAACGGTAGTTTCATCGTTTGAAAAATCTTCTTCTTCTGCTGCTACTGCTGCTCCGTCGTCTTATGATAATGCTGATTCTTCCGGTACTTCAACCTATGTGGGTACTGCACCTGCTTATAAATCTCAATCTGCTCCGAGTGGTTCTACTGTAAACTCAAAATCTCCTAATTTCGAATCTTGGGTTTCAGATGCTTTAAATCAGTATTCTTCCGACTGGAACTTTCCGCAGAATTTAGTAAATATATACGGCGAGCGTATTACGCCAAGAGATTATTTAATGTCAATAATGTATATTGAAAGCAGTGGTATTCATCAGAACTCCGGCGGGAAATTAACTACAAGCAGCTGCGGGGCCATGGGTTTCATGCAGCTTATGCCACAAACAGCGTCGGGCTTGGGTGTAGACGCAACTAATCCGCAGCAAAATATTTTGGGCGGGGCAAAGCTTTTCAAAGAAATTTTTAACAGCAAAAACTTTAAAAACAAAACAGGACTTGATAAAATTGTTATGGGTGCTTGTGGTTATAATATGGGGCCTTATTCTTCAAAATTGTCAGGCAGTTGGAGTGAATTCAAGGCTAGCGGTTCTTCGGTTCAAGGTTATGGCATTAAGCTTAAAATGTGTCTTGGACTTGAACTGACCTCTGATGAGAGAACATATGTAGCTAACAAAATGGGACATAAAGACGTTGATGCATATGCAAAGACTTGCTATTCATATAGAAAGGGTTTGGGCAAATAACTTATATGAACAGAAAAATTATAGCAGTTTTTTTACTGTTGTTACTTATTACCGGTGATGCATTATTTGCTAAGGAAGGCGATAAAAATGTAATTACAGAAGAAATTTCTGTAAGTCGGTTGGGGCACGTTTATATAGAGCGAACCAAGATCGAAGGGATGATGGCAAGCTTTGATAAAATAGTCAGAACCCGTGGAGGTAAAGACCTCGTTTTATTCGACTCAGAAGGTCGTTACATCGAAAAAGTCTATGAACAAGATCTAGATGGCGACGGAATGCCTGAGTTCTTAGTTCAAATGGCATTAGGCGGGTCGGGTGATTACAAAGAATTTGCTTTGTTACGCCATAACGACGGAGTGTACGAACAGATCTGGGAAGCTTCAGGTTTTTCTGGCGGACGTGCAGTATTAAAGAAATATTTGAATAAAACAAGAATCTTTATAAGATACAATAGTGAAGAAGGCGAATTGACAAAACCTAAAATAGATGCGTTTGAATTGGATGAAGGTAAGATAATAAAAGTGAGCGGAGGCAAAGCAGGCTGATTTATGCTTAAAAGATTAATTTTGGTGTTACTAATTTCGGCTTTTGTGCCGAGTTCGGTGAATGCGGGCAGTAAAAACTTCTTTTCTCAGCTTTTAAATGCTTATCAAACTTATCAAGAAGTAAACATGCTGCTTTGGTTAACCGGTGACGTAAATGCTGAAAAACGCCTGGGAAAAGAATTGCAGTTTTGGCAGGGTTTGACAACTAAACCCGAAAAAGATAAAGCGATAAATGCTTATGTTAAAGGCATATTCGACAAAATAACACCAAATTTTAAAAATCACGGGATGAAATTTACCATACAGGTTTTAAGAGATAACACAGCTAATGCTTTTGTTATTCCCGGCGGTCACGTATATGTTTATACAGGTATGCTTGATATGGTAACTTCTGACGACGAGCTTGCAGCAGTAATATCACACGAATTGGCACACGCACAGATGCGTCATTCCCTTAAAAATTTCAGATTATCAACGGCGATGGTCGAAATTTTGAAAAGAGCAGTGAAAAACCCAAAAGACCGAGAATCATGGGGAACAGTCTTAAGTTATTTAACTTTGATGAAGTTCTCGAGAACCCAAGAAGACGAAGCTGATGATATTGGGCAGACGAAGATGCGGGCTGCAGGGTATAATCCGTCAGCGCAAGTAACATTATGGGAAAAGTTTTTAAAGAAATACGGCGACACCAAGGGATTAGAGCAGTATTTAAGCTCACACCCGCCTTCGAGTCAAAGGGTTCAGAATGCCAAAACTAATTTAACCAAAATGAATTTGCCTTATTCTGAAACCTTTACCAATACAAAACCGAAAGTTCTTGTTGAAAGGGCAGAAAAGGCAGAAGCGGAAAAAGTTGCTAAAAAGGCTGCCGCGAATTTAATTAAAAACCCGGATTTCGAAGACGCGGTTCCAAGTAAGGGTAAGATTGCCGGTTGGAGTATCGAAAAAGGTAATTTCAGGCTGTCTCAGGCGCAGGTTAAGTCAGGCAAGCAATCATTAGAAAACTACCCGTTAGACAGGTTTACAATACCAAAAATTTATTCTGAATACATTGCGGTAAATGAAAAGTCAAATTTGATGTTTAAGGTTTGGTGTAAATCTTCAGATGGAAAGCAAAAGGCGGCAATAGGCATTGAATTTTACGATAAAGACCACAAATTAAGAGACCGCTTGTGGGTTAAAGAATTTAATCTTGTGCCTTCTGAATGGAAATCTTACGAAATACAACTGAAAAACAGTAACAAAAAAATAATATTAAAAAATTATTATGCTTACATGAAAGTATTTTTTCAAGCCGGTCCAGGTGCTAAGGGGTCGGTGTGGTTTGATAGTGTTGAGTTGATAGCACGTTAATTTTATGGCCGCTTTTGCCGATTTATTTCAAAAGAATAAATTTTCGGAGGCGGCAATGTTTTGCAGAGTAAAAAAAGTTCTGTTCTTGTTAGGCGTTTTTTTGTGTCTTTCGATTGCATGTAATGCTGGGACAGGCTTTGAAGGCTTGTTTAAGAGTGGCGAACAAGCTTTTGGTGAAAAAAAATACGAGCAAGCAGCGGATTTGTTTGCACAAGCCTTAAAGATTTCTCCGTCTGATTTGCGAGCAAGGTTCAGATACGGGCAATCTCTTTTTCTTACAAAGCGTTTTTCTGAGTGCCAAACACAATTTCAGATGATATTGCAAAACTCTCCCGGAAATATTACCGCACGAGTTTTTTATGCCGAATCGCTTCTTAATATGGGTATGGGTAATGAGGCGCGTCCTCATTTAGAATGGATATTAAAGGTTCAGCCCGAGCATGAAAGAGCACGATTTATTTATGCAAAATTAAGTGCGATGCGCGAAGCGAAACCCGTTTCTGAACCCGAAGAACCGGAATATGAGCCGGAGAGCATACCCGTTAATATAAAGCCTCTACCGGTTGTAAAAATACAACAGACACCTTCTACAAAAAAAATGGCATCAATTGTAGAGAAAAAGCCTGAGACATCTGTAAAGCAAGAGTCTAAACCTTCTACAAAAAAAATAGCATCGACTGTTGAAAAAAAACCTGAAACTGTTGTAAAACAAGAACTTAAACCGGCACCAAAAGAAATTCCAACACCCGAAGGTTTTATTCATATTCCGGCCAGACCTGCTTCAATATTGCCGGTTGAATATCAAGCCGAAGACGAAGAAGATTTTTTTAAAAACTTTCCCGCCTCTTCGATAACAAAACAAATTCAGCCTGAAGATGAAATTGCCAAGGCTTACAATCATGAAAAAAAAAGCAATTATGTAAAAAAGGTTGAACCTCAAAATGATGCAAATGTGAGCTTCGAAAGTTTAGCAGAAGGGCAAAAAGATTCTTTTGTGTTTAACTTAGAATTAGCAAAATACTATGTAGAATCAGGTAATCTGAGAGACGCAGAGAAATGTTTAGCGTCTGCCGAAAAAATAGCGACCGAGAAACGTAACTCAAAGGGTGTTTTAGAAACTAGAATATTAAAAAGCCTTTTATATGTTTATAATCTTGACTTTAATGGCTTTGGCCATCACTTGATGTCGTTAAAATCTTCTATGACGCCTGAGTCTTACCAATCGTTTTTGGATATTTACAACCAGGGAATCGAAGCAAAAGACGATGTTGAAAAATCAAGAATGGCGGCTGGTGTTGCAATAGGAGCGACTCATTTTGTAGTAGCTGCAAATTTGTTGAAACCGGCATTTTTAAAGTATCCGGATGACCCGATTATAGGGCGTTTGCTTTCTGATGCACAAATGCAAAGCAGAGATTATAAAGGTGCAGAAATAACTCTCTCTCAAATTGCAAGAGCGTATCCGAATAACTCAGAAGCTTACTTTAATCTTGCAAGATTTTATCTTACTGCTGATTATAAACCGCAATTAGTGCGAGATTATGCTCAATATGCATATAAAATTGATCCAACCGATTCAAGATGCGGAATTGTTTTGGGTTTGCTTGATTACTCAGAGGGCAATGTGACCGAGGGAGTTGCCCGAATTAAAGCTTTGTTGCCTTCATTGACAGACCCGATGCTTAAAGCAGTATGCGATAGGATTATTTTGGACGGAGAAAATAATGCAGATGCAGATTTTGCTTCATTGTTAGCTTTGCCCGCTTCTTCGCATGGAACTTCTGAAGCTTATAGAATTCTTGGCGAAGATTATTTGAAACAAGGTTCATTTTTTTCTGCCGCAAAGTGCTTTGAAAAAATTAATGATTTATCGGAAATAGGCCGAACATTTTTGGCAGTTGCATCGCTTATGAGCGCTGCTGATGAAGGTGTGAATGCCGTAACTTTAACTTCTCACGGATTGAATCTTCTATCAAAAGTATTAGAAAAGTATCCTAATCACGGTCGTGCAAATCTATGTATGGCTCTATATCACTATGAACGCGGAAATATGGAATTAGCTCGAGAAGCTGTTTCAAATGGCTTAAAAGATAAAACCGATAAATACACTGAAAATCGCTTAAACTCCGTTTATAACATACTTAATTCTTAAAAGTTTTTTTCGATTATTGGCTTTAATAATAAAAAAAGTTTGCAATTTATGCTTGTTTCTAATTATAATCGATAGCTGAGAATTAAATTACGCGGAGGGCTTTTAAATAATGGCCAAGACAATTTTAGTGGCTGAAGACTCCTTGATGTTGCGAAAAGTAGCTTGTTTTCCGCTTGAAAAAGCCGGTTATAAGATCCTTGAGGCCAATAATGGCATTGAAGCTATCGAAGCAATGTCGAAGAATGAAGTTGATATGATTGTTACAGACCTTAACATGCCCGGCATGGACGGTTTTGAATTAATCGCACAAGTTAAGGCGAACGAAAACTTTAAGCATATACCCATTATAATTTTGACCACAGAAGGAAAAAAGGAAATGGTTATGAAGGGTTTGACTTTGGGCGCAAACTCGTTTTTGCAAAAACCCATTAAACCGGACCTGATGTTGCAGGAAGTTCAGAGATTGCTTGATAAAGCATCTAAGGGGGCGTAATATGACAACCCCAGCTGCTTTACTTGAACGCATAAAACATGAAAACCCTTCTGAACGAAGAAAAGCTGTTCGGGAAATGCAAAATTTTCCTGGAAATACAGAGATAGTAAAATCTTTGTGTGAAGCTCTCGGAGACGTAAATAAGGGCGTCCAGAATACTGCTCTCGACATCCTCTCCGGGATGAAGCACGAAAACGTAATAATTAACTTAATCGAAGTTATAAAAAGCTCAGATTTAAATATAAGAAATGCGGGCATGACTATTTTGAGAACAATCGGCGTATCTGCTATTGATTGTTTGAAAAATGCAATTAAAGCCTCTCAAGACGTTGATGAAATAATTCAAATTCTTGTCGTTCTTGGTGATATTAAGTCTCCTTTGTGCGTAGATACTCTCGTTGAATATACTTCTCATCCTGATGATAACGTTAAGACGACTGCCGTTGAATCTATTGGAAAAATTCAAGATCCAAAAGCAGTGCCTGTTTTGGGTGAGCTTTATCAGACTTCAGATATTTTAAAATATTCTATAGTTGAAGCTCTCGGCAATATCGGGGTTCCCGATGTAATGCCAATATTATTGGGCGCTCTCGATTCCGGTGACATTATCGAATATTTTACGTCAATAGGGGCTCTTGGGGCGACTGAATTGCCCGAAGCAATGAAGCCTTTGTATGAACGTTTACTCAAAGAAGAAGACGCTGGAACAAAAAAGCTAATTATTAAGTCTATTGCACAAATAGAAGTAGCAAATCCCGGAACAATAAGCCAGTTTGATGCTTGTGCGTTGCGACCGGTTTTAGCAGAATTGGCAGAAAGCAAAGATTCCGCAGAATATCGTTATGTGGTTGAAGTAGCCGCTTCATTAAAAGATGCTACTTACAATAATATGTTCTTTGACGCAATTCAATGCTCAGACAACGAAATAGTTTCTGTGGCAATGCGCGGCTTAGAGGCAATTGGAGAGAAGATTATACCTGTTGCTATCGAAACAATTGAAAAAGTCGAAGGCGACGTGATTGTCAGAATTTTGAATCTTCTTGAAAAGTTTCCCTGTGCAGATGTGCCACAAAATATAGTTAAATTCTCAAAAAGCACGAATGATGCTGTTAGACTCGCTTTGGCAAAGACTTTGAGCGTTAATCCGCACGAGATTTCCTTTGCGAGCTTAAAAGATTTGCTTGACGATGCTGATGAAAACATTAGAAGAACTGCGGTTGCCGGAGTGGCAAAAATGCTTTCTTATGATGGAGCTTTAACATCTTTGATTCGTAAGTTTAAAGATATTAACGGTCACGTTAGAAGAGAAGCTTGTTTGGCTATGAAAAACTCTTCATCAGAACAGTTGGTAGAGCCTCTCTTTAACGTTGTAAACACCGAACCATACGGAGACGTCAGAGAAGCCGCAGCTTCCGTTTTGGCTTTGCGAAAAGATCCGGAAATAACCAGAAAACTCCTTGAAATGCTTGATAGCGATAATTCAAGAATTCGTGAAACCATATCTAAGACAATTTGGCAATGCGGTTCAATAAGAGCGGTTGAAAGTTTAATTTCTAAACTTAACGATAAAGAATGGCGCGTTATTGTGAATTCGTGCAATTCTCTCGAAAACACAAAAGATTTGAAATCTATTTTCCCGTTAAAAGAATTGCTAAAAAATTCTGACTGGCAAATAAGAATAGCCGCTTTATCGGCTTTGAGAGCTTTTAATAGCAAAGAATTAAAACAGTTCTTCGTGCCTCTTCTTGCAGATGAAAATCCGCAAGTTGCAAAGCTTGCAGTTGTAGCATTAAGTGAAATCGGAGACAAACAACTGGGTTCTGACCTCGAAAAATACCTCAATCACCCCAGATGGGAAGTCAGATATCAGATTGTGAAAGCACTCGGAAACCTCAAAGCTCAGAATAGCGTTGCTGCTTTGATTAAAATTGCAGAAAAGGATCCGAATAATGCAGTAAGATTCTGCGCCATAGAAGCAATGGCTGCAATAGAATCAGATCAGGCTCCTTCAGTGGTTTTCAGAGCTTTTGAAAACGAAGATGATAATCTGGTTATTGCCGCAATCAAATACTTCAAAAATGGAAGTCGCGGTGTTGAAGGGGTTGAAAAGAAGATAAAAGAAATTTTCTTGTCATGTCCTAATATCAGAAACCATTTCATCAGAACTTATGCACAGAATAAATCAGATTTCTTAGAAGGAATTCTAAAATCAGTTGTATCACCCAGACAAGCTAGGTTGATTGACAAACTAAAAGAAGAAACTTCTGACGGAGATTTAAATACCGAAGAAGCAATCTTGTTGTGCAACATTATTGCTGAAAAATGCGGATTAGAGATTTCTGACAAAAACATACTTAAAAGTAAACTCAGAAAAAATCTTGCCAGATTCTTTATCACAACTTGGATAGAATACTATCACAGTTTGAGATACGGTTCTGAAGAAGGCTCTGATTTGTTGATTAGTTTGTATGATTCGGTAACCGACCCTTCGACTGAATTCTTTGGCGAACTTCAGCAGACAAAAGTGCTTATTAATTCTATTTTACCCGAAATTATCGAAAATCGTGTTAAAGAGGGTGCAGAAGAAATAAAAGTTCTATGTTGCGGTGCCTCATTTGGTCCCGAAGCTTATTCAATTGCTATGAGCATACTTGAAGATTTGCATCCCGACAAAGTAAGGGTTGCTCTCACCGGTATAGATATTTCTCACATTTGCTTGAATACGGCAAAACGCGGTATTTATAAACGTGAAATGTTCAGAAACGTAGATCGAAAATACCTTGATTTGTATTTCGAAGATGATCGTGGTGATTTAAGAGTTAAAGACATTGTAAAAAATCTTGTAGAATTCAAATTTGCTAACACAGTAAATAGCGAAGCAATGGAACAGCTCGGAAATTATGATGTTGTAATTTGCCGCAGTCTTTTCTCTGATTTCTCTCAAAAGGGAAAAGAGCGCATGGCCGATAATATTTATAATATTCTCGTTCCTGGCGGAGTTATGTTGATAAGCGGAAAAGAATCACTTTATAACGTTACAAAAGCTTTTAAGCTACAGTCGTTTGATAAGGTTGTTGCTTACAAAAAAATGTAATGATCCTTTTAATCGCCTGCTATCTTAGATGGCAGGCGATTTTGTAATAATTGGATAGTGTAATGAAAGACGATAACAGAAGATTTGATTGGGGCCCCCCTCAAAAGAGTGGTGATGCTTTTAAAGATTTTGTTGCTTATTTTTTTATAGTATTAATACTCGGATTCGGGGTCTGGTTATTATCAGATACCAGTTTGATCGGCAAGAAAAATGTTGTGTCTTCAGGTGTGGTAAGTAAAAGCCATGAAGAAGCGCTGCCAATAATTAATGATGAGAATTTGCATAAACCTGTTCTACCCGCAAAGACTCCTGCCGCAAAATCGGTTGTTAAAACTCCTGCTTTAGAAATTGTTTATAAGAATAAGGCCAAGTATTATGTTCAGTTAGGCGCCTTTGAAGATAAAGCTTCAGCAGATGAGGTAATGAATTTTTTGACTGAAAATGGTTTTTCGCCAATTTTAAAATCACCTGATGATCAATTTGAGATTTATCGCGTTCTTGTTGGACCCTTCGACTCAGAAGCTGATGCAGACTATAGATCAGATAAACTTAATGAATTGGGTTTGCCAAGTTTTGTTGTAGAATACTGACATTACTTTGCTTTTAATTATTTACATAATTTAATTATGTGGTAGAATTGTTTACATTAGCTTATGATTGTCCAGATTAGTAGAGGAGGACAGACTCTTGGCCATTAAAACAACTAAGGACACCTCGGTGGCAGTAGGCTTTTTATCGCCGTTTATGCTGTTTTTTTGTGTTTTTTTGATTTTTCCAATTTTTTATTCATTTTATCTGAGCTTTTTTGGAACAACAACTGATTACAGCCTGGCAAATTTGAATTTTGTGGGCCTTGAGAATTACAAAACAATTCTTAAAGATGTTCAATTCTGGTGGTCTTTGTTTGTTACATTTATGTATGCGGCAATAAGTATTCCTCTTGGAATAACTGTCTCAATGGCTCTTGCACTTTTACTTGATAACAAATTGTTTGGAAAAAGCTTTTTCCGAAGTGCATTTTTTCTGCCGAATGTTCTAGATATGCTTGTTGTTGGGGTTATCTGGACCTTAATTTATGCTCCAAAATTTGGTGTTGTTGCACGTCTCTGGAGCTGGGCAACAGGTGGCGGAGAACACTTTTTCAATGTGCCGGGAATTCTGGGCGATCCAAGCACAGCCCTGCTTGCGGTTATAATTGCAATGACTTTAAAAGGTGCAGGCTTTGGAATGGTTCTTTTGCTTGCCGCTCTTCAAAATATACCCGGTGATGTTTATGAGGCCGCTGATATTGACGGAGCTAATGAATGGGAAAAGTTTTGGCTTATAACAATCCCTCTGTTACGCCCGATACTTGGCTTTATGGTTATTACCGGACTAATTGGCTCTTTAAATGCTTTTACTGAAATCTATGCCATGACTGCAGGAGGACCTCAGCTTGTTGTTGGTGGTGAAACTGTTGGTTCAACCTCGGTGGCAGGATACTATTTGTTTAAGCAATTTAACGCGGGTAATTACGGATATGCGGCAGCAATTTCTTACATGCTGCTCATTATAACTCTTGTAATAACGGGTGTTCAGCAAAAAATTGCAGGCAAAAAGAATAATAACGGAGGAAAAAGAAAATGACTCCCAAAACTATTGGTCGAACTTTGCTTTTCTTAATCCTCATGGCAATAATGATAGTCATGGTTTTTGGCATAAGCAGTCAGATAATAAAATACGCTTTTATGGTATTTGCCGCTCTCTCTTCGGGTGAAGGTTTTGCCGGAGCTGAAAAGGCTGCATCTATAATGTCTAAAACCAATAATCTGATAGCCTCTTTTTCTGTAATCATCACAGTATTGGTGTCAATTTTTATCGTAAAAAAATATACAACATCAAAAGAAAGAGTAAGGTGGGATTTTTTGCGCCGAATGTTTTTATACGAAGTCCTTATGGCCGGCGTAATTTTGGTTCTTTTCCCCTTCTTCTGGATGCTTTGCACAGCCTTCAAACCTTCGGGGCAAGAGCTTGTTTTAGCCGAGGGAAACCCGTTTGATATAATCCCGGATTCTCCTACACTCGATAACTTCAGAAGAGTATTAAAAATTGACTCTGAATCAAAGGCAATGGGTGTAATTGATCCTGTAGAAAATAAGAAAAATTTCGGAACTTATTTCTTAAACAGCCTTCTTGTTTCTACCACTGCCGCGTTTTTGGTTACTTTATTCTCTGCAATGGCAGCATATGTTTTTTCGAAAAAACCTTTGCCTTACAAAAAGAAGATATTTGTTTTTCTTTTGGCAACAATGATGATTCCAGGAATGATGTTCATGGTTCCTCAGTTCTTTATGATTTGTAAAATGGGCTTATTTGGAACTAAATGGGCAATGTTCCTGCCGCATTTAGCGTCAGTTTTTGGCGTTTTTATGTTAAAGCAGTTCATGGATACCATTCCGGACTCTTTGCTTGAGGCTGCTCAAATCGATGGAGCGAGTGAATGGCAAGTGTTTAGGGTTGTAATTATACCTTTATCTATACCCAT
>JAQVCG010000023.1:20604-29580 GCA_028689875.1 Candidatus Rifleibacteriota bacterium | reverse complement strand
TATTACGACCCCGAAATGCAGGCGGGGCAAAAGTCGTTTTGTCGGGCTTTGTTCACTAACACGGGGCTGCCGTATGCTTTCCCCATTTTGTTCTCAGAGGCCTTGCTGCAAAAATTGGACAGTTGTGTTTCGAGCCTTAAAAAGGGTTTTGACCCGATTTTGGCGGATTTGAAAAAATCTTGCTCGGCTGCAATGTATAAAGAAATTGAGGGACAGCTGTTTTCTGCCATCGATAAATGGCCGATGATGCAGCTCGAAGGGATGTTTTTGTGTCTGATGAATTTTTATTCTGATGCTCTGCTAATGTCTTGCGGGGCTGACGAAACTTTAATGTTGAACATAGATTGTAAAGAAGATATTATTACTGTTGCTAAGGTTGAGGGCACGTCACTTTTGCGCGGGCGCATCGAAATGCTCGAAAGTGCGGTGTCTATGCTGCACAGGCACGTTCAACCTTTGTTAATTCTCGAAAACCTTATAACGCAGATCGGAGGAGCCGAAGCGTGAATTCATATTTAGCACTGCGCTTGCGAAAGCTCGCGGTAATTTATTCGGTAGCAAAACCCGAAAACTTAGAAGTAGACGCCACGGACGAAGTAGTGGTAACAACGCAGCATGGTTGCGAGATTGCTCGTGTAATGCGAGTTTTTTCAAAAAAACCTGAAGATAAGGGCGAGCCTGAGGCCGAACCTTTTATTCTCTCTGTTGATAGAGTTTTGACAGAAGAAGACTGCGAGAAAAAGCGCGAAATTGCACAGCGCGAGCGTGAAGCTTTTCTTAAGTCAAGAGAAAAAATTGAGTTTCATCAATTGCCCATGAAGCTTTTAAAAGCTGAATACCTGTTTGATTACAGTCGTTTGATTCTTTACTTTAAGTCAGACAACAAAGTCGATTTCAGAGAGCTTTTGAAATCGCTGGCAGGAGTCTTTAAAACCAGAATAGAGCTTAGGCAAATCGGTGTCAGAGACGAAACGAAATTACTTGGCGGAATCGGCTGCTGCGGCAAAGAAGTATGCTGCGCACAGTTTATGAACGTTTTTTATCCTGTTTCAACCAAAATGGCCAAAGAACAGAATTTGAGTCTGAACCCGGCGAAACTTTCGGGCATTTGCGGGCGTTTGTTGTGCTGTCTGGGCCATGAATATGATTATTATGCTTCATTCCACGGCAAGTATCCCAAAATTGCTGCAGAAATTGTTATCGGCGCCGAAACTGCAAGAGTTATGGATATAAACTACATAACCAAAAAGGTTACTCTGAGCTTTGCGGACAGAAGAAAAGTAATTTTCAGCTTAGACGACATTAAAGGTCGTCGCGATTCAACTACCGGCCGAAATTTGTGGTGGATACACCAAAAAGGGCAACCTGAACCAGATTTAAGCGTTTTGTTAAAGAATCTGAATCCTCCCGGCACCGGAAAGAAAAAAAAGAAATCTGAAGAAAATGAAGGGGCTAAGGGCGGCAACAAGCGCAATGGGCCGGGCGAAAAAGGTTCCGGTAAAAATGTAAAAGAAAATAATCGGTTTGAAGATAATGACGATGCCGACTTTGATGATTCTTCTGATTACGATCAATAAGCTATTTTAAGAGAAAATAATTTTTTAATCGTAATTAAAGAATAAGTATGATACAATCTGACTACTTATGGTCCGGCTTGCCTGTTGATGTTCTTTTTTATGGGCACTCCGGTCGGAAAAACGAGGGAGCATAGTGTCACGTATAGGTTTAATAGCAGGTAGCGGAAGATTTCCGCTTTATTTTGCCCTTGCAGCAAAGCAAAGTGGCAGTGAAGTCGTTGCGGTAGCTATTCGTGAAGAAACGTCGCCCGAACTTGAAAAACTTGTAAGCCAAATTCACTGGTTTCACGTCGGCGAACTGCAAAACATGATAGACACCTTTAAAAATGCCGGTGTCAACCGAATGGTTATGGCGGGCAAAATAACCAAAACCCTTATTTTTGATAAGATTCACCCTGATAGCAGATTATTAGAGGTATTCAAAAAAATACCTAATCTGAATGACGACATTTTGTTGCATCAGCTGAGTGAAGAATTTATCTCAGAGGGTATTGAAGTTTGTGATTCAACGACTTACCTGTCTGTTCTGTTGCCTGAAAAAGGCGTTTTAACGAAAAGAAAGCCATCTGATGATGAAATGGGCGAAATCGAATACGGTTTAACAATTGCCCGAAAAATCGCAGAAATGGATATCGGACAGGCTGTAATAGTAAAAAACAAAGTTGTTCTAGCGGTTGAAGCTATTGAAGGCACAGATAGAGCAATTCTCAGAGGCGGTGATCTCGGACAAGGCGACGTAGTCGTAGTTAAGGTTGCCAGACCAAAGCAAGACATGCGCTATGATATTCCGACAATAGGTGTTGACACCATTGGTATACTCAAGAAAGCTAAGGCTAAATGTCTTGCTTTCGAGGCGCAACGAACACTTTTGCTTGATAAAGAAGAAGTTGTGCGCCTTGCTGATGAAGCCGGCATCGCAATAATGGTAATTTAATTCTGTTTTTTTTAAGTTGATTGGCGAGGTTAAAATGGACAATCGAAAAGTTGATATCGGAGTAGTCGGTATCGGACATCTCGGGCAACACCACGTAAGACTTTTATCTGAAATAGAAGGTGCTAATCTTGTCGGTATCTCAGATTTGAACGAAACCACAGGGGCAGAACTTTCAGCAAAGTATAATGTTCCCTATTATAAAGATTATCGCGATATGATCTCTAAAGTTTCTGCAGTTTCAATCGTTGTTCCGACAGTGCTTCATCACGACGTAGCGAAGTTCTTTTTAGAGCGCGATGTTCATACTTTTGTCGAAAAACCCATTACTAAGACTTTGCAAGAAGCAAATGATTTAGTGGCCTTAGCAGGTGAAAAGCAGCTCACATTGCAAGTCGGGCACGTTGAGCGTTTTAATGCCGCCATAATGAAGTTACAGACTCTATGCGAAACGCCAAGATTTATCGAATGTCAGAGAATGGGGCCATTCTCGCCGAGGGTTCAAGATGTCGGCGTCGTTCTTGATTTGATGATTCACGATATTGATATAGTTCTTTCTTTGGTTAAGTCGCCGATTAAACAGATTGATGCTGTTGGTATAGCTGTTCTGACAAATAACGAAGACATCGCAAACGCTCACATTTTATTTGAAAACGGTTGTGTTGCCAATTTAACTGCTTCAAGAATTAGCGAAGAACGGGTTAGAAAACTTAGAATCTTCGAACTCGACAAATATTGTTCGCTTGACTATGCAGAGCAGGCCATTACAATGCGCCGAAAAACAAATGAAGAAAAAATAATTTGCGAAGAGCTTGAGGTACATAAAGTTGAGCCTCTCAGGCTAGAACTCTCGCATTTTATTAATTGCATAAAAGATAGGAAAAAACCTCTTGTTACGATTGAAGACGGTAAAAATGCGCTTGAAGTTGCCTTAGAAATTCTTGAGCAGGTTAAGCACAACCTTCCCGTTCATTAACAAGAAACAAAAACTATGGGTTCTAATAAAGTCGGAAGTCTTTTTTTTAAGTTGAGGGACAAACTTCCCCTTGCCTTTTTACCCGGTATCCTTTTATTGGCAAAGCCCAAAAAGGGAAGGTTGCTATGCGGCGTTTCTTTGCTCGCTGCCGGAGAGGCCCTCAGAATTTGGGCGGTATCTCATATCGGACCAACATCAAGAACCCGAAATGTTTGCGCTGATACTTTGGTTAAAACCGGGCCTTATGCTCTTTCCAGAAACCCGCTTTATCTCGCAAACAGTGTAAAAGTCTTAGGATTTGCTTTGATTTCGGGCAATTTCATATTTGCTTTGGCGTTAATATTGTTTTATGGACTTGAATACTCTTCAATCATTCCTTTCGAGCAAGAGTTCTTAGAAAACTGCTTTAAAGATGAGTATGTAGCATATAAAAATAATGTACCGGTATTTTTGCCATCGTTAAAATCCTTTAATAATAATGCTGATTTAATCTCACAGCCCAAGTTTTCGTTAAAAGAAGCTTTTTGTTCAGAAAAACACACATTTGCTTCGACATTAGGCTTGTTGCTACTTTTTGTTACAGCGCCTGTTCTGGCAAGCCGTATCAGGAGACAGCCAAAATGACAGAAAAGGTAAAAAAAATATTCTTTTTGGCCGGTGAACAAAGCGGAGACCTTCATGGTGCTTTGGTAATCAAACAATTGAAAAGAATATATCCTGAAGTGGCTGTGTCCGGAGTTGGCGGTTCAATGATGAAAGAAGCAGGAATGGAATGCATATATTCTTGTGATGATTTGGCTGTTATAGGTTTTGTAGAAGTAGTCAAAAATATCGGAAGACTCATGAAAATAGAAAAGGGCATAGCAGAGTGGCTTAAAAAAGAGCGCCCTGAAATGGTTGTGCTCATTGATTATCCCGGATTTAACAAAAGAATTGCTAAAATAGCCAAGAAATTGGATATTCACGTTTTGTATTACATTTGTCCGCAGGTCTGGGCGTGGCATTCAAGTCGTGTAAAAGAATATAACGAAATAATCAGCGAATCTATTGTTGTTTTTCCGTTTGAGGTAGATATTTGGAGCAAAGCAGGGGGAAAAGTAAATTACTTTGGTCACCCGCTTATCGGGGTTGCTAAACCCGAAAAAACTAAAAGTGAATTTTTGTCTGAACTGGAAATTACTAAAGCTCCGGTAATATCGCTTATGCCCGGGAGCCGTAAACAAGAAATCGGATATATTTTACCCGAACTGATTAAAACCGCAAAACTAATAGTAAAAGAGTTTCCTGACGCTCAATTCATTTTACCTCTTGCATCAGCTATAGATGATAGTTTAATCAAAGAATATTTAATTGAAAATACTTTGCCAATTAAAGTAGTCAAAGGAAAGACATACGATGCTATTGCTGCATCTGACCTTTGCGTTGTGGCATCAGGTACTGCAACACTTGAAACTGCCATAATCGGAACCCCTATGATTGTAGTTTATCGTGTTAATTGGCTAACTTCATTTTTGTCGAGATACCTCATAGAAGCCGAACACATCGGTTTGCCGAATGTAATAGCCGGAAAACGTATTATTCCGGAATTTATCAGAGATAATTTTGAAGCAAAATTAATCGCTACGGAGGCTATTAATATTCTTAAAGATGAAAATCGGCAAAAATCCATGCGTGAAAGTTTAATGGCAGTAAGAGAAAAACTTGGTGAACCCGGGGCAGGCGAACGGGTAGCGCAGTATATCGCCGCTAAAATGCGGGAGCTGAAATAATGCATGTAATTAAGAGAATAGTAGCACTTTGTCGCGATTATAAACTGCATTTCGTTATTGGGATGCTTTGCAGTGCAATTGCGGCTGTTTGCACTATATATCCCGCATATATAATGAAAAGTATTGTCAACGATGTGCTTGTTTCAAAAGATTTAGTTGTTCTTAACTGGATAGCTTTGTCGGTAATTGTTGTAATGTTTGTAAAAGGCATTGCAAGCTTTTTCTCTTCTTATATTATGGTATATGTTGCTCAGACAGTTTTGAAAAATATTCGTTCGATGTGTTTTGAAAGGCTTTCGAAGCTTTCTTTGTCATTCTACGAAAAGCAGCGAACTGGTGAACTAATGAGCCGCATTACCTCTGATGTTGCGGTATTGCAAAATTTAGTGAATGATTTTATTAAGTTTATATCTGACTTAATACAGCTGATAGGTTTTTGTTCGTATATTTTCTATTTGCATTGGAAACTGGCTTTTTTATCAATAATCATTATTCCTGTAATTGGTTTTATAATAAGCAAATTCAGTAGAAAAATGAAAATGATAGGTGCTAAAACCCAGGGCAGAATAGGTGATATAGCAACTGTTCTCCAAGAATTTATAACCGGCATGAAGGTAATAAAATCGTTTACCCTCGAAAAATTGCTTGAAGAACGATTCGAAAACGCAAACGGCGCAAGTTTTAAAGAAATTATGCGCGGAAGTCGCATAAACGCTTCGACAACCCCAATAATCGAATTTATAAATTCATGTGGACTTGCTTTGATTTTTTGGTATGGCGGCCGCGAAGTTGTTGCAGGAAACCTTGATGCAGGGCAGGTTGTGAGCTTTTTAACCGCTCTTGTTGGTTTGTTTACACCAATAAGAGACCTTTCAAGAATGAGCAACAGCGTTTCAATGGCCATTGGCGCAGGTGAACGTGTCTTTGAAATTATTGATGCCGAAATAGACATAAAAGAAAAAGAGAACCCGATCATTCTTGAAACCTGCTCAGGAGCAGTAGACTTTAAAAATGTATCTTTTCACTACGATGTAAAAAGAATTGAAAAAGGCATACTTTGCGAGCAGCTTGATGTTTTGAAAAACATAGATTTTAGTATTAAACCCGGAGAAATTATAGCTCTTGTAGGGCCTTCCGGGTCAGGAAAATCAACGTTTGTTAACTTGATTCCGAGGTTTTTTGATGTTAAGGGCGGTTCTATAGAAATTGATGGCAAAGATGTCAAAGAAATGAGCTTCTCAAGCATGAGAAAACATATTGCTATGGTGCCTCAAGAAACTTTACTCTTTTCGGGAACAATAGAAGAAAATATAAGGCTGGGACGGTTAAATGCAACTCACGAAGAGATTGTAGAGGCGTCAAAACTTGCAAATGCGCATAACTTTATCGTAAATCAGCCTAACGGTTATGATACAATTTTGGGTGAGCGCGGTGTTAACCTCTCCGGAGGACAGGCTCAAAGAATTGCATTAGCCAGGGCTTTTTTGAAAGACCCTGCTATACTTATCTTAGACGAAGCTACCAGTGCTCTTGATTCTGAAACAGAGAACCTTATTAAAGAATCTTTAACTTTATTGATGAAAAACAGAACGACCTTTATGATTGCACATCGACTTTCTACTGTTGTTAATGCAGATAAAATTCTTGTATTAAACAATTGTAAAATTGCAGAAGTGGGCAAACATCAGGAATTGCTTGATAAACAGGGCTTGTATGCCCAATTATACCGCTCTCAGTATGGGGAACAATCTGAATGAGAATAGTCAGCGAATATGATAAAAGCATTCCAAATTTAGTTCTTCCTGAAGAACAACGTTGGAATGACCCTAGCTTTACTCTTGCTATAAGAGCAAAGTTCATGTTTGCTACGTTCATTTTTCTTATTATTAGAGCGTTTTTAAGATTGAAAATTACCGGTTACAAAGGCTTAATAGATGGTAAAGTTCCTGAAAGACCGATTATATTGGCTTTGTGGCATGGGGCATTCTTGCTGCCTGTGCTCAATTACCGAAATAGAAACATTTTGATTATTACTTCGCCTTCGGGAGACGGCGATTTGTTGCATAAAGTCTTTCATTATATGGGGCATTACAGCGTCAGAGGCTCTTCAAGCCGGCAGGGGGCTAGGGCTTTATTAAAGGCCATTAGAGGAGTCAATGACGGAATGAACTCTGCTGTGGCGGTAGACGGGCCTAAGGGGCCGGCTTTTCAGGTTAAACCCGGAATCGTCGCCATTGCACAAAAAACTAATGCAGTGATTGTTCCTGTCGGCTCTGCCTATTCAAACTATATATCTTTTAAAAAGGCATGGGACAAAGCAACTCTGCCGCTGCCTTTTGCAAAAGCAGTAATGCATGCCGGAGAACCTATTGAAATAAAAAAAGACATGTTGGTTGAAGATGGTTGCGAACTGGTTAGACAGAAAATTGAAGAAGCTACGAAAAATGCAGAGTTGAATCTGCAAAATTTTTCTAAAAGTGTTAAAGTAAATTGAAACGGTAAATAAAGTGAATAAAAAATTGGGTGAAAATAAAAAGTTGCTAATAATAGCCGGCGAAACTTCCGGTGACTTTTATGCTGCTTCCCTAATTAATATTTTAAAGTCGAAAGGCGATTTCGATATCTCTGCTATTGGCGGAGATCAGACTAAAAAATGTGATGTAACAATGCTGTATGACAGCACAAACTGGGCTGCGATAGGCTTGTTTGAGGCTTTTAAGCAAGCCCCGCGATTGTTGTTTGTGCTAAAGAAACTAAAAAGTTTAATCAAAAAAAATCGCCCGGATTTAATAATCTTAGTTGATTATCCCGGCTTTAATATGCGAATTGTACATATGGCAAAGGCCTTAGGAATCCCGACTTTATACATTTTCCCGCCCAGCAAGTTTGCGCGTGACCCAAAACATGTAAAAGATGCTGCACAGTCCATAACAAAAGTGGCTGCTAACTTCGCTTCTACATATGAAGTATACAGAGCTGCAGGAGCCGATGTTGAGTTTGTGGGGCACCCTTTATTAGACAATGCAAAGCCTGAACTGACACCGGAAGAAACTTGTCTGAAATACGGCTTAGACCCAAAAAAACCTGTTATTGCGCTCTGTCCCGGATCCCGAAAAAGCGAGCTTGATCAGTTGTTGCCGGTAATGTTAGGGGCAGCGAGAATAATACATGAAAAATACCCAGAATTTCAGTATGTTGTGCCGGTTATAAAGACCGACGGCGAAGAAGTTTTCAGCATTCAGAAGTCTGTGTTGCATACAAAACTTAATGATAGCGGGCTACCCATAAAGTTAGCCGAAGGCAAAATTTATGACATCATGAATTTGTCTGAGATATTGCTTATAAGCTCCGGCACTGCAACTCTCGAGGCCAGTTATGTGGGCACACCGATGATAATATGTTATAAAGTGGCTTTCTTTACAGAGATACAGGCGCGACTATTTTATAAATTGCCCAAGTATATCGGGTTGCCGAATCTTATTATCGACAGAATGTCTGCTCCCGAATTAATTCAGCATGACTGCACCCCCGAAAAGCTGGCAGAAAAAGCCTTTGAACTTTTAGAGTCTTCTGAAAAAAGAGAAAAGCAAAAGAAAGATTTTGAAGAAGTGCGCGCTCACTTAGGTAATCCGGGTGTTTTAGAAAGAGTCTCAGAAATGATTCTGAAACTTTTGTATCCCGAACGATATAAATGATTAGGCGAATAATATTTTCTGCATCAGA
>JAQVCG010000023.1:0-20504 GCA_028689875.1 Candidatus Rifleibacteriota bacterium | reverse complement strand
GATTTTGAAGAAGTGCGCGCTCACTTAGGTAATCCGGGTGTTTTAGAAAGAGTCTCAGAAATGATTCTGAAACTTTTGTATCCCGAACGATATAAATGATTAGGCGAATAATATTTTCTGCATCAGACGTGCTATGCCGGCTACCAGAAAAGTATGCGGCAATTTTTGCCACATCAGCAGGCTTAGCTGCTTACAATATCGCAATAACAGAGCGAAACAAAATTTTTGACAAAATAGACCGAATTTATAACAGAGCAAATGTTGATTTGCCCATGCCGTTAGAGCTAATTGTTAAAAAGGCTTTTGTTCATTTTGCAATGGTTTTGGTTGAGCTTCTCAGGTATCCGATTTTAACCGCAGAAGATTTAAACAAGAGGTTTACTTTTACAGGACTCGAAAATTTAGATGCCTCATTAACTAAGAAAAACGGTGTCATATTGGCATTGCCACACATAGGAAACTGGGAATACTTAGGCGCTGCCATAGTAAACAAAGGCTATAAGCTAAACTCATTTTATTTGGCGCAAAAAGACGGTGGCATCGGCGAGATCTTAGATCATTTCAGAACTTACTCGAAAATTGTGCTTCATGACCGCGATAGAGGCGGGGTAGGCGCTTTAAGAGCTCTTAAAAAAAATCAAATTTTGGGAATGATTGCAGATCAAGACGGCAACAAAAATGGCATTTATACAGACTTCTTGAACCACTGGGTGAGCATGCCGGCGGGCCCCGCTAATTGGAGCTTAAAAACGGGTGCCGACCTGCTGCCGATTTATTCTTTGCGCAAAAAATTGTCGTTTAACTATGATGCCTTTTTTCTTAAGCCTTTTGAAGACGAAAAAGAGGCTCCATTGGCAGATATGGCGGTGTCACGAACAGTTAAAATTTGTAAATGGATGGAAGACCTGATTTTGCGGCATCCGCATCAGTATTTATGGTTTTATGACAGATTCAAAGCGCGTCACGAAGCATGGACAAGCTCTGAATTGAACAGCAAGGAGCAAATGTGTCATGGAACGGCAAGATACACGGCCTAACTTAGCTATTTCCTTATATAGAATAATTTATACTTCGGCATCTGTTGTCGCTTATGGGGCTGTTCCTTATGCAAAATATTTTGCCAGGCGCGTCGCGGAAGGCCTGAATAATTTTAACGGTCATTTGCCTCAAAACGAAAGCTTAAACAAAAAACCGGTTTTTTGGGTTCATGCTGTCTCAATGGGCGAATCACTAGTGGCAAACGGCTTTATCTCAGAGCTTCGTCAAGCATTTCCCAAATGCTGTGTTGCATTTACTACGACACACCCTGACGTATACGCAAATGCCAAAAAAAAGCAAACGGCAGATATAGTTGCATATTTCCCTTTAGACTCTTATGTCTCGATGAAGCGCGCGTTTGACAGATGGCATCCCGACGCAGTTTTTGTGGCTGAGACAGATTTTTGGCCCGAATTTTCATGGCAGTGCAGAAAGCGAAAGATTCCGCTGATGCTTATAAATGGGCGAATCAGTTCAAAAATTCATTCATTTTACTCAAAATTTCCGTCTCTTGCTGATGTTGTTTTCGGGTCGTATGAATGTTTTGCTGTGCAAACACTCGTTGATAGAGACTATTTACTTTCGTTGGGTGTTTCAGATTCAAAAATTAAAGTTTTGGGAAATATGAAAGCGGATCTTTTGCCCGATGCCAGGTTTGTGCCTGATGCCGCTATTGCCTGGAAGAACAATAGCAAATGCATTGTTTTAGGGTCTTTGCACAATATCGAGTATGATTTGTTTAAGTCGGTTATTAAAAACAGGGCAGAAAAAATAGTATTTGCACCGAGAAATCTTGCCAATGCAAAAAAATGGTTCGAAGAGTTGAAAAAACTTGGCTTTAAAGTCTGCTTACGAAGCGATATAAAAATTGATTCTGATATTATGATATTAGACACAATGGGTGAGCTGGCAGCTTTTTACTCTTTAGCTGACGCGGCATTTGTTGGTGGAACCATTGATGCAGCCGTGGGCGGGCATAACCCCTTGGAGGTAATACAGCAAAATGTGCCTTTGGTGTGCGGCAAAAATTACAGAAATTTTACTGACATAATTGACGGGCTTAAGGCAATAAAAGCGGTTGAAATAGTAGAAACCGAAAATGAAATTATTGCAGCTTTTGATGGTATTCTTGCTTCGCAAGAAAAATCAGCAAAGATGACTAAGGCAGCTACTGAATTTTTGAATACAAACAAGGGAGTTTTAAAAGCTACTCTAAGGTTTGTTGAAAAAATTATTTTTACATTTTAGTATGCGTAGATAGGCTTCTTTAAAGTCTTTGTCATTACAAAAAGTAAGTGCTTTTGAAAAATTCAAGCAAATTTCTCTGTCCGGGCAGTTTATGCAGTTCTTTTTCATATAGACCTCCAAAAACCTTATCGTCAAAAACATAAATTTGTTAAACGATTGCTTATTTGTTATAGTGTTATAGGTGTATATTAACTTAGGTGATGTAATTTATTTGAAGGAGCTTTTTACACTAATGTCTCAGGCCTCGTTGCGAATTGTTGAAGCAACTAATAAATATCGCGATCGAACAATTAATGCTTTTTATTTTGAACAGCAGAGTCAACTTTTATATTTAAAGCGCGGTATCGAAAATTATTCATTAAGCCCCACTAAAATCTTTAATATTAAAGAAATGAGCAGTTTTAGCAATGCAGAAAAAATACCTTTTAAAGAGATTCTTGGTTTAAGTATATATAAAACCAGAATCTTACCCAGTCGAAAGCATAGTTTCGATTTATATGTTCTCTCTCTGTTCACAAAAGATAAAAGTGAACTTGTAGTAGATGAAAATACTGACCTTTTGAAATTAAGAGAATTAGGCGAAAAAATCGCAAAATACACACAATCGGTGTTAAAGGTTTCTTTCGGCGGTAATGCCGGACAATTTTTCTCGCAAAACGATTTAACCAGAACTTACACCGAACTTGATACGCCATATATTAAGAGATTGAAGGATAGAGTAGAAGACGGAAAAGTTTTTATTTACAAAAATACAGATTTTGAAGATATCAATTACAATGTTAAATTTGTGGACAACACAAATACAGCTTTTATTTCATATAAAATTCCGTATCTGTTTACCGGAAAATTTTCACTTATTGTTTATGGTTTTTTATGGTTAGTTTCCGGTGCAATTATCAATATAATACTTTTGGAGTTAGGAATACTTCCTGAAACTGTTGGTCCAACAAGCCCGTTTATAGTGGCTTTGGCCTTGACTCCTTATTTGGCAAGCCTTTTTGGTTTATTTTATCTTTTCAGATATTGTTTTTTTTATGACGCAGAGTTTTTAATCAATGATTATTACTTAAAATATAGAGATAAAAGCATATTCGGAAAAACTGAATTCGAGTTTGATATTCTAAAATTAGAAGAAATATTGGTTGAAAAAAGACCTAAGAATGAAGCTTTTGACAACAACATGATTGATTTTTCTGATCATAGTAAGTTCTATTTTATAAGCGATGAAAAAATATGTGAGTTGTGCATTCCTGAAGAACAAGCAGTTACTGTTAAAAACGCTTTGAATAGAGCTTGTTTGTCCGCTGCAGAAAGTTTCTGCGAGAGGACTAAAGCAGAATAATATACAGGGGATGCTTATGGATAAAGAAAACGCAAATGAGTTGTGTGTTACAAAAAAAATGATAGGTTACGAGAAAGAAATTGCGTTTAATACGTTTTTTGATATAGAAAAGCAAGTTTTTAACTCGTATAAGCCACAACTTGAAACCGAAAAAGACGGGCAAAGTTTTTCTTTCTCAGAAGTCAGCGTAGTTGCTCTTTATCCCGTATTAAAGAAAACTGTTAAAACCCCCAAAAACGACCTGTTGCTTTACAGAGTTTCTATTATTGCCAATTATAAAGAAATAATTGTCGACGAGTTTGAAGAATTGGTTCTGGCAAGGGCATTAGGTGAGCGTTTAACTTCAATGTTGAAGTCAAAGCTAAAGATGTCGGTAATTGAGAGCGATTGCTTTAAAACAATTTGTGAGAGCGCCTGGAGCTCAGAAAGAGAATGGGATAAACTTAACATCTCTTACTGTGATTATATATTTAAAAATGCTGAAAAACCAAGCGTTGGCGATGTTAAAGATCTGAATTATACGAAAATCACTGAAGACGGATTTGAAACCTCTGTTATTAAGTTTAAAGCGCCATACGTATTCAGCGGTAGTTTTCCATACATTGATATATTAGGGGTTTCGATTATTTTAGGTACACTTATGAGCGGTTTTGTTTTAACCTCGCAGATTACCGTAAAATTTCTCGAAAAAATATCAATGTTTGTGTCAGCAAAGCATTTTGTGTTTTTTGCTTCTGTTATGTTTTTGTTTTTTCTTATTTACGCGGTTTTAGCGTATATTTTCAGAGTTGAAAATGAGATCAAAGTTAACGAAAAGACGTTTGTTTTTACCCAAATCACTAAATTTGGAAAAGAAGTATTTATAACGCCTGTCGATTCTATCGAAGAAATAATTACCGACTCGGGAAAAAACGAAATATTTTTTCATAGATATAAGCGCATGCATTTAATAAGTGATGCCAGAATTTTAACCTTCTTTATTGACCACAGCAGATTTAATCTTCTTAGAAATTTAATTGACCTTGCTATGTTTGAAGCCGGCGAAAAACACCTTTCAAAACCTGCTTAATCGCTTTTATGCGAGTGTTGAGCGGGGGGTTGCGGTTTATTTTTTTATCTGCTACAATTTTAGAATCATATTGAAGGAGATGTACCCTAATGAAAAAAAGTATTTTGGCTATTTGTTTTGCGGCCGCCGGTGTTCTTCTGTCTTCCTCAGCACTAATGGCAGCTGAACCTGCTTCTCGCTATATTGTTCGTTTTGAAAGTGAACAAATTAAAACTATGAATCCGTCTCATGAAGACGTCGTAAAACATTTACAGTCAAATTTAAAAAAGAATATGGCCTTAGTCGAAAAGAAGATTAAACCCGTTAAAAGCGCACGAATCACACCTCTTTGGATAGCCAACGCTTTTGCAATAACCGCAGACGAAAATGATATTAAGACCATTTCTAAAATGCCGAATGTTGCTGAAGTTAAAAAAGCTGAATACAATATTTTCATTGAAAAAGATATTAACAAGAAAAAAGTAAACCCCACCGAAGAAGTTCAGTGGAGCGTTAAAAAAGTCAGAGCAAACGAAGTATGGCAGACCTTCAAAATTGACGGCACCGGCGTTGTTGCCGGTGTTCTTGACACCGGTGTTGACGGTCAGCACGAAGCTTTTAAAGACAAAATACTTGCTTTCAGAGACTTTACAACAGATAATTCTCAAACTCCGGTCGATAAACAAGGACACGGCACACACGTATGCGGCTCTGTTGCCGGTTTAGGTGGAGTCGGTGTTGCTCCGGGCGCTAATTTGATCGTTGCAAGAGTGTTCGACAACAAGGGCGGAACCACAACTGACATCCTTCTGAATGCAATGCAATGGATGCTCGATCCGGATGGAAACCCTGAAACCAACGACGCTCCCCGCCTTATTAACAACTCTTGGGGTTCAGATAATTCTACAGACAGATCTTTCTGGGTAGCAGTAGAAAACTGGGTAACCGCAGGAATCCTTCCTGTATTTGCCGCAGGTAATAACGGTATGTGGGGCGGAAAAGTCGGCACTCCGGCTGCTTTCCCTCATTCTTGGGCAGTAGCAGCTACCACCAAAACCGATACCTTAGCTTATTTCAGCAGCCAAGGCCCCATAGCCTGGGACGGCGTAACTCTCATGAAGCCTGACATTGCTGCTCCGGGCGCTGACATCATTTCTTGCGCTATCGGCGGCGGTTATGTAAGCAACAGTGGTACTTCAATGGCTTGTCCTCACATGGCAGGTGTTGCAGCACTTATGTATCAGGCTGACCCGACACTCACAATCGAACAAGTCAGAGGACTGGCAGAAGAATTAGCAACAGACCTCGGCACTGCCGGCAAAGACGGAAAATTCGGTTCCGGTCTTGTAGATTCATATAAAATTATCGAAAAGATAATGCAGAATTCAAACCTGACCAATGCTTTCGCTGCTTATGAAACTTCATTAGCAACCGAAAAAGCCCTTATCGGCGTAACTGCAGCAACTCCTCTCTCTGCACCTCTTGCAAACTCAATCATCGAACGCGCTCGCGACCTCGACGAAGGCCAATTCAGAGCACTTGCAATCGATGTTGAAGAAAACTGCGGCGAATCAGCCCAGGCTCTTTTAAAAGACGTAAAAGCAGCCAGAACAGCAAACAGCATCCACAAATAACAGACCTCGACAGAAAACTGTGCAGCAAAACTGCACAGTTTTTTTTTATCTTGTTTGCTTGAGCAAAAAAGGGTAAAATCAGATGTGTTGTTATATATGACCTTATTTTAAGCCACAAAGGTCTAGTCGGTAAAAGCTTATTTTACAAAACCTTTTATCGAATGAGAATAATAAAGTTCTGGAGGAGCGATTTTGAAAAAACTGCTTTTGTCTGTTTTAACTGTCTTTTTTATTGCTAATTTGTGTGTGCCCGCTTGGGCTGCCTCTAATACCGGCTTAGGAGCAGAAACACCGCGCGATACTGTTCGAATATTCATAAACGTTATGATCGATGTGCAAAGCGGTAAAACTGACGAAATTCAAAAGGCTATTAATTTATTAGACTTAGAAAAAATCCCTGAAGCTGAAAGAAGCGTTTTGGCTCCAAATATCGCTTTGGGGCTCTACAAAGTTCTTAATAGTTTTACATTCAGAATAGACAGTTTGCCCGTAGACGCAAAATCAAAAGTATTGGTGCTGCCAATCGGAAAATCAAAAGGAATTGAAATCGCCGTATGCAGACTTATAACTGGAAAATGGCAGTTTGACTATGATAAGACCATAAAAAATCTCAAAAGCTATATAGATATTATTGATAAAGCCGCAGAATCAAAAACCGAAGACACCACGATTGACTCTATCTTCTTTTCTCCGCGTGAAACCATGCGCCTGTTTTTAGAGGCTATGAAGGCCAAAAAAAATAGCAGAATAAATGAAGCTGTAGCTACGTTAGACTTAAGCATGTTTGAAAAGGCCGTGCGCTTAGAAATAGGTAAAGAACGTGCAGCAATGCTTAAAGCGGTCTTAGATAGATATAAATATATTGAATTGATAGAGCTGCCAAACGAAAGTCAGGGTGCTCCCGTAATTCTTTTGACTCATAGTGCCGGCAGAATTGTGCTAGAAAAAGTTAAGAACCCCGAATCAACAATAGAAGCATGGAAGTTTTCGGCACAAACAATCAGAGATTTGCCCGCTCTCTATGACGCATTTAAAGATCAAGATGTGGTAGACGGAGTTGTAGTCTCTTCCGAAGTTCCTCTTTCAGTGAGCATAAGAGACTACATGCGTAAGAATTTTCCCGGTTTAATGAGCAAAAGTGTCATTCTCGAAAACTGGCAGTGGCTTGGAATTTTTTGTGTGGCATTTTTGGGTCTGGCCTTTGGAAAAGTTCTTATTAAGCTTTTAAACAATGCTATAAATCTTTTGTTTAAAAGGGAAAAAGTGCTAATAGACATTGAAGCCCAAAATAAGTTTTTGACTCCGATAAGTGTTTGTTCTGTAACCTTTTTCTGGTGGGTTGGGCTTACATTACTTGGTTTGCCGCCTGAAATACGATTGGTGCTATTGGTCAGTGTTAAAGTCGTGTCGGCCGGCGCGGCTGTGTGGGCCGGTTACAGGTTGGTAGACGTTATCGGTAACCTTCTTATGGGTAAGGCCGCAAAAACCGAAAATAAGTATGACGATTTGCTGGCTCCTTTGATAACCAGAGCCTTAAAGGCTATGGTGGTTGTTTTTGGTCTGGTGTTTATTGCAGATATATTTGCGATAGATATTGATAAGATACTTGCAGGGCTTGGTCTTGGTGGTCTTGCTTTTGCTTTGGCAGCTAAAGACACTATTTCTAATCTGTTTGGTTCTTTAACCATATTACTTGACAGACCTTTCCAAATCGGAGACTGGGTTACAATCGGCAAAGCCGATGGAACAGTTGAATCGGTTGGTGTTCGTAGCACACGCATCAGAACTTTTTATGATTCGGTTATTACGATTCCAAACTCCGAATTGATTAACGCTCAAATTGATAACTACGGGGCAAGAAATTACAGACGAATAACTTCTACCATAGGAATTGCATACAATACGCCGCCCGAGAAAATAGACAGTTTTTGCGAAGGAATTCGTGAGATAATTCGCAGACACCCTCACACAAGAAAAGATTATTTTATCATCAACCTGAACGCATTTAATGAGTCTTCTTTGGGCATAATGATTTATTGTTTTGTGAAAACCCCGGATTGGGTAAGGGAATTAGAGGCTAAACATCGTTTGTATTCAGACATAATTAAATTGGCTTCACGTCTTAAAGTCGAATTTGCTTTTCCCACAAGAAGCGTTTTTATGCAAGAAGCTCAGCCATTAAAGCACGATAACGTGCCTTTAAATGAAGAAGAAGCTATGGAGCTCGGGCGAAAATTAGCAGCAGAAATCACTGCTAATAACGGGCTCAATAAGTAAGATTTCCAGCGGCATTTTGCTTTTTGCGCAAAGTGCCGCACGACGTAACCGGAGGTATAAGTGAAATTATTAAAAAGTAGAATAGGGCACACGGTGCTTTATGAAACAAAAAAAATTGGTAAGATTATCGGGGCAGAATCACTGTATTTAAAGATGGAAGGTGTTAATCCGACCGGACACGTGCACGATCGTTTGTCATATTATTTGGCTAAAGAAGCACTTCAATTGGGTTTTAATACATTGACGGTCGCTTCTTTAGGGCCGCTAGGGCAGTCTCTTGCATATATGGCGGGAATGTTCAAAATAAGTTGTAAGGTTTTAATGCCGGTTGGTTCTTTGAAAGAAAAGAAAAGATTTTGGGTTAATGCGCCTTGGGTAGAAATTATTGAGCATGGGAACTGCTATTACGAATCTCTTCAAGAAAGCAAAAATTTGGCAAAACAAAATGGTTGGTATGATGCCAATAGTGGGAGTGAAAATTCTTGTATAAGCGATTCAGTTTATTCTGAGATTGCAGAAGAAATAACAAAAAAGCTGGGTAAGAATCCTGACAATGTTTTTTGTTTTTTGAGCGATGGTGCAATTATAACAGCTCTGCATCTGGGTTTTAGAGAGCTGTGGCGACGAGAAGTTATTCAGCGTATTCCGCGAATTTATGTTGCATGTTCAGACACTACTAATGAAATTTTTAAAGCTTTTTCTGAAAATCGTAAGTTGTGTGAAGCCGGTGTAGTTTTTAACAGATATAAGGGATTGCACGACAACGATATAGAATATAACATTTTAGCTCCCCAAAATGTTCTGAATACAGTATATGATTCAGGCGGTTCGATTATCCCCGTTACGCATGATGAAATAAGAAAATTTCAGAATTTGGTTAAAAAAACTGAAAATTTAAAGGTTTCATTTAGGGGTGCCGCTGCATTGGCAACTTGCGCTTCATTATATTCAGATGGACAGCTGACTTCTGATGACACCAATGTAATTCTTCTTGAAAAAGGAAAAAACGATCTCATAATAAGAGAATTGGATAGAGATGAATTTGATGATGTTTCTGAATTGGCAGAAAAAGTTGAACAATATCTCGGAGAATACGGGGATGATCGCGAAAGTGTATTAGAAGCAATTAATTCAGCATTTGACACCGGTATAGTTTTAGGAGCTTTTATAAACAGAAAGCTGCGCGGATTAGCTGTTTTGATTAGAATGCCCGTTAAGAAAGTCTTGCCTGAGTTTCATTTGGTTTATATTGGTGCCGATATTTCGGCCGGGTCAAGAGGGATTGGCACGCGAATTATGGATGAAGTAAGGCGTTTAACAGGTGGAAATTTTTCATTACATGTTGATTTAGCAAACATGAAAGCTATGAGACTTTATGAAAAAATGGGCTTAAAAAAATCTTATTTTCGCATGATTGCGAGTTAAAAAAAATAAATGGATAATGTTTATTTACCGTTTGCGAAGCCGTTGGTTTATGGCAAAATAATCAAAAGGTATAAACGGTTTTTGGCTGATGTAAGGCTTGATTCGGGCGAAGTTGTTGTGGCGCACGTTGCAAACAGCGGAAGCATGAAAACATGCTGGGAAGAAAATGCAAATGTTGTTATGACTGCTTTGCCCAACGATTGCAAGCGCAAGTTGATGTATTCATTGCAGGCAGTCGAGATGAAAGACGGCAGGGTTATGGTTAACACAATGCTGCCTAACAGAGCTGTTGAGCTGTCGATTGTCAAAAATGCGGTGCCCTCGTTGGCAGGGTATGAGTTTTTGCAGAGCGAAGTCAAGTGCGATGTTGGAAGCCGTTTTGACCTATGTTTGTTCAATAAAGAACATTTAACGGAATATGAAGGTGTGGGTTTTAACTTAAAAAGAAGTATTAAGCTCGATAATATTGGCTTTGAATCGAAAAAAGCACCGACAATCGTTGAAATTAAAAACGCTACGATGAAGCAGGGCGGCAGCGCTGTGCTTTTCCCTGATGCAGTGACTGAGAGAGGACAAAAACACTTGAAGCACTTGCTTGAGATGCACAAGGCGGGCTGGAATGCGGTGATTCTGTTTTTTGCGGGAAGAAGCAACGTTGAGTGGGTGGGGCCGGCAGAGCAAATCGACCCGGAATATGCGAAAACTCTGCGTGAAGTGGTGGCGGGCGGAGTGCGGGCGATGGCTTTAAATACCGAAATTACGCGCGAGGGAATAAAAGTGCTGGGCGAAATCGCAGTTAAGATTTGATTTGCTATTAAGTTTTATTTAAGTTAGAATAGTGTAACTTTCACTGAGATTTTGTTCAGATAAAGAAAAACAAAGATGTATTATCACCATATAGGCAACTGCAAAAAGGCAGATCCCGCATATGGAGCAGGTGTTGCTAAGGTTCTGGGCCTAGAATGTAAAGATTGGTAGAAAACGAAATTAAAGCAAAAAGGGGCGGCGATAAGCCCTCTCTTTTTGCTTTTTTAAATAGAACAGAAGTTTGTGCGTGAGGAAAAATAAGTTGAATTATATCGAAGAAATTAAAGGTTACTTACCCGTAAACGAACAAGAACATGCTGATAAACAGACTATTTTGAAGTATGTTTCATTATTTTGTGATAATATATTGACGCGAGAAAACATTTTTGCGCATATTACCGGTTCATCGATTATTTTAAATAAAACTGCCGATAAAACTTTAATGGTATACCATAATATTTACAAATCGTGGTCTTGGACCGGCGGGCACGCTGATGGAGCAGAAGATTTATTTGCTCTGGCCGCTCAAGAGGCAAAAGAAGAAACCGGAATAAAAAATATAACGCCGATAAATGAAGGTCGTCTTGCATCAATTGATGTGCTGCCTGTTTGGGGGCACTTTAAGAAAAATAAATATATATCTTCACATTTGCACCTGTCTTTGGCATATTTGTTTGAAGCCGATGAGTCAGAGGTGCTAACGGCTAAGTTAGATGAAAACAGCGGAGTGAAATGGATAAAAATAGACGAAATTGAGCAGTATGTCAGCGAGCCTGACATGTTGCCCGTATATAAAAAGCTCTTTGATAGGGCGCGAAATAATGTTTTAACAGCAAAATAACGAAACAATGCGGAGAAAATAAATTGCAAAACTTCATGGATTACATCGAAAACGACGTTGTCATATTTGATGGCGCAATGGGCACGCGCCTTTATGAGAAAGGTGTCTATATAAACAGGGTCTACGATGAGCTTAACCTTTCGCAGGCGGCCTTGATTAAAGAAGTTCACCAAGAATATCTTGATGCGGGCGCTATGGTATTAGAGACAAATAGTTTCGGTGCAAACCGCTTTAAGTTAGAGCCGCACGGGTTGGCCGAAAAACTTGAGGTTATTAACTTTCAGGCAGCGAAACTGGCGCGAGAAGTTGCCGGCGATAAGGCGTGGGTTGCAGGGTCGATTGGGCCGTTAGGCATCAGAATCGAGCCTTGGGGTAAAACTTCGGTGCAAGAGGCTGAAGATGCCTTTTCTGAGCAAGCTAAGGGACTGTTGGCGGGCGGAGTCGATCTGTTCATCTTGGAAACCTTCTTTGATTTGAACGAATTGCATCAGGCTATAAAAGCGATACGAAAGCTGACAGACAAGCCGATTATTGCTTCTATGACCATAAACGAAGACGGCAACGCGCTTTATGGCACCAGCGTTGATGTGTTTACGGCAAAGCTCGATGAATGGGGCGCAGATGTTATAGGCTTAAACTGCTCGGTAGGCCCTAAAACCATGTTTGATGCTATCGAAAAAATGCACGTCATTACATCAAAACCTTTAATTGCGCAGCCTAATGCGGGGCTGCCGAAGGTCGTAGACGGGCGTATGATTTATTTGTGTAATCCGGAATATTTCGGGGAATATGCCAGACGTTTTATTCAGCTGGGCGTGAGAGCGGTGGGTGGCTGTTGCGGAACTACTCCGGAACACATCAAATGGGTCGCTAATGCAGTCAGGTCACTTACACCCGGGGGTAAGAAGGCCGTTTCCCAAATACTGAAATCAGATGTGAAGATAGAGAGCGAAGTCAGTTTGATTTTGCAAAAAGATAAATCGGCTTTTGGCGAAAAACTTGCGGCGAAAAAGTTTATTGTGACAGCAGAATTAACGCCGCCGAAGGGGTGCGACCCCGACTCGGTGATTGTAAAGGCGCAGCAGCTTAAAGATATCGGAATCGATGCGGTAAATATTCCGGATGGGCCGAGGGCGTCGGCGAGATTGAGCCCGCTGGCAATGGCGCTATTAATCGAGAAAAAAGTTGGAATCGAAACGATTTTGCATTATTGCTGCCGCGACAGAAACATTTTGGGCATACAATCTGATTTGCTGGGGGCTTACGCACTTGGTTTGAGAAACATTCTTGCAATAACGGGCGACCCGCCTAAGGTTGGCAATTATCCGCAGGCGACAGCGGTTTTCGACATTGATTCGATTGGGCTGGTTAATATTGTGAATCGGCTGAATCACGGTCGCGATCTGGGTAATAATCTGATAGGGCGGCCAACGGGCTTTGTGTGCGGGGTAGGGGTGAACCCGGGGGCGATAGATATAGACCTTGAGGTGCGCAGGTTCGAGTGGAAAGTCGATGCGGGAGCTGAATACGCGATTACGCAGCCGGTATTTGATGTCGACTTGTTAGAAAGGTTTTTAGAGAAGATAAAACACGTGAGAATTCCTATTTTTGCAGGCATTTGGCCGCTGACGGGGTTGAAAAATGCTGAGTTTATGAATAATGAAGTGCCCGGGGCGGCGGTGCCGCAACCAATAATGGAGCGGCTGCGCAAGGCGAATAGCATTGAGGCACAGCGTGAAGAGGGCATAATGATTGCGCGCGAAGCTCTCGAAAGAGTGAAAAACATTGTTAACGGGGTGCAGTTGAGCGTGCCTTTCGGGCGTGTGGAAAACATTGTCAAAATTATTGATGTTTTGGGACTGTGACGGAGAAACGAATGAAATCAGCGTCTGTTGAGCTTTTCGAGAGTTTGGTGAAAAACGAGGTTCTGGTCTATGATGGCGCTATGGGAACAAATCTCATTGCGTTAGAACTCAAGAGCGAAGATTATGGGGGCAAGAAAGGGTGCAGCGAGGCGCTGAATCTGTTTTGTCCGCAGGCTGTTAAGTCGGTGCACAAATCGTTTGTTGAAGCGGGTTGTCGGGTAATCGAAACTAATACGTTTGGAGCGACAAAAATTACGCTGCAAGAATACGGGCTCGAAGAGAGGGTTAGAGAAATAAATTTGGCGGCCGTGCGTATTGCAAGAGAAGCTATTGCAGAGTGCATTGCCGGTAAGAGCGATATGCCTAAAGTGCTTGTTGCGGGGTCGGTAGGGCCGACTTCGTTGCTGCCGTCACTCGATAAAACAGACTTTGATTATATGTCAGAGGCTTATATAGAGCAGTTTGAGGCGCTGACAGATGCGGGAATTGATATCTTGCAAATTGAGACGTGCCAAGATTTATTGCAGATAAAATCGGCGCTTTTTGCGGCGCAAAAGGTTTTTGAGAAAAACAAAAAAAGGTGTGCCGTTGTGGTTTCGGTTACAGCTGAGGCGAACGGAAAAATTCTCGTAGGCTCTGACTTAGGGGCAATTGCGGCGGCATTAGAACCATACGATTTTATAGATGCTTTAGGTATAAACTGCTCAACAGGGCCACTCGAAATGGTGCGTCACGTTTTAAAATTGGCAGAAATATGGAAAAAACCGTTGAGCGTAATGCCAAATGCGGGTTTGCCGGAAAATGTCAATGGCAAACCGTTTTATAAAATGACGCCCGATGAGTTTGCTGAGTTTCAGGTTAAGTTTGTAAAAGAAATGGGCGTAAATATCGTGGGCGGCTGCTGCGGCACAACGCCTGCACATATGAAGCGCGTAGTTGAATTGCTTAAAGGTGTTAAGCCGGCGCAAAGGTCGGTTGAAGATAAGGCACGGGCTGCGGGGCTTTTTGAGGCTGTCGATTTAAAGCAGGAACCGGCGCCGACCCTGATTGGTGAAAGAACAAATGCTATTGGGGCAAAGAAGTTCAGAGAATTGCTGGAGCGCGAAGATTTTGACAGAATGGTAAAAATGGGAAAAGAGCAGGCTAAGGGCGGTGCACATATGATCGACCTTTGCGTTGCTTATGCAGGCCGCAATGAAGTTGAAGATTTAAAAAAGCTTGCAAGAATGTTTGCTTTGCAGGTTAATATGCCGCTGGTTATAGATTCAACTAATTTTGAAGCTCTTAAGGCCGCATTAAGACTGCACGGCGGCAGATGTGTCGTGAATTCGGTTAATTTAGAGAAGGGAGAAGCGAGGCTGAAAGAGATTGCAAAAGAAGCACATCGTTTTGGCGCTTCCCTGATATGTCTGACAATAGACGAAACCGGAATGGCGAAAACGGCTGCGAAAAAGCTTGAAGTTGCGGTGCGAATGCGCAATATTTTGTGCGATGAAGTGGGGTTTAGAGAGAAAGATTTGATTTTTGACCCGCTGACTTTTACAGTGGCAAGCGGTGAAGAGTCGCTGCGAAGCGCGGCGGCAGAGACTTTGGCGGCGATTAAGCTTATAAGCGAAGCGATGCCTGCGGCAAATACGGTTTTGGGGGTGAGCAACGTTTCGTTTGGCCTCAAAGAGGAACCGCGCGAGATTTTGAACAGCGTATTTTTGGCTGAGGCAGTTAAGAACGGCTTGAGCTGTGCTATTGTAAACCCGTCGCGAATAATGCCGATGTTTTCGATTGCGCATGACAAAAGGGAGGCGGCGCTGGATTTAGTTTTTAACAAAAGTGGCGACGGCTCTGATTTAAGGGCATATTTAAGGGCTTTCGAGGGACAAAATAATGCGCGGGACGGCAGGAAGAGTGCCGAAAAATTGTCGGTCAAAGAGAAATTGAGAGATAAAGTTATTGATGGAGATAGCTCAGAGCTAGAAGAGCTGTTGCAAGAGGTGCTTATAATTGCGGCTGCAAAAGACATTATCAATGATGTGCTGCTGCCGGCGATGAAGCAGGTTGGCGATTATTTTGCGGCAGGCGAAACGCAGCTGCCTTTTGTGCTGCAGTCGGCGGAAGTTATGAAAAAGGCTATTGATCTGCTTAGACCGAAAATGGTTAAGGCAGAGCAGGATAATGCGAAAAAGTTCGTTTTGGCGACGGTGGCGGGCGATGTGCACGACATAGGCAAAAACCTTGTTAACATTATGCTGGCTAATAACGGCTTTGATGTGATCGATTTGGGAATCAGAGTTGATATTGATACAATGATTGCGGCCGCAAAACAGCATGAAGCACAGTTTATCGGTATGAGCGGACTGCTGGTTTGTTCGACGGCTGTTATGAAAGAAAACTTAGAAGAACTGAATAGAAGAAATTTTTTGCCTGATGTGGTGGTTGGCGGAGCGGCGTTAACAGCTGATTTTGTTGAGAATGAACTGCAAAAATGCTATAAGGGAAGGGTGTTTTACGCGGCAGACGCGGTTGAAGCGGTAAACGTATTAAAAAGAGCGATTAACGATAAAGAAAACTCCGTTAAAGAAGCGATACAGACAACGAAGCGCTCAAGAAAAAAGCGGGTTTTGCCAATTCCCCAAAACAAAATTGCAGCAGAAGCTAACAGGCACCAGTTCAAGGGCGGTGCAAAAAGATACGACCCTGAAATGTTAGGCAAGAAGCTTGAGCAAATCGACTCGGGAGAATTGTTTAAATTGTTGTCTCATAAGACTTTGTTTGAGGCAAGATGGGGGTTTAAGAGGGCTAACAGAAGTGAAAGAGAATATGAGAATATTATCGAAAATACGGCAAGGCCGCTTTTAAGCAAGTTTATTGAGTTTGAACAAGAGCAAAAGGTGCTGCAGGCCAAGGCTGTATATGCTTATTACAGATGCTTGGGCGAAGAAAATAAAATTAAAATTTTAGACGAAGTTGGGCTTGTTGTGACGGAATTTGAGTTTCCGAGGCAAAAGACGGCACCATATTTGTGCCTGGCTGATTTTGTTTCTGACACAGGCGATGATGTAATCGGTGTTTGGGCGGCTACGGTGGGTGATAAAATTATCGAAGCTGAAAACAAACTTTATGGCGATGGAATGTATAGAGACTATCATTTGTTGCACGGGCTGGGTGCTGAATTGGCCGACTGCGCGGCGGTTTATATACATCGAAAAATGCACAGGGAGCTCTTTGAGGATATTATTTTAACCGATAATAAACCTATGGGGTGCAGGTATTCGTTCGGATACCCTGCTTGTCCCGATTTGGCGGCTCAAAAAGACCTGTTAAGGCTTATAGAGGCAGAAAAGGTTGGAATTAAATTAACTGAAAATAATTTGATGATTCCTGTGCTTTCTGTCTCAGGATTTGTTATATTTAATAGAGACGCTCGATATTTTGTTCCGTAAAGGTGGAAAACCATGCTAAACAATTTCAGAGACGATGCAATTCTTGAAATGCTGCAAAAACCGGTAGAAATTTTCGCCGGAATTATGCCTCTTAAGCGCACTCTTTTCACAAATCGAACATTGTTGCGCAGGTGCCGCAAAATTGATGCGGTTGAGTTGCGGCAGCTCATGATCAAAAATAGAAATTTTCTGTCAAAATGGCTGCAGCCGCAACCGGAGGTGCTAAGGCTTGAGAACGTGGTGAAGCTGATTGCTGAAGACCAAAACTTTGCAAAAAAGGGACTCAGGCTCGACCTTGGTGTTTTTGATGCAATTACAACAGAAATGATTGGTAAAATTGCACTGCACTCGGTTGATTACGGCATTCAAAGGTCGGGATTGGTCTCTTATTGGCTTGATGAAGATAAGGTCGGCAAAGGTTATATGACCGAAGCCCTGGCGACGCTCGTTTCTTTCTCTTTTGAAGAAGCTTGCCTGCACCGAGTTAACGTTAAAATTTCGGCTGACAACCAAAGATCGCTTGCTCTGGTTAAAAAACTTGGTTTTGTTCAAGAAGGTCTAGAAAGAAAATCTTTGTTTATAGGCGGAAAATGGTGTGATGCTCTGTTATTCGGTTTGTTAGACGACGAATACGATACTTTGGCCGACAGCTGGATGGAAAAAGGCTGGCTAGGCTGTTAAAATTAAAAAGCTCCCGAAATTTGATTCGGGAGCTTTATTTTTATATCGCTTAATATGCAGATGCAGACATTTCAATGTCGAACAAATGCTCTGACGGGCGATCAGGGTAGAAAGCAGTGAAAGTCAGACGCCCGGAGTCTGTTCTTAGTATTTCAAGGCCGCCGCCGTTGCTATTGCCGTAAGCAGGGGTCATACCAATATCAATCGAAATCAGTCTGTTGTCCTTAACTTGAATGGTGCCTTTGGTTCCAAGTGCTCCGACTGTGTGACCAAAAACAACGCCCATTACGCCCAACACCTTAAGATTGCGGCTGACGAGAATGTCGTCTTTCCACCAGTCTCTGTTCCACAGAACCATATCATGATTCATAAAAATGCCTTTACTGTAATCGCCCTTCGTTACAGAATCGCGGTAACTTGCTGCCAAATTTGATTTGGTTGTGGGAACTTTGGGCAAACCACCGTGCACAAACATATATCCGTTAACTACGGCAAACAAAGGTCGATTGCGTATCCAAATGCCATATGTGCCTTTTTCAGAAATTGCTTGGTGAAAATCAAGGCCGTCGCGCGTAAAAGAATCAATGGTGTTCTGATAATGTTGCTTTTTATGAGAAGTTAATGTTTTTGCCCAGTTTTCAATTTGTCCGTTCAAAAGCATTGCTTCGTGGTTTCCGAGAGTTACGATTATTTGTCCGCCAGTCTTAGCAGCTTTGCTCTGCAAATCAATAATTGCATCATAGATTTGTTTGGTGTTCAATCCGCGATCGTTAAAGTCGCCTGTAAAAACTAATACAGTGTCTTTCCCGATCCAGTCGAATCTAAACTTTTCTGTTGATGACAATTTGGCCACATTTAGTGCGTTTAAACTGGCAGTAAGTTCTTCAAAAGCCCCGTGAATGTCGCCTATTGCACAAACGCGGTTGGCCCCTGTGATTTCTACGTAAGCGGGGTATTTTTCCCAGTCACGCGAAAAAGCGAACAAAGAGCCCGAAACGAACACCAATAGTAACAAAAAGACCGCGATTCTAAAATTCTTCATCATTTTCTCCTACCACAAATCATATGAATTTGAGCGAACGCCGGCAGGGTAAAAGTATATGGTTCTTGAGTTCATATCTACACCCCAGTCCCTTCCGGCTTTTTGAGCGACTATGTCTAATAGCTCGTCAAGAGTTATGTCTTCTTCTTCTATCGTTACGTCGTAAGCCTGCGCTTCTACGGGCAACCCTTTAATTTGGAAGGGGTCGTCCGCTTCTCCTGCATATACCCCGACTGCGTGCTCGAGTAAAGTTCCTGCATCATAGTCATCACATTTCCAGGATTTCATTACCATAAAAATAGCTGAGCCTGTGTCTTTTGGAAACAAAGTCAGTTCACCGCTATTCTCTGTAACTACAATTTGCGGCTCTTCATCTGTTGTTATCATCGGGGGAGCGACTTCTGCGCCGCTTACAGTTATTTCATTGCTTGGAACCGGATAACAATCTGGTTCTTCGTCAATAGAAGAGGCGGGTATGTCTGCGGGAATAGGCTTGACCGGAGACACAATTATTTGAACATTAGGTTTCGGTTTGTTTGCGGCCGGGGTTACAATAATTGGATCCAGAGGCCTTGGTGTCGGCTTTTTTATCTCTGGTCTTTTGTTAACCTTGACAACGCCCGTTTTGGGGTCTTTTGTTATTTCTGGTAAAGGAATAAATATTTTGTCAGGATTAAGTTCAAAATCTGGCTTTGCATTGCTATTTTTTTTTGTGTTATTAGGCAAACTTACTTTTGCTGGTTGAATTATGTCTTGCGAGTCTGTGCCTTTCTGCGGCTGTTTAGGTGGGTTTGTAGTTTGGCCGGGCATAGGCAAAATAAGGCCGGAACCACTTGCTGACAAACTAACACTACTTGCAGTGCAGAATACTAAAAGTACAATTGCGTTTACAATTCCTTTTTTGTTCATTATTTTGTTTCCCAATCTTAGTGTATCTCTGATTATACAGGATTTACGGTTGATTATCAATAAGCCATTTACTGATTTAATGCTTGCTGTAATTTCTTGATTAGTGGATTTTTCTATGTTAGACTTTTAATATGTTATCTTAAGGAGATCCCGAGTTATGCGGAAACTTTATGCGATACTTATTGCCTCGGCTTTATTCTTTGGCACTGCTACAGTTAGCTCTTATGCGGCAGGTCCGACAAGCATGGTCACAATAGGCGAGGGCGACGACCTTTTTGGTGAAGATGTTGAATTGAAAATAGGCGATCCCGCACCCGAATTTTCTTTGCCGAATTTGTCAACTGATAAAATGGAAAGCTTAAACGACTTTATTGGAAAGCCGACAGTTTTGTTCTTCATACAAAGTGCTTGCTATTCTTGCTTACAAGAAGCCAAGGCTTTGCAAGAAGTAAAGCGTGCATATGGAGACAAAATTAACGTGGTTGCAGTTGGAGTAGACCTTCTTGGCAAACCGATGCTCGTATCTTGGGCGGCTCATAATAATATTAATTACCCTGTACTCTTAGACCCGATTTTCTCAGTTCCTGAAAAATATGGATTCTCTTACACTCCAAGTTCAGTAATAATTGATAAAGACGGTAAGATCGCTTTTATTCACGCTGGTTTCAGACCTGACGACATTAAATATTTCGAAGAAAAGTTAAGCGAGTTGACTAAATAATTGGTTTTGAACTGAATATTAAATAAATCGGTACAAAATTTTTTTAAATAATTATTGACATTGTTTATCTAAAGTGATAAAATGAACTTCCTGCCGCGGCGGGGTGGTCTTAAAGAAGACCAAAGCTAATTGAGAATAAGATCAGAAGACTTTAAAATATGACGCCAAGTGGGACCTAATAAATGGCTT